>NZ_CP051216.1:0-300000 GCF_012516435.1 Pseudodesulfovibrio sp. zrk46
GACAAGTCATGCGAGCGACCGGAGCTCTCCATGTCGGTCAAAGGCATGGAGTTGCCCGCATATGACCCACGCGGGGCCTACGGCATGTCGCTGGCATACGCAATGAGCACACGCGGAGGCTGCCACCTGCGCGCTTACCCCATCAGCCACGAGATCCTGCGCAAGCCAGTCACCACAGACAGATTCAGCTTCAGCGGCAAAGCCCGCATCATCAAGATTGCTGAAGACCAGAACGCCGTGGTCGACTCTCTGACCGCCTGCAAATTCACTTTCTTCGCGGCCAGTCTGGAAGAGTATGCCAAGGCATTCACTGCCGTCACCGGCACCCCCTCATCTGCCCATGATCTCCTCGAAATAGGTGAACGCATTTACTACAACGAACGCATCATGAACGCAGAGAACGGTTTTGAAATCTGCGACGACGACCTGCCGCCCCGCTTCTTTACCGAACCCGGCACCTCGGGCGGTGGCATTGAAATCAAGCCGCTGGATCGCGCTGAATTCGAACAGGCCCGCGCCAACTACTACAAGGTACGTGGATTGGATAAATATGGCCGCCCGACAAAGGAAACCACCAAACGCCTCGGGCTGGAGGTGGACTAATGAAGCCTCTCTGCGATAAATACGCCGCTAAACTTGTAGCCCAGAAGATATGTGATCCCGGCACGCCAATTATCGGCGGACTGGACGCCGACTTGGTCTGGAATCACGACGACGATCGGAACGAAGAACTCGCCAAGGTCTTTGAGGGGCTGACCATCAACTCTCTGGTCTTTGCCCGCCCTGCCGAACCATATGCCACCATTGTGGATTTCCTAGCCAGTCGCTATCCCGGCACCATCCGTCCGGAGGACACCGAGACCCGCACTTTCCTGCACGACATTCCGGTGGCGGACGAATTTTCGGCTGAGGCCATCATCAAGAATCTCAAGCGCCGCAAGTCAGTCATCATCCCGGGCGAAGGCATCGTGTCCTACGGCACAGTCACGCCGGAGCAGGGTTTTGTATTTTACTCCTCCACCATCTTCTCATGCTTCGTGCTGTTCTTTTCCGACTACCTTGCCGCTGCCCGCCGTGGCGAAATAGATGACGAGTACCGCACCGTGTTCCGCAAGGTGGTCGCCATGCTGCCCGAGCCACGCCAAGATATCCCCTCGTTCATTCATGAGGGTCTCGGCAAGGAAGACATCATCCTTGAGGCAATGGCTGAAAGCGGCCGTTACGTTGTTTCGTACGGATTGGTGGACTCTTTCTTCGGCAACATCTCCTATCGACACGGCAACACTGTCTATATATCGCAAACCGGCAGTTCCCTTGATGAACTTAAGGGCTGCATCGACCCATGCCCCATGGATAACAGCACCACCCACGGGTTGACGGCATCTTCCGAGCTTTCCGCCCATGAAGATGTATATCGCCGCGCCGACGTGAATTGCATCCTCCATGGACACCCCAAGTTCTCGGTGATCATGTCCATGGACTGCGACAAGGTGGATTGTCCGAATCGCGGTCAGTGCCACATCAAGTGTACGGAATGCAGAACCGTCGAAGGCGTCCCCATTGTCCCGGGCGAAGTGGGAACCGGGCCGACTGGACTGTGCAACACGTTGCCACCCGCCATTGCCGGACCGGGAGCAGCCATCGTGCATGGCCACGGCCTGTTCACTACAGGCGTCGCAGATTTTGAGGAGGCGTTCGTTCGAATGCTGGAGACCGAAAACAGATGCAGGGAATTATATTTTGAGCGCTTGAAGGAGCTAGGGGAATCAATCTAACCCCACTCCAACCAAAACAAAGAAGCCGAAAGCCAATCGTTGAAGATGAGCTTTCGGCTTTTACTATTTATTGGTCGGGCCTAGAAATATGCGAGCTTCTGAGGAGCGGTCTTGCCGTCAAAGAATGCATCTACCTTGGATTTGTCTTCCTGACTGATCTTAAGCTCAGAGACATTGAGCACACTCCCCATACCACCGTAGGTCTTGACGGCGCGGTCGATGAAATCCGCATCCACAAATGCGGCTCGTACACCAATTCCCTTGCCTCCCCAGCCAACAGTGAGAGGAAGAAGCGGATTGCGATCCGGTGCTTTGGTGATGAAGTTGCCAGTCTTGACGAGAGCTTCGGTCACCTTGTCGGGGAACATGCCGCCAAGCCGGGCAAGCTGATCGACAAAGGCGGGCATGACGGCGAGATAGTAGTATTGATCGATCTTGCAGGCAATGGACTGACCAGGGACATTCAGTATCCACGGCTCGTCGGCAAACCCTTTGCCCAAGGCCCGTTGCAATCGCTCGGCAGTTTCGGTGTAATCCTTCAGCGGCATGGCAATACTCCTTATGAGCAAGAGATCACACTATCGACAATAATTCAAGCAGGTCACAAAAAGAAACGCCCCGGTCAAGCGGGGCGTTTCACTGGTAGCGGCTATTTCTTTACGAACTGATCCAAATACTTTGCGTGAAGTACTGAGTCGACCTTCTCCTTGATGGCGGCCGGATTGGAAACACTCGGTTCCAGCTTGGCGAGCATCTCAGGGATGATCTTCTGGCAGTATTCGCTACGAGCGTAGGTGTTCAAATTCACATGCACGTCGTTGGCAACTGCGTAACAGGCCACGATTTTAGCAGCATAGTAATTCTCGAAAGCCCCATCCACATTACCGGAATCCTCGGCGCACTTGCCCTTGAGGAAGTAGGCATATGCCATATCCATCAAGTCGTCAGGAGCGGCGATGGTGTCCTCCAAGTACGGAGCAGCACCGGCGCAATCGCCCTGCTTCACCAGATCATGCCCGATATCGAGCTCGTTCTTCTGAGCGCCACAAGCGGTCAGAAGCAGGGTCATGGCAAACACAGCCAGCAGGAAAGTCACTTTCTTCATCGTCATATCCTCACGGAGAAACGGTTCATTATTTTCAGCGTATCGGAATATTTAGCCCAACAGAGGCGCGAAGTCCAGCCCGTTACTAATCTCTGACGCCAAGTCTGCGATCCAGAAGCAGCAAATCGGCGATGGTCAGGGCCATCATGGCCTTGAGTACCGGATTGATACGAGGAATGGCCGCAATGTCGTGACGCCCCCCAATGGTAATGGCTGTGGCATCACCTGAAGTAGTCACGGTCTGCTGTTCCTGCGAAATGGACGGAATGGGCTTGATGTACGCACGGGCCACAATATCCTGACCTGAGGAAATACCACCGAGAATTCCGCCGGCATTGTTGGAGGCAAATCCATCTTTAGTGATGGGATCGTTGTTCTGGCTGCCCAACATGCGCGCGGCCTCCATGCCGGAACCGATCTCCACGCCCTTCACTGCGCCAACAGACATGAGCGCCTGAGCAATACGAGCGTCGATCTTGCCAAACACAGGCTCACCGAGTCCTGCAGGAACAGAGACAGCACGAACCTCGACGATACCGCCAAGTGTATCGCCCTTTGACTTCACTTCCTTGACACGCTCATCCCACTTGGCAGGGGCATCCGGGTCAGGGCTGAAATAGGGGCGATCCTGTGCGCCTTCAATATCCACGATCTCAGCGGAGATACCGCCCAGCTCGACAGTGTAGGCGTAGATGGCAATGCCTTCGGTGCGGAGCAGTTCCTGCGCGATGGCACCGCCTGCTACGCGGGATACGGTCTCACGGCCGGAAGAACGACCACCGCCGCGATAATCGCGGAAGCCGTACTTGGCATTGAATGTAAAATCTGCGTGACCGGGACGGAACACGTCCTTGATCTTGGAATAGTCACGGGACCTCTGGTCCGTGTTTTCCACATAGAACCCGATGGGGGTACCAGTGGTTTTGCCTTCAAAGACGCCGGACTGGATCTTTACCTGATCGGCTTCCTTGCGGGCAGTAGAGGCGATGCCGCCCTGCCCGGGCTTACGGCGATCCAGCTCCAACTGGATGGTCGCCTCATCCAGCGGGATCCCCGCCGGACAACCATCGATGACACCGCCAAGGCCGGGGCCGTGGGATTCACCGAAGGTGGTCAAGGTGAATACTTCACCAAATTTGCTGCCGCTCATTCTCTCTCCCTAGAACTTCTCAATCTTGATCATATCATCGGTCTTGCCGATAAGGACGATGACATCGCCCTCCGTGAACTCCATATTGGCATCTGGTACGAAGCTGAAAACAGCCTCGCCATTCTTACGATAGGCAATAACCTGAACGTGAAACTTATTGGTCAAATCCAGATCACGCAAGGTCTTTCCCGCCCACTTGTCCACCAGGATTTCCCGCGTAACAACGTCGGTACCAAGACCGAAGTAGTCATGGATGCCGGGCATGGTCAGCCGATGAGCAAGCTGGAAGGCCACAAAAGCCTCGGGGAAGACCACATAGGGGACGCCAAGCTTGTAGAGCACTCGCTCGTGCTCTTCACTGATGGCCTTGACCCAGATATCGCGAACGCCCAGTGTCTGGAGATTCAATACCACCAGGATACTCGCTTCCATGGAGCTACCCGTGGACACAATGACCTTTTCCAGATCCTTGAAACCAACCTGACCCAGCGCTTTCTCATCAGTGGCATCACACTCGTAGACCTGCGCCAGTTTGCCCTGTGCTCTGCGAACATTGTCTGGATTCCTGTCTACACCCACGACATCATGCCCCAAATCGGTCAGGGCGGCCGCGAGGGCATAGCCGAATTTGCCAAGGCCAATGACGCCTACTTCTTTTCTGTTTGCCATAACGGTCTCCAATCTAGCCCAGCGGCAAATCTGCAGTGGGCAGCTTGTATCGGGGTTCTTCATGCCAGCTGCTCAATGCGGAGAGCAACCAGATGGGCCCCAACCTGCCCACAAACATGAGCAGGATGATCATTGTTTTTTCCGCACCGTTAAGATTCGGTGTCAGTCCGGTGGAAAGGCCCACCGTGCCAAAGGCGGAGATCACTTCAAACATGTTTACCATGAACTTCTCGCGCCCCATGAGATAGTTGGCGTTCACGCTTTCCAGTGACGTCAGCACCATGGTACCGACGCCCACAAGCAGACCAGCCATGACTACCAGAGAAATAATCTTGTTCATCGCCTGCTGGCTCAATGCATACCGACCAAGACGAACCTGTTCGCGCCCCTTGAACTGGGAAACGACAAAACTGCACAACGCGCTAAACGTGGTGGTTTTGATACCACCTGCGCACGACCCAGGAGAACCGCCCACCAACATCAATACCAACATGAACACCAACGAGACATTGGTCATTGAACCGATGTCCACGGTGTTGAACCCGGCGGTACGGCAAGTGACGGATTGGAACAGGGAGGTAAGGAATCGCTCACTCAACGTCTCGGGGGCATTGTTAGCCAATCCTTCGGCCACGAAAATTACCACAGTACCAACGACCACAAGCAGAATCGAGGTCTTGAGCACCACTTCCGAGTGCCAGCTGAGCAGATAAGCTTTTTTTCGCAAAGCATGCGGATCCAACACAGCTTTTTTCGCAATGCTCGCACATTCGTTCAGAACGTAAAAACCAAGTCCACCCGCGGTGATGAGAACCATGAAAATGGTGTTAATTCCCCAATGGTCGCTCCACTGGGTCAGGCTGTCAGAATACAGGGAAAAGCCCGCGTTACAAAATGCAGAAATGGAATGAAATATGGCAGAATAGGGATGAAATCCGACCGGGTCCATCAACCAGAGGGCGAGTGCTCCTCCCCCTTCCAGAATGAAGGTCGCCACCACAATACGTGTAAGGAATTTACCCAGACTGAACGAGGGATCGCGCAACAGGCTCTGCCCAACGGCCAACCGGTCATTGAGTGACACATGTTTCCCCAACAAGTGAAGAAACAACGTGGTAAATGTCATGATACCCAAACCGCCCATCTGAATCAGGAGCAGGATAACATTCTGACCAAATCGGGAAAAATAGCTGCCGGTGTCCACCACGGCTAGTCCGGTAACGCACATGGCCGAGGTGGCCGTGAACAAGGCGTCGAGCAGTGACAGAGAGCCGCCCGGATGACTGGCGTCCAGATGCAGCATGAGTCCGCCCGCCAAGATGGCTCCGGCAAAGAACCAGACGGGCAACCAATATGGAGATAGAAGTTTTATTCGCATAGGTACATGGCGCGACTCTTCCGCACGGACTTATTCCGACGGGGCAACGCCTCACCCTGTGTATATGCCTGTTGATGCAACCTGTCAAAAACGCTCAGGAAAGGAGCTCTACTTCTTTGATGGCAGCTTCCACCACCATTTTCAGCTCACCTTCTGGCAAAACCGCATCGGCGTAGCCTTCATACAGTGGAGCCCTTTCGGCCAGAATTTCCCGCACCTCATCCACAATGGATTTACCTGTCAGAGATGGCCTCTGCGCCTCATTGGGATCACGCATCAACCGTTCGGCCAACACCTCGGGATCGGTCTTCAGATAGAGGGTCACTCCCTCTTTCAGCATCTCGCGATTGGCTTCGCGGAGCACGATACCTCCACCGCAGCCCACGACTCGGACACCTTCACTGACAACACGGCCCAATGTTTCGGTCTCCTTGTCGCGGAAGCCGTCCCAACCGTTTTGCTCGACATACTCAGCGATCTCCATGCCCACGGACGCCACCAGTTCGTGGTCCGTGTCCACAAAGTCTATGCCCAGTTTATCGGCCAAAGCACGACCTACGCTGGTCTTACCACACGCACGCGGCCCGATGAGAAATACATTCTTTTTGATCATGCCGCAGACCCTAGAGCAAAAGCGGTCGGGATTCAACGCCTTGCCGTCTACTTCACGTTTTCAATCCAACCCTTTTCCAAGGCCTCCACGTATTCGGCGCTGATTTCGGGAATGCCAGCCTTGTGCAACTCTTTGGGAGTCAGAGCTGCTTCGCCGTGCTCCACGGACTCGAATTTCTGCCACATTTCCTTGTCCAGCGTACTCAAATCAATGGAGGGGAAATCGCCCCATGACTCGGGACGAAACTTGGAAAGTTGTGCTTCGGGCGATAAGAGAAAGTTCGCCACGACCATGGCACCAGCCTTATTGGGCGCAGTCTCAGGGATGCCCATGAAGTGCATATTGAAAAAGGAGCCATCATTCATGATGTAGGTACGCACGGAGGGACGAAAAACCTTATTGCGCACCTTCACACTCGCGTGATGCGGCCCATAAGACATTGAGAGAAGGGTCTCACCGGTCGCAAAAAGGGAATCTAGTGCTGCCGCATCCTTGGGATACTCCACTCCGGCGCGCCACAGGTATGGCTTCATCTCATTGAGATATTCCCACAGTTTGGGAGCCGAGTTGTTGAACGCCTTCTCGTTCCAACCAGATTCAAACAGCGTAGAACCGCCCGTCAGAGAATAGAATGCCTGACGAATGAATGCCGACCCAGTAAAGTCCGGCGGTGCGGAATAAGTAAAACGCCCCGGGTGCTCAGTTGTCCACCGAAGCAGATCAAGGAAGCTGCGTGGCGGATTCGGGACCTCGGCGCTATCATATTCAAACACAAACTGAGTCCGACCGAGCGGCACTTCATAGCCTTCCACAGGGTACCCAAAGTCATACGCAGCCAGACGCTTATCTATGTATTTTAAATAATTCGGCAGTTTCTCAGCAAAAGGACCAAATAGTACGCCGCCTTCTTTGGCCGTCTTGAAATTTTCGCCATTCAACCAGACGAGATCGACACCGCCTACATTCTTGCCCGTACCTTTTTCAGCCAACAGCTTGGCCACGACCACATTGGCATCCAGAGGTACGCGAACTAACGATATGCCGAAACGCTTTTTCACTTCCTCGGCCACATAAGTGTCCACCCACTCATTGACCTGCGGCAAGCCGCCATACATGTACAGCTTCACCAATCCGCCCTGGGCGTCAGCCTCGATATCCTGCCAGTCTTTTTTCAGGACACCGCCATTCCCTTGCGGCTGGGAACAACCGAACATGAATACCATCAGCAGAACTGCCACAACTCTCATTACCATCACGAACACCCTCATCTAGCGTACTTCTCCACATTGGAATCCCCAACAATCTCTCGAATATCAAAAACTTCGGCAATAGGAAACTATTGTAAAAATACCTCTTGCACTTTATGCAAACAATTACTATTATCAAATCATGAGCACACAAAACGACAGCACCGAGTATCGTGAGGTCGCCATCGAGCTGGGCGATTGCCGCCTATGCCAGGGCTGCGTGGACTTAAACCCCGATGTTTTCGAATGGGACGACAACATGGACATGCCCTATGTCTGCCGCTCCAAGGTTACTGAAGAGGAAGTTCGAGACATCATGAACACCTGCCCCGAAGGGTGTATAGTTTTCGTTGATTGCTAGTCAGAGACATCATCACACTCCTGTAACAGCATCGGCCCCCCGCCATATCCTCCAGCGGGGGGCCGATCTGTTTTTTCAGCCATACATCGCCCTACTTTTTGGGCATGGGCGGCAATGAGCACGATTCGCTACAGCAGGTCCCGTAAATGAATCCGCAATACGTGTGAAAGACCCGAGTCTGCTTTTCCCTCTGCTCGTCGGTCAGCGGCTTGACCTCAGCCTCATCAACCATCTTCACCAACTTCTCGTATTCAGGAACAGCCTGCATCCCACGAGCTATCAAGTCCCCGGTGCGCACGTCGAGTAGTGAAGCATCCATGCTGTCCGAAACAATCGCAAACGCAACCGGTCCGCCTTCAATCAGTCGGCCAGCGCAAATGGTCTCACGCTCAAAAGTGCCCACCTCGCCCGCACAGAAAATCACCACCAGCATGGGCTTGCCGCTTTCGTCGTATACAACCAGATCCAGTGGACGTTCATAATCCTCGCCATCCACACAATACTTGAGCGGCACCTTGGCCTTTAGCTGTTCCTTGGGGTAGCCCCTTTCTTCCACCAGCAACTTGGCCAAAGCCTGCCGAAACTCTTCAAACGTGGTCTCGTCTATTTCATCGCCCGTCAGATAATCGCGGAGCGTTCCACCCAGACTTGATTCATGCATATAATCACCTCTTCCTTGTAATATAAGCCCCATAGAGGTTGTGAGCAAGACAACACAAAAGAATCCGCCCTGCCCGACTATCAGTCGAACAGGGCGGATCGTTTTATTGCCTATGCGCGCCTAGTGCGTGCCTGTGGAAACGATGCCGTAGAGGGACTTACCCGCTGCGATGGCAAAGTTGAACAGAGGAGCAGGCAGGATGCCGGCGATAAGAACCGCTGCGGCAAGCAGGCCTGCGCCCGCTGAGGCGAACCAGCTATTATCAGGAGCCGGATGTTCGGCAACGCCCTTCTCTTCAGTGAAGGCGTGGCGGAAGAGGCTCAGATAATAGTAAATGGCGATGGCGGAGTTCAGAACCAGAATAATGACCAGCCAGTTGTATCCGTGATCCCATGCAGAGGTGATCAGGAAGAACTTGCCCATGAAGCCCATGGTCGGCGGCAGGCCGACGAGGGCAAAAGCACCGGCAGCCAACGAGAAGGCCAACACGGGAGCCTTCTTGTACAGACCGTTCAGATCGCTGAATTCCAGATTGCGTCCGTCGACTGCAACGCGAGAGACGATCCAGAAGACGAGCAGGTTCATGAGGAGGTAGGCCAGGGCGTAGAAGGCAGCTGCTGCCAGACCTTCAGGAGTGCCGCTGACGAGACCGACCATGATGTAACCGGCATGGGCCACGGAAGAGAACCCGAGCAGACGCTTGAGGTCCTTCTGAGCCAGTGCCGAGAGGTTGCCGAAGGTCATGGAGCAGGCACCGAGCACTGCGAGCAACGTGGTGATTTCCAGACCGGGCTTGAGGAAGGTGGCCATACGGACGAGAATCACGATGGCACCCATCTTGGGCATGGTTGCAACAAAAGAGGCCGTCTCGTTGCTAGCACCCTGGTACACATCGGGGCACCAGAAGTGGAACGGGAAGAGAGCCAGCTTGAAGAACATGCCACCGAGGAAGAGGCAAAGACCGACGACAGCCATGGGGTTGTCGGAGAAGTGCCAGTTCTTGGTAGCGAGTTCCGCGATGTAGGTCGTATGCTGGGCTGCCATGATGTAGGACAAGCCGTACAATGCCAGCGCAGTGGCGACCGCACCGAAGAGGATGTACTTGACGCCCGATTCGGCAGCTCCCTTGGACTTCGCCCGCAGCGGAATGATGGCGTACATGGAGTAGGACGCCAGTTCCAGGGCCAGATAGATGGTGATCAGCTCAACACAGGAGGAGAGCAGCATCAGACCAAATGTCGAGAAGGTCAGGAGCATGTAGTAGTCCGCACGTTTTTCATCCGCCAGAGTCGGCTGACGTGACGTGTTGATCACGATCACGAAGAAGCCGAAGGAAAGGGCGATCTTGAAGAACTGGGACATCATGTCCACTTCATAGGTGCCATACAGCATGGTGCCGTGGGCATGGTAATGGGCAATGGTGGTGAAGAGGCCGAGCAACGCGCCGAACGGCAGCCATTTCTCGACATCAGGCTTCCACTCCCTGTCACCGCAGCTCTGAATCATCAGCGCGATGGCCAGGAAGAGGTAGTAGATCTCCGGGACGATGAGACTCGTAATGAAGTTCATGTCTTACCCCCCCTACTTGTTGACCGCGAAGACACTGAAAATGTCATTGGCGGCTGTTTTTACAGGTTGCTCGGCTTCGAGATGGGCGACCTTGCGCTTGTCGAAGTCGTTCAGCAGCTTGTCGATGGACGGGTCGATGATCTTGAAGAACGGAGACGGAGCCAGACCGATCCAGAGGACGAACACTGCGGGAATGGTCAGGTAGATCCATTCACGAGCATTGAGGTCCTTCCAACCGGCAGCCGTTGAAGGCTTGCCCCAGGCCATCTTCAAAGAGACGCGGAACATGTAGGCGGCAGCCAGAAGCGCACCGGGCACGCAGAGGAAGCCGATCCAAGTGTTCTCCTGGAATGCACCGACGAAGACCAGAATTTCGCCCACGAACCCGTTAGTTCCGGGGAAACCAAAGGAAGCCAGCGCCATGAGGCCCCAGAAGAACATGTAGGCAGGCATATACTTACCCATGCCCATGTTGTCCTCGATCTCTCGGGAGTGGCTGCGTTCGTAAACACAACCGATCATCATAAAGAGTGCGCCTGTGACGATACCGTGGTTCAGCATCTGAAAGAGCGCACCTTCCACGCCGCGCAGGTTGAACAGGAAGATGCCGAGAGTGACAAATCCCATGTGACCAACCGACGAATAGGCGATCAGTTTCTTGATGTCAGACTGCCCCAATGCGATGGCGCCACCGTAGATGATGGAAATCAAGGAGATCGCAATCATCATGGGCGCGAAGTAATCACTGGCAGCCGGAGTGAGCGGCAGGCAGAAGCGCAGGAAGCCGTAAGTTCCCATCTTCAACAGGACAGCCGCCAGGATGACGGAACCGGCCGAAGGAGCCTGGACGTGCGCTGCGGGCAGCCAGGTATGGAACGGGAACATGGGCACCTTGATGGCAAATGCCAGTGCCATGGCCAGGAATGCCCAGAACTGGAAGCGGAAGCTGAAGCTCTGCTCCATGAGTTCGGGGATGGAGAAGGTACCGCCCGTGATGCGGAAGGCCACGATGGCCGCCAGCAACAGGGTGGAGCCTGCCAAGGTATAGAGGAAGAACTTGAGCGATGCATATCTGCGATCGTCGCCACCCCATACTGCAATAAGCAGGTACATGGGGATGAGCATGGCTTCCCAGAACACGTAGAACAGAACCAGGTCCAGGGCGCAGAAGACGCCGAGAACAGACGAGGTCATGAACAGCAGACAGAAGTGGAATTCCTTCTCTCGTTTGCCAATGTAGGTCCACGAACACATGACGCACAGCGGCAGGACCGCGATGGTCAGCAGGACCATGAGTATGCTGATACCGTCTACGCCGAGGTAGTACTGAAGGCCCCACTGGTGGACCCAATCAATTTTCTCGACGAACTGGAATTCAGCGTTAGGTACATACTGGAACAGCGGTACGGCGAGCAGGCACTCTATGAGTGACACCACCATGGTGTAATACCTGACCACCGGTGCGGCCTTTATGAAGAAGAGGCCGCATGCCGCCACCAGGGGGAACGCGATCAACAGGGTGAGTACCGGATATCCGAAGTCCAAAACTTGCTCTCCTTAGATTGTCCGGCTTAGCCGAAGTACCAAACCAGGGCGAAAATGCCCAAACCAAGAACGGCTGCGTAAGCCAGGTAGTCCTGCAGATTGGCGGTCTGAATCTTCGCGCTGAGTCTGCCGACATTCCTGACGGAATAAGCACTTCCGTCCACCACTGTATCGATCCCCTTCTTATCGAAGACGGATGTACCATCACCTGCGCCGATGAGTGCCTTCAGGCCGACGGTGCGGTACACTTCGGTCCAGACATCGTCGATCTTGGATACCGGCCAGCACACTGCGTTCATGGTCACGCGACCAATGAGACGGTAGAACCAGTCGAAGTCCAGATTGAGGAAGGCATGCGGGGTAATGATATCCCGGGTCAGGTAGAATGCCAGGCCGGAGAAGCCGAGCAGCAGACCCGAGTTGATAACCTTGTCGATGTGCCAGGGCTCAAACTGATGCTCAACTGCCATCGGGAGATAGCGGTACAGCATGTCGGGGTAGACACCCTGTGCGATGCAGAGCAGACCGCAGATGGCCATACCTACATACATATTAATAGGCAGCGGCTTGATCTCACCGGTGTAATCCTTCTTCCCGCCCCAGAAGGCGAAGTACGGGAGCTTGATACCGACTGAGATAAACGTACCGACTGCTGCGACCTCCATTCCAAGGGCCAGCAGCGTGTGATGCGCTTCCGCAGCACCCGCAATGGTCATGGTCTTGGAGATGAAGCCGTTGAAGAGCGGCATACCGGAGATCGAGAGGGCCGCGATCATGTAAAGGACCATGACCCAAGGCAATCTGTAAGCCAGACCGCCGAGTTTATCGAGTTTGACAGTGCCAACGGCGTAGAGGACTGCGCCGGTGCCCATGAAGAGCAGGCCCTTATAGAGGATGTGGGCGTAGGCGTGGGCAACGGCACCATTGATGGTCATTGCCGTGCCGATGCCGATACCCGCAACCATGTAACCGACCTGAGAGACGATGTGGTAGGACAGGATGCGTCGTGCGTTGTTTTCAATACACGCGTACAGCACTCCGAAGACCGCCATACAGGTACCCGCGATAGCGAGGACTTCCCATCCGGCGAAGCCTCTGCACAACACGTAAACCGCAGTCTTGGTGGTGAAGGCACACATGTAAACGGCACCAGCGATGGATGCTCTGGGGTACGCATCAGGGAGCCATGCATGCAGCGGCACCACAGCGGCGTTGACGCAGAACCCAAGCAGGATCAGCCAATCGTACAGGTGGGCATTGGTTGGATCAGCCGCAACGAATGCGAACGAGCCGGTAGCCTTGTACTTGAGCAGAAGTCCACCAAGCAGGAAGAGACCGCCAACCGTGTGGTACACGAAGTAGCGGAAACCTGCGCCAACCGATTCCTCGGTGCGAGCCTGCCAGATCAGGAACGTAGAGCCGATGCTCATGAGTTCCCAGAACAGGAAGACCGTCAGCAGGTCAGCTGCGAACACACATCCGAAACCACCAGCCACATAGAGCGATCCCGCTACATAGTGGCCTTTATCCTCAACGTGCATGCCGTAAATACCGCCGATGAGGGCGATGATGGCGAAGACCTGGCCGAAGACGATGGACAGTTTGTCCACGCGTCCGAGAACCAATAGCTGGTCGAGGTATTCCAGTGAGCCGTACATGCCGGGCGTCACAGTGAATATGCTGTAGAGGGCCACAATCGGTGCGATCAGCCCCAGCGTTCCGCGAAACGCCTTGTTCAGCCACAGGTCTTTGGGGACCAGCGGCACAATGGCAGCCAGCGCAAGAAACGCCACGGAGGGATGGATGAAACTAGTCTCCATAGAAGTCCTCCCCGCGCTTGATGAACGGCTGCACTATCTTTTTCATTATGATGACCATGCCCAGTCCGACGAAAAGTCCGAATCCGGCAAAGAACCCGGGATACTTGTCGATACCGAAGTGGGGATGGTGCGTGACAAATGGTACGTTGAGCACCAACAACACGAACAGCACGCCGAAGAATATGTACTTCCACGTTTTCGTGTTCTCGCTCCAATTCTTGAGGAGCCCGCCTAATCCTTGTTGTTCACTCATATCTACCTCCCTAGAACTTGCCCATGATGTTGACGAAGTTCAGGAACGTCTGCGGATACAGACCCAGGAACACGGAGATGGTGGCCGTGATGCACAGCGGCACTACCATGGTCTTGGACGCCTCGTTGTACTGGCCGATATTCGCTTCCGGTGACGGAGCCTTGAAGAAGGCGCGGTACAGGATGGGCACGAAGTAACCGGCGTTCAGTGCCGTGGACAGCAGCAGCATGACCAGAAGCGGCCACTGGCCGGAATCGAGTGTTCCGTTGACCAGATACCATTTGGACACGAAGCCGCAGACCGGCGGCATACCGATCATGGACAGGGACGCGATGCCGAATGCACCGAAGGTCCAGGGCATCCTGCGACCAAGGCCATCCATCAGACTGATCTTCTTCAGGTGCGTGGCGACATAGATTGCGCCGGCGCCCATAAAGAGTGTGATCTTGGAGAAGGCGTGGTGAGCGATATGCATGACACCGCCCTGCACTGCCGAATCCACCAGCATGGTCACGCCGACCACGACATAGGAGAGCTGGGCAACCGTTGAGTAGGCCAGCCGCGCCTTGATGTCGTCCTTGGTCAGGGCGATGAACGAGGCCACCACCAGGGTGAAGCCTGCGATGTACGCTGTGCCGTGGGCCATGGAAAGGTCACCGAGCCAGGTACCGGGCGTACCGATGAAGATCTGACTCATGGTGAGCATACCTGCGGTCTTGGTGCCGAAGGCAGACAGCAGGATGCGGCAGACGCAGAACACACCGGCCTTAACAACTGCCACTGCGTGCAGCAATGCGGAAACCGGGGTAGGTGCGACCATGGCCGAAGGCAGCCAGTTATGGAACGGCATGAGCGCCGCCTTACCGATACCGAAGATAAACAGCCAGTAGGTCAGTGTAACCAATCTGGGATGCTCGGCGATGACTGCCGGGGTGAACATACCGTTGACGATGTCCGCCAGGTGGAAGTCAAGGTTGCCGACCAGTACGTAGGTCAGGACCATGGCCGGGAGCAGGAAGAGCTTGGAGGTACCCATCAAGTAAACGATGTACTTGCGGGCGCCGATCTTAGCTTCTTCATCTTCATGATGGTAGACAAGCGGATACGTGAACACGGTGATAATCTCGTAGAAGAGATAGAGGGTGAACACGTTTGCCGACAGGGCAACGCCGACGGCACCAAAGATGGCGACGGCGAAACAGACGTAGTAACGGGTCTGTGCATGTTCGTTCAGTCCGCGCATGTAGCCGATGTTGTAACTGGTTACGAAGAACCAGAGGAACGGCGCGATCAGACCGAAGACCATGGACAAGCCGTCCGCCGCGAAGGCGATGGTTATTCCGGGAAGCAGCGTGGTGACTTTGTAGTACCAGACATCCCCATTGAGGACAGCCGGAGCCATGGAGGCCACACTGCAAAACGTGAGGAACGCGGCAATGAAGCTGACTGCCTCACGTTTGTTTTCATCTTCTCGATTAAGCCAGACAAAGAGCGGTGCGATCAGTGTAATCACCACCGGCAGCAGAATCCGGGCACTTTCTATGGTAACCCCATTCATCATAGCTATTCCTTCAAAGTAGTGATGTCACTGGTGCGAGCCGATCCGAACCGTTTGGCTACCACAACAACGATTGCCAACACGAGGGTGGCTTCTGCTGCGGCCAGGCCCATGACGAACAGGGCTCCGAGTTGACCGAATGCCTGGCTGAAATCCGTGAGCTGAGAGGCGGCCACCATGGACAACCCCGCGCCGTTAAGCATCAGCTCTACTGAAATCAGCATACCGACAAGGCTCCTCCGCTGCGTGATACCGAACAGGCCGGCACACAACAGGATCAACGCCACGAGTTGATATAAAGTCAGAGCACTCATCTACTCTTCCCCTTCTTTTTTCTGTCCCCTCTTCTTCCAGGTCAGGAGCACTGCACCGGACATGGCAACCATGAGGATGACCGAAATGAGCTCAAAGGGCAGGAAGTAGGAGCCAAGAAGCTCGCTGCCCAACACTTTGATGGAGACTTCCGTGGGGACCTCGATGGACGGGACCGGATTCTTCATGAGCATCCAGCCGAGTACCGAGGCGGGAGCGATGGTCGCTGCCAGCCCCAACACATATGTCTTCATGGGAGCACCGCTTGCTTCGTCACCGCCCTGCTCCGCGTGGGTCAGCATGGAGGCGAAGAAGATCAGGACCGACACGGCGCCCACGTAGATGAGCAACTGCATGAAGGCCATAAACGGGCTTGCAAGGAGCAGGTACATGCCTGCGACACCGACCAGGGTGGTGATGAGTCCCACCAGGGACCGCACCAGACTCTGGCTGGTCACGGCAAAGCCCGCTCCCAGAATGATGAATGCCGTATAGATTCCAAAGGCGATTTTCGCCAACAATTCCATATTCATGTTTAAGCCTCCTTCTCCGCCGGGGCCGGGGCCTCGACCTTGGGAGTCGGAGCTGCACCGGAGACTTCCGTGGCCTGCTCTTTGAGACGGGCGAGGAGATCGATATTCATCTCTTCCCTGCTCGTCGCCACCCAGTAGATGTTATTGGAGAAGCGCAGTGACTTGGGGGGACAATTGTCAATGCAGGTCCCGCACAGGCTGCACTTGGTATAGTCGTACATGAACTTGGCCGGATTCTTGGGGGCCTTGGGCTTGACGACCTTTTCCCCTGCTTCTTCGGCGGCCTTCATGGCAGCTTCCTGTTCCGGAGTCGGCTTGGGAGCCTTCTGCTTGACGACCTTGAGGCAATTACTCGGACAGTTGGTCACACACATCATGCAGGAGATGCATTTGGGCGTGGCCGGGTCTTTGGGCTTGCCGATGAGTTCCACATGTCCGCCGTAGGTGGACAGATTCTCGCTGTCGATGGTCTGGCGCGGATAGTGAACCGTGATCAGGGGCTTGCAAAAATACTTACCCGTAATCTTGAGGCCCACGATCAGGGACCAGCAGTCGAGAATAGGCTGTATGACGTGTTTTCTGAATCTACCCATAACTACACCTCTACAGCTTCATGACAAACGCCGTGACCAGCAGATTCGCCGTGGCCAAAGGCAGGAGCCATTTCCAGTTGATGTTGAGGAGCTGGTCGAACCTGACTCTGGGGTAGGTCCAACGGGCCCAGATCATGAGAAAGAGTCCGGCGTAGATTTTCAGAAGCATCCAAATCCAGCTGTCGAGGCCGGGGATGGGTGCGTGGAATCCGCCCAGGAACAGGACGGCACAGACAGAACTCATGACGACCATGTAGCCGTACTCTGCCATGAAGAAGAGACCGAATCCCATGGAGGAATACTCAGTGTGGAAACCGGCGGTCAGTTCAGACTCGGCTTCTGCCAAGTCAAAGGGAGCGCGGTTGGTCTCGCCGAACATGGCGATGATGAAGATCAGGAAGGCCAGCGGCTGCTTGAAGATGTTCCAATGCAGCATGCCACCTGCCTGCTGCTCGGTGATAACCGACATGTCCAGAGAACCGGACATGAAGGAAATGGTCATGACCACGATGAGCAGCGGGATCTCGTATGCAACGGTCTGCGACACGGCACGAGCCGCGCCCAGAACGCCCCATTTATTGTTAGAAGACCAGCCCGCCAGGATGACGGCCAGACCGTTGAAGCTGGAAAATGCCAGAATCAGCAGCAAGCCGAGGTTCACTTCGAGACCGAAGTGCGGGCTGAAGGGAATGGGCATGAAGAGTACAAGCACCGGGATCATGGACAGGATCGGGGCCAGCCAAAAGAGGAAGCCGTCCGCGTTGTCCGGGATCAGGAGCTGTTTACTCATGAGTTTCACGCCGTCGATAAGCGGCTGCAGCACACCATGGGGGCCGACCTCGAAGGGGCCGGGCCGACGCTGGATATGGCCTGCGAATTTACGTTCACAGTAGACCAGCACCAGAGCATTAAGGCCCAACCACGCCATGGATGCGATGACGCCTATGATCAGGTTGATCAGTATCATTGGTAATCCGAACATATTCACCCTACCTGTCGAGTTCCGGGATGATGAGGTCCAGGCTGCCCAGGATGGCGACCGCATCCGCAAGGATGGTGCCGGAGGCTGCCTCGGCAAAGGCGTTCATGTTGGAGAAGCCCGGGGCGCGGAGTTTGACACGGTACGGAACCTTGCTGCCGTCAGAGACGACATGAATACCGATCTTGCCGCGTCCGCCTTCCACGTTGAAGTACGCTTCCCCTGCCGGCGGCTTCATGGCGGGCTTGGGAGCCTTCTTCACGATGTGGCCGCCCTCGGCGCTGTCCAACTGTTCCAGAGCCTGCTCGATGATCCGGCAGGACTGCTCCATCTCGGCCACACGCACATGGTAACGGCCAGCAGAACAAGCGGTGTCCTGTGTGGGGATATCGAAATCGAACCGGTCGTACACGGAGTATGGCTCGGTCCGACGAACGTCATAAGGAACCCCTGCGCCACGCAGCACCGGTCCGGTGCAACCGTAACGCTGGCACATATCCTTATCTATGATGCCGATGTCCTCGATGCGGCGACGCAGGATCAGATTCTCGGTGACGAGATCATGATACATGGGCAGTCGCTCGCGGAAATGGGGCACGAACGCTTTCATCAGCTCGATGCACTTGTCATCGAAATCCATCTGAACGCCGCCGACACGGAAATTGGAATAGGTCAGCCTGGAAGCGGAAGGCCGCTGTAGGATGTCCAGAATCATTTCACGATCGTCGAACGCGTACATGATGGGAGTAAACGCGCCCAGGTCAAGGATGTATGCGCCCCACCACAAGAGGTGTGAGGTGAGACGATTAAACTCTGTCATGATGACGCGCAGGTATTCTGCACGCTCGGGAATTTCGATTCCCATCAGTTTTTCGACTGCGCCCACGTAGGCCCAGTTCCAGGCCATTGCGTGGCCGTAGTCAACGCGGCCCATATTTGGGATGAAGCCACCCCAAGTCTGGGACTCGCCCATTTTTTCATGCATGCGGTGCAGGTAGCCCAATACGGGCTCGGCGCGAATGATGTACTCGCCGTCCACCTCGATCACGATCCTGAGCACACCGTGCGTCGACGGATGCTGCGGACCCATATTAATGATCAGGGTTCCGTCCTGCTTCCCGGCCTCGAACTTCTGGGTGTAGAAATCACCCTGCATTTGTTCAAAATTCTGGTAAGCCGACATAACTCTCAGTCCTTGTATGACCGACCGGTAGCCCCGGCCTACGCATCGGAGGCCTCCTCAGCCTCCTCTTCCGCAAACAATGCTTCGATCTCCGCGCTGATGGAGACGACCTCGCCCAGACTCAGGATATCCTTGAGAGCCTTGCGAACCTTGGCAGTCTTGATCAGCGGGTGGAAGTCCACATCTTCAACAGGCATAAGAAGCGGCACCAGATTAGGATTGCCCTCGAAAACCACCCCGTGGAAATCGCGGGTTTCCCGCTCGTGCCATTCAGCACCATGGAAGATATTGGCAATGGACGGCACTGTGGGGTTGTCTTTGCCCACCAGCACCCTCAGGGCGATACGCTCGTCCACGTCCCACCGATTGAAGTGATAGATCACTAAAAATCCCTCTTCGACATCCAAAGCAAAGATGTCTTCGAGGGAGTACGTGGCATCGAAGAGCTGCTGCGCAGCCTGCACCACCTGCCCCGCGGGCAGGAAGACAGACCAGGCGTGGCCCGTGCTTGCCTTGTCCTGCTTTGCCACACACTGCGTGGTAATTCCTTCAAGAGCTTGCAACATAGGCCTAGCCCTCCACTTCGGCGGCAACGGGCCACCAACGCTTACCGGTAATCAGACGCTGCAGCTGGAAGAAACCTTCGAGAAGACCTTCCGGCCTTGGGGGACAACCAGGCACGTACACGTCGACGGGGATGAGGTTATCCACACCTTCGACCACGTTGTAGTTACCCTTGACCTTGAAGGGACCGCCGGAGATGGCACAGTTACCCATGGCGATGACCCACTTGGGTCCGGGCATCTGCTCATACAGTCTCACGACCGAGGGAGCCATCTTCTTGGTAACGGTGCCGGCCACGATCATCACATCAGACTGACGCGGGGACGGACGGAAGACTTCCGCACCGAAACGGGCCATGTCGAAACGGGCCATACCAGTGGCCATCATCTCGATGGCGCAGCACGCAAGACCAAAGGTCATGGGCCACAGGGACATGGAACGACAAACGTCGAGGATGTCCTGCGCCAGTTGAACGTTGACGATAGGCGCATCAAGATGATGATCGCCCGCCGTCAAACATTGATGTTTCACTACTGAATCCTGCGGGGCCATGTGAACACCTCCTTCGCCCAGAAATAGATGATGGAGAAAATGAGAAATGCCAGGAAGATGAAGACCTTGACGAAAGGTACCCAGCCCTCGGCGTCTGCGTACGCCACAGAAACCGGAAAGAGGTAAAGGACGTCCACGTCAAAGGCGAGGAAGATCAGAGCATACACATAATATGAGATGCCCCACCGCGCCCATGAGCTGCCGTAAGGAACCATGCCGCACTCGTACGGCATACCGATATCCCCACCCCGTGCTTTCGGGGCCAGCAGCAACGCCAGGAGAAGAGGCCCACCGGCAAAAAGAAGCCCGGCGAGCAGGAACAAAACGATCGCAAAATGTAGCCAGTCAAAAACCATACCCAGTCCTTTGGCAGTAAAATTGCTATGAAACCTCGGCCCAAAACTTATTTCCGAGGTTACCGAAATCCATGCCTCGAAAAAAGGGTTTAGTCAAGTACATCGCGCTTTTTTTCGCATTCTCCCTACCACGTAAGTCGTCTATTTTCTTCACTCTGAGAGAAGTCTTGAGAATGTCCAGACCTCTGCCAGCCCTTGTTCCAGAAGGGTCCACGCCCCCCTCCATACCCCCCTTATCCGACCTCTTTGGTAGTCCTAAAAAAAGGCGTTCCGCAAAAAACGGAACGCCTTCATGAAATGGGCTATTAAAACGATGTGGCTATTATCTGGGAGCGCCACACTCCTGGAAGGTGCAATAGTTTCTTCCTTCCATTCTCTTGGCTCCATACATGGCAGCGTCAGCACGACTAATGAGCGAAACGCAGTCCTTACCATCTTTGGGATAGAAACTGATACCTACGGTGGCGCCAACACGGACCAATTCACTTTCTATAGTGAACGGTTCTGCCAAAGCCTCCAGCAAGGTCTTGGCCACGTGAATGGCCCCCTCATCGTCCTCAACATGAGGCAACAGGATACCGAACTCATCACCACCAAGGCGGGCCATGGTATCTGACTCGCGAATACGCTCCTGCAGTCGGCTGGCGACCTCACACAGCAACTGGTCGCCGATGGGATGACCATAGGTGTCGTTAACCATCTTGAACTCGTTGAGATCCACGAAAAGTACAGCCAACCGCTCTTTATAGCGTTTGGCCTTTGCCAGTGCATTCTCCAGCCGGTCGAAGAACAAATGACGGTTGGGTACGCCCGTAAGGCTGTCCACTGTGGCGAGATGTTTGAGTTCCAACTCCTCGAGTTTGCGCGCCGAGATATCCTCGACGACGCCCTCAATGAGCATTTCGCCGCCCTCTTCCTCAGGCAAAACAGTTCGGGAGCTCTCGGAACACCAAATGATATCCCCGTTTTTCTTACGTGCCCTAAACTCAAAATTCGTTACAAACCCATCACGGTTCAATGCTGTCAGATAGCGGGTGCGCTCGTCTTCATCAAACATGATGGTTGAGCGTATACCCGGCACACCAATCATTTCTTCGGCAGACTCATAACCGAAAATCTCTACAAGCGCCGGGTTCACTTCCTTGAATTGACCTGAATTGGTGGACTGAAAGAGCCCTTCGACTGCACGTTCAAAAATGGACCGGTACTTCTCTTCGGCCTGTGTCAGTTGCTTTTGCGACTGCGTACGCTGCTCGATCTCTTCTTCCAGCAGCTGCTTTTGCTTATGAAGCTCCAAAAATACCCGGACCTTACTTTTCAGTGCGTCCACGTCCACGGGGCGGAAAAGATAATCAACGGCGCCGGTCTCATATCCCTGTCGCACATTGTCTTCATCCTGAAAGATTGCAGTAATGTAGATAATGGGAACGTGACGGCCTTTATCCATCTTCTTGATGCGCGTGGCAGCCTCGTAGCCGTTCATACCGGGCATCTGGATGTCCAGCAGAATCACTGCGAAGTCATTCTCTTTGACCAGATTAACAGCCTCTCCACCGCTCTTGGCCTGGATGATCTCACATCCTTCCTGAGACAGCATATGATCAAGCAAGGCAAGATTCGTCTGGGAATCATCGACTATGAGAACTTTTTGCTTCTCCACTTTCATGGTGCCACCATACATTTATTATGCGGTCAGGACAGTAACTTTTTCCAAACGGACTGCTCCGTCTTCCCGGGGGGTTGCCTTGAGTACGAAATCAAACCGATCCAGATCGAGGCAAAGTTCGAAATCACGTTCCGGGGCGAAATCCTTGGACTCATCAAAAAACTTCTCTGCGCTGTCCACACCTGCAAGAAATTTCTTCAGCGTTTCAAAAGAATTGGGATAATCTTCCAGCTCGTTCTTAATGTACATGGCGCACATCATGTCTTCCTGAGCACGCATGGTTCCACCAGTTCCCATGGCCACCAGCGTAACCATTTCAGGATTTTTCTGGCGGATATATTCCACGATGGCCTGAGCATTAACGAAAGAACCGGTGATGATCTCCTCGGCCTGTGTCGCTCCTACCAGCCCTTGCGTTCCCGCGCTGGTGGTATGCACCATGGGCTTACCGGTAAAATCAACATTCTCAATTTCTGTAGGAGAATTACCGTGATCAAAACCGTCTACCTTGATGCAGTCACGCTCGCCGATGAGAACACCGCCATTCTCCGCAGCCAATTTCCTGGCCTGCTCCACCTCGCCCACGGCAAGATAGTCGGTGACGCCGTTTTCCACAGCATAGCACGCCACGGAAAAAGCACGGAACACGTCAATGACAACGACCAGCCCGCGTGCACGGCGGGCGCCTTCCAGACATTCGAGAACATTAACGATCACTTGATAATCCACCTATCATAAAAAATTTATCTGTACGTCTCACGACATAACGGCCACGTCAACCACTTGGCTCATTTTCTTTTCAACATCACCACAGTTTTTCACACAAAAACGGGGCTCACAGTCTCTCTTCGGAGATATCGGCAAAAACGTGCGGACACATTGACAAAGAACACCTTTTTTGCAACTCCAAACCTATGAAGAAAAAACGCGTTCTCATCACTGGCGGCTCCGGCTTTCTCGGCTCCCATATCTGCGAGCGTCTCCTTGACGAAGGCAATGAAGTCATCTGCGTGGACAACTTTTTTACCGGAAGCAAGGAAAACATCCTTCACCTGATGGATAATCCCTTCTTCGAGATCATCCGCCACGATGTAACGTTCCCGCTGTATATCGAAGTAGACGAGATCTATAATCTCGCCTGCCCTGCATCGCCCATTCACTATCAGTTTGATCCGGTGCAGACCACCAAGACCAGCGTGCACGGCGCCATCAACATGCTCGGTCTGGCCAAACGCATCAAGGCCAAGATTTTCCAGGCCTCCACCAGCGAGGTTTACGGCGACCCGGAAATCCACCCCCAGCCCGAGAGTTACTGGGGCAACGTCAATCCTATCGGGATTCGCTCCTGCTATGATGAAGGCAAGCGCTGCGCCGAGACCCTTTTCTTCGACTACAACCGTCAACACAACCTGCGCATCAAGGTGGGCCGTATCTTCAATACATACGGTCCCCGCATGGCCATGGACGACGGCCGCGTTGTCTCCAACTTCGTGGTTCAGGCTCTGCGCGGTGAAGACATCACCGTCTACGGCAAGGGCGACCAGACCCGCAGCTTCTGCTATGTGGACGACCTTGTGGACGGCATTATCCGATTGATGGAAGACACTCCAGATGACTTCACCGGTCCCATGAACCTGGGCAACCCTGATGAATTCACTATTCTCGAACTCGCCAAGACGGTTCTTGATCTGGTTAATTCCAAATCCAAGCTTGTATTTCGCGACCTGCCTTCCGACGATCCCATGCAACGGAAACCGGATATTTCTCTCGCCAAGAAGACCACAGGCTGGGAACCCAGCATTCCGCTACGAGATGGGTTGATCAAAACCGTCGAGTACTTCGACAGCTATCTGAAGTCACAATAACGAACCAATGAAGAAATAAAAAAAGCCGGGAAAGCCCCGGCTTTTTCATTTGAAAGAATGCAACGATGTCGGTTCATCAGACATCGACTGAACGCCAATACTGATCAGTGATCACCCGCAAGTCATACTTCTCCACCGCCTTGCGGCGGGCGGCATCCACCATGCCCTGACGCAGATCTGTATCCTGCACCAAGCGCATAACCTGTGAAGCCCACTCATCCTCGTCACGTACGAGAAAGCCATCAATGCCGTGATCAATGATCTCACGGTTGGGACCGATATCCGATGCCACGACGGCAACGCCGCTTGCCATATACCGAAGGGCATCGACGACAGAACTTGCGTTGGCGAACTCGTCATCGGCCAAAGGCAATACCCCCACTTCCATGGCCTGGAACTGATAAGGCTCATTGGACTCGCCCCAGGCAGACCAAAACATGAACTCGCTTCCAGGCCCCTCATACGGCATGCCGGAAACCACGGAGAACTGGATATCTCCTCCGTGATTAGCGAGGTGCTGCATGGGAGTGGCCAGATTAGCTTCATCACCGGGGGTTCCCAGCCAGCCAACCAAAGGCGTCCCACCAATCTTCCCGCCGTTGCCGGGCGCATAGCGTGTCGTATCTACAGGCGTGGGAACAATGACAACGTTCTCCTGGAACTCACGAACTCGCTCTGCCTGAATATGATTATCCACAACACAGATATCAGCCTGACGGCAAATTCGCTCGAAACGCCGGGCGAGTTTGGCCTGGCGAATGCTGGAGCCAACAGTCTTCTCACGCTCAGGCAAGGTCCAGACTGCATCGGAAAAGTCATAGACCAACTTCTTGCAGATGCGACGCAACCCATTCAGTTCATATTGGGACAGTAATTCACGATGAACAACGAACATATCCACATGGGGCAGACGACTGAAAAAACAGTACCGTTCATACCACCCTGTGGGTACTTCCTTATAGGATACATCCATCCCTTTCTCCCGGCTGACTCCCACAAGGGGAGCCACACGAAAGCGGGCATGGGATCGCTGAGTCCCTGAAGGGACCAGAAACATGACTTTCATATATCTACTTCAAAATCGATTTTTCAATCATTGCAATGTAAGGCTCAATCCCAATTGCCATATCATCAGGCCAGGCAAAGGGTTCAGGCCTCGGCTCCTGCGCCAAACGCAGGAGCATATCCGCCATGTGCGGAACATCCGAAGGATCCGGAAACACCCGATCTTCGGGTAAAAAGAACGTGCTGCCGTTGAGTGCACTTGAAGTAACCCGGCAACCACAGGCCAGCGCTTCAAGCACCGCATTGGAGCAGGCATCATAAAACGTCGCCAAGATAAATATATCGGTACGGCGATAAAAGGAAGGCATATCTTCCACTTTACCGAGAAAACGTACCCGGTGCTCGACACCAAGCTCACGCGCTTGTCGCAAATACTTGTCCGGCTTACGCCCGCCAGCCACATGCAACACATAATTTTCAGGCAGTCTTGCCAGAGTCGCGATCAGGTGACGGACCCCTTTGAGGGCAAAGTTGGTGGCAGCCGTGCCGATGACCACCTCGTCCGGTCCGATATTGGCCGACTCACGCAAAGCCTGTCGTTCCTCATCGGAAGGCGGTGAAAAACGACTCAGGTCAGGCCGATTGTACACGACCTCGATATCATCCGTCTTCAGATGCGGATGCGCACGAACAATGAGATCGCGCACGAAGTGAGATACGGCCACGATACGCGGGGTGCGTTTCATACGCACATCGTCGAGCCAGTGAATGAGCCAGTTGACCGGGGCCAGTCTGCGTCGAAACATTTTGAACGAACGAGCAAAGCCTTCGGGCCAGGCCTGCTTGGAAAGCTGCCAGAACACCGAAATTGGTCCACCACCGATGCGCAGGATGTCCTGATTCATGGTGTTTGCCATGCCGAAAACGAAATCGTAGTTGCCGCGCCGCTGCATACGGTCACACATCAGAGCAAACCATAAGGTCTTGATAAGTCGCGTACCGCCGAAACGACCAACCACCACCGGATTGACCCCGGCAGGCGGTTCGGTCTCGCAACGACCACAAATAAAGTCCACGTCATGACCGCGAGCCGCCAGCGCCTCGGAGAGTCGCCATGCGAACGACTCGGCCCCACCGTACCGACTGAACCGGGGCATGGTCACGGCAATACGTGCTTTTTTCTCGGAATTCGACATAGGCATTGGTTGTGTACCATATTAACGATATTGGCAAGAAGGAGTTAGTTGCCCATCGGTTGGAAGAACGGTATGCATCCGAAAGCATTCACCTCAGAGGAGTACCATGTTTTTTCAGACCCCAGCCCTCGATCTCAAGCTGTTCCTGCTCATCAACCAGCAGTGGCGTTGTGGCCTGTTCGATTTCATCATGCCGATCATCTCCGAACCGCTGGCCCTTCTGTTCATTATCGTGCCCGGCCTCGCATACGCGCTTTTCAAGGGGGGCAAACGCCAACTCGCGTTCTTCGCCGTACTCATCGTGGGCATGGCAATATCCGACTTCACCGGCAACTTCATCAAGGACAGCGTAGGTCGGGTACGGCCGCTCAACGCTATCGCCGAGACCTATCTGCAGGAAGACGGAGAGTGGACCCAGCGCCCGGCGGACTATGTTCAGACCAAAGAAAAAGGCACGTCTTTCACGTCCAACCACTCGTCCAACACCATGTGCCTGGCCGTGCTTGCCATGTTGATCTGGCCTGCGCTGAAACGTTGGCCGCTGCTGCTGCCGCTGCTGGTAGGATATTCTCGAATCTATCTGGGAAAGCACTACCCCACCGATGTGCTCGGCGGTTGGCTCTATGGAGCTGTGGTGGCGCTGGCAGTATGGACGATCTGGGAATATGCAGTCCGGCCCCGCCTGCCAGAGAAATCTAGTCTTCGTCGCTGATGACGAACCCGGCTTCCCGGGCTTCCTTGCGATAACTGCGGAACACGGCCAATCCGATCCAGATGGAGACCGCCAGCAAGACCGCACCCATTCCCACTGACAGGGCCACGCCCATGGTGGACTCTTTCTGCATGCCTGCGCCGAACAGCGCAAAAATGACATTCTGCGGTACGTAGCCAAGGGTGGAGCCAAGGATGAACGGCATCAGGGGGATGGCGCTGACACCAGCGGCGAGGTTGGTCAGCACGTTGCTGCCAACAGGGAAGAAACGAATGGCGAGGGAAGTACGGAAGGGTTTGTGACGGAGAAAACCGTCCAGCCGATTGATACGGTGACCAAGATTTCGGGCCACAAAATCACGGCCGCCCCAACGGGCGTAGCTGGTGGCCAAAGCGCACCCAAGCCCGGAAGCAATGGTGGACATGATGGTGCCACCCGCCACACCAAAAGCAAAACCACCAAGAAAACCAATCATCTGTCGCGGCAGCCCAAGAGCAGTAAAAGCCGCGCCCACGGCCAGAAAAATAAAGTACGCGGTCACGCCGCGTCCGAGAATGTGGTCGTTGAACCACTTGGTATCGGCCAGCATGTCGCCCAGACCCAAGGCCTTGACGGCATACACCGAGACACCGAGGCCTGCCACCAGGACCAGCCCCTTGATCACGGCCTTCATGCCTATCTTATTCTCTGCACTCGTAGTCTTATTCATGTCCGTTTCTATGCATACGGTAATATATCGTCAGCAGGCAAACCTGACCGAGAAAAAATACGGGATCACGCTGTGCTACCCCGTAGACTAGACCTGCCGCACCCGCGACAAATAGCAACATCGCCGTGCGGCGCGAGGGGGGTTGTACCTCTTTCCGGCGCAGCCGTACAATGGAAAATCTCACGAAAAAAGCCCCCTGGATGATAGTCGAGAGGGCCAGAAGCCACCAAAAGGCGGGCAGTTCCATGGATTACTTTTTCTCTTTCACCGAATAATTGATGTGGCGCTTGATGATCCAGCCCACCCCAATCAGGTCGTAGATGCCAGCCAGAGCGCGGTCCAAGGTACCGTACTTGGAAACGCCGGCGTTGCGCTCGCGGTGATTGACCTTCACTTCCTTGATACGCGCACCCTGCAACTTCATCAGGATCGGGAAGTAGCGGTGCATATTCTTGAAGCGCGGCAACTTAAGCAGCAGTTCGCGGCGCATAATCTTAAGGGAACAGCCGGTGTCGTGCACGCCGTCGTCTACAATAGCATCGCGAATGGCGTTGGCCAACTTGGAGGAAATACGCTTAACAAAGGTATCTTTGCGTTTGGCACGCCAACCTATGACCATTTCACACTCGTTGCCGAACATGTCGAGCATCTTGGGGATATCGGCCGGATCATTCTGGAGATCGGAGTCTATGGTCACAACGATGTCGCTGTCAGCGGCGTCGAAACCTGCGCAGAATGCAGCGGACTGACCACGGTTCTCGGCAAAGGCGACGTAGCGGACCTCGTCATGCTCCTTTGCCAACTCGCGAATGATGTCCAGACTGCGATCAGTGCTGCAATCATCCACGAATACGGCCTCCCACGGCCGGCCAGTGGTTTCGGCTGCTCGCTTGAGTTCGCCAAACAATATCTTGAGGTTGTCCTGCTCGTTGTAGACCGGCAGCACAACGCTGAATTTATCTTTATTAGTCATATGCGTGATCAGATACGGGATTGCCGGGGTATTGTAAACACTTGCACAAGGCCGAAAGCAGATATCTCCCTGACTTCCCTGCTCTTCGCTATTTTTCTTTTTCCAAAGAAAGTTATTGACAAAAAGACACCGCCCACATAGAACCTCTTTCTCACGTGACGCGGGGTGGAGCAGTTGGTAGCTCGTCGGGCTCATAACCCGAAGGTCGTAGGTTCAAGTCCTGCCCCCGCTACCAAGAATCGAATAGGGATTTGGGTAACTACCCAAATCCCTTTTTCTTTTTCCACTTTCTTTAGTTAAATTTGAGAAACTTTTTTTTCTTGTTGACAAAAAGACACCGCCCACATAGAACCTCTTTCTCACGTGTCGCGGGGTGGAGCAGTTGGTAGCTCGTCGGGCTCATAACCCGAAGGTCGTAGGTTCAAGTCCTGCCCCCGCTACCAAGACAGTTTAGCCGGTTACATCATCTTGATGTAACCGGCTTTTTCTTTGTTCGACAAACAGACCAGACACGCCTCTTCATACCCACAGGCTAGTTCATAATGATCTCCAAACCCTTCATGGATTCAGGCAAAACGAGCCCAAAGCGCTCCAACTGGTTGCGATTGAAATAATACGCTCCACTCTGGTCATCCGCCACCGACAACTGCAAGGCGGACACTCCCTCAAGGATTTTTTTAGCCATAATCCCAGCCAATCGCCCATGTTCTTCACCGAGAACAGTATGCGAGCCGACGACTCCCTCGTCACCTACTGCGTAGTCTTGTGAAGCAAAGACCGGGACACGGCTGTTAGCAGAAGTCCATTTTATGACTTTCTCAAAAGGTATGTGTGTTCCGGCGGCATCTTTCAGAGTATGGTAGACAGGCATCAAAATGGCGCCATGTTCGGTCTCCTGAATAAAACGCTTCCAATCCTCAAAGTATCGTACCTTCAGTAGATCGACTTCCTTTTCACCAAGTTGCACCTTTGTCCGCCGGTTGAATGCCGACTTGATGATAGCATCCGCCGTGGGGCTGTCATCCATCAACACGACCAGAGAGTCTGCGTCTGGTACGATCTCAAAGATCACTCGAGCCCAATGAAACACAGGAATTCTCTCGATAATGCCCACCACGTTCGCCGGTAGATCAATAAAATAATCTCGAGGGTTCCCATTTATACCGAAGTACACAACAGGGGTGCCGGAGGCAGCGATCTCAGGCCCCAGCAAACGTAGCGCGTTATCATCGCTGAGCATCACCAAGTCGGGTTGCAACCGATGAAACCCCTTCATTATTGCCTTTGCACGGTCAGCGAACTCATGTTGAGGCAGTCTCTTTGTGTCCATATACAGGCGCTCTATGGTCACATCATTGGATAGAGCCTGTCGTATCCCGCGATCACATTGCTGAGTCCACGCCAACTCTTCATTGTAACTATACACAATCAAGACGGTTCTCTGAGAAGCCCACGATTGAGTCTGTGCTCCTGTAAGGAACACCAGACACATTATGAAAACAATCAGTTTATCCACTCTCATTTGCACAACCGTCAGAGTCTACAATTTCCCTGTGTATGAAGAAGCGTACATATGAACTTCCAACGAGTCTGAGTCCTGTCTTTTATCTTCACTTATACCTATTTTCCATATTCTTAGAATTATTATCTTTCAATTTTCTGCATTATCCCAGTATGGTGAAACACATCATATTGAATTTTCTGATAAGGCAACATGACCTTGCCCTCATTAAGTAACCAACAATACCATCTCACTTTATGAAGACATTCAACGATAATGCGATTGGCGCATTGGAATTCACCGTCACTTGGGAAAAAGACGGCATCAAACATGAAGAATGGTTTCTTGGGCGCAAGTTCAATGCAACCAACGACATCTTTCCGCGCGGCATGCGAGAGGCATTGGAAGGCAAGACTGAAGGCGAATCAGTATCCTTCACCTACGAGCCGCGCCTGTGCATTCCCCGCCACAAAGAAAAACTGGTGCGCGACCTTCCGCTGGATCGCCTGCGTCCCAAGACACGATATGGGCAGCCCATTGTTCCACGGCTTGGACGCTTCTACCCTCAAGGGCACATCAACGGCATACTCGACGTCTACCCGGACACTCTCACACCGTTTCGGCTGATTGGCTTGAGCGATGAGCGCTTCGTGGCGGACTGCAATCATCCGCTTGCCCTGATTCCCGTAACCATCGAAGCGCGAATTCAATATCTGGAGGACCGCGACACAGGCACCTATGGTTCGCTGACTCACTGGCGCGAAACAACCTGTGACTGGGGACCGGGCATGCAAACCATGCATGAAGGCCACCCCACAGACTTCTTTCATCCAGACTTCTTTCAGCGTGACGATATGACCATAGAGCAAACGCCACCGCCGCCGATGGACGCCAAGGCATACGAGAACATTGCCCTTCTTCATCAGCGACATATTTCGCCCGACATGCGCGTACTCAACGTCGCCAACGACCGCCATACCCATGTGGACGGCATGTACGATGCCATGCTCTTTACGCAGATTTTCGAATACCACCCTGCTCCAATTGAAGCATTGCAAGACATGGCTACACACCTGAAGCCGGGCGGCGCAGTACTGATCGCTTTCTCAAATCATTATGATGAACGCCGAGCCATCAAGGGCTGGACAGAACTTCATGCGTTTGAGCGAATGGGATTAATTCTGGAATATCTTCGTCAGGCTGGACTTGACACCAATGCAGGGACATACAGTCGCAGAAACGACTGGCGGGATAAGACTGAGCCCGACTTCCTCGCAAAGAAAGGCGTCAGCGACCCCGTATTCATGGTGTACGGATACAAACAATCCTAAAACAAAATCCCCGGGAGACTCGGTCTGCCGGGGATTTTCAATTCAATCAATACTGCGACTGCGTGGACAATACTAGTCGTCCAGCTGAATGTCCTTGCCTTCCAGAACGCGGTTCATGTTGCGCACTGCGCACATTTTGCCGCACATGGAGCAGGAATCTTCGTGCTCGGGCTTGGAGGACTCACGGTATTCGCGAGGCTTGACCGGGTCCATAGCCAGCTTGAACATACCTTCCCAGTCCAGAGCTGCACGGGCTGCAGACATCTTGTCATCCCAATCACGTGCGCCGGGGTAGCCCTTGGCGATGTCAGCTGCGTGGGCAGCGATGCGGGTGGCGATGATGCCTTCCTTCATGTCTTCCAGAGTGGGCAGACGCAGATGCTCGGCCGGGGTAACGTAGCACAGGAAATCTGCGCCGTTCTGAGCAGCAATGGCGCCGCCGATGGCGGAGGTGATGTGGTCGTAACCCGGAGCAACGTCGGTGACGATGGGACCGAGGACGTAGAACGGAGCACCGTGGCACAAGCGCTTCTCCATCATCATGTTACCGGCGATCTCGTTCATGGCCATGTGGCCGGGACCTTCGATCATGACCTGGACGTTGCGCTCCCAAGCGCGCTTGGTCAGCTCGCCCAGAGTAATAAGCTCTTCCACCTGACAGGCGTCGGTGGCGTCGTGCAGGCAACCGGGACGGCAGCCGTCACCGAGGCTCAGGGTAACGTCGTATTCTTCACAGATGTCCAGCAGACGATCGTAATGTTCGAAGAACGGGTTCTCGGCGTTGTTAATCTCCATCCAGGTGAAGAGCAGGGAACCACCACGGGAAACGATGTTGGTCAGACGACCGCCCTGTTTGACCTTATCGGCGGTGTGCTTGTTCAGACCGGCGTGGATGGTCAGGAAGTCAACGCCGTCTTTGACGTGGGTTTCGACCACATCAAAGAACTCGTCCACGGTGATGTCCTGCAGGTTCTTGTCGTAGAAACCAACGGCGTCGTAGATGGGTACGGTGCCGATCATGGCCGGAGACATTTTCACCAGCTCACGGCGAAATTCCTGAGTCTTACCGAAGCAGGAGAGGTCCATGATGGCCTCAGCACCCATTTCGATGGCACCGCGGACTTTCTCCAGCTCGGGCTCGATATTGCAGCAGTCCTTGGAGATACCGAGGTTGACGTTGAGCTTGGTGCGCATGCCCTCGCCCACTGCTTCGGGATCGATGCTGGTGTGGTTCTTGTTGGCGGGGATGATGACCGTACCTTTGGCCATGCGCTCCATCAGGTCCTCGATGCGGATATTTTCCTTACGAGCGACAACTTCCATCTGAGGGGTGACGATACCCTTACGGGCAGCGTCCATCTGAGTGGTATATTCCATTGGTTTCTCCTTAAATATTCTTTCTTAAACGGCCGCAGTGCGACCTCACGCATTCATTTGATCTATTTCTGCATCGCCTGACGAAGTGCCTGAATCGTGCCGCCGATGTCTTCGGAGCCCACGATTTCAGTGACCATGGCCACGCAACTGCAGCCGCGCTTGGTCACTTCAGCGATGTTATGTTCCTTGATGCCACCGATGGCGACAAAGGGGATATCCACGTTGCCAACAACGTATTCGAGGTATTCAAACCCCACCGGGTCGACCACGTCTTCCTTGGTGTAGGTCTTGAAGATTGGCCCGACGCCGATGTAGTCCGCACCGCTCTTCACTGCGGCCTGTGCTTCTTCCGGGGAATGGGTAGACAGACCAATGGCCATCTTTTCGCCCACCAGCTTGCGCACGACTTCCACCGGAAAATCTTCCTGACCGATGTGTACGCCGTCAGCTTCCACCATCATGGCGAGGTCGATGTCGTCGTTAATGATGAAGGCAGCCCTGGCTTCACGGGTCATGCGCCGAATCTCCAAACACTCTTCGTACTTCGCGCCGGATTTCTTCTCCTTCTCGCGGTACTGGATCAGCTTGATATCGTTGTCGAGCATCTGCTGCACGATGTCGATATTGGACCGCCCCAGCGAGAATTTCTCGGCAGTCAGGCAGTAGATATCCGTATCGAGGATGTTCTGCCGGGTGATTTCACGAGTAGGCATCTATGCGCCTCCTTGTTTTTCGTATTGTTCCAGATAGTAGGAGAGCACGGCGTCAGCCTGCTTGGCCGCAGCCACGCCTACCTTGGGAGACATGGGCGGGTGTTCCATGGAGCACTCGGTTTCCATATCGCCTATCAGGAAAAAATTGTCGCGAATCCGGCGGGTACGGATATCGTCGGAGCTGCCGTATCCGCCGATACCGGACGCGGCCACCACCAACTTGTCGGACGGCATGTAGGTCTCCACCAGCACCTTTTTACAGGAAGGATCATCGAAAGCTTCAACCACAGCGTCACAGGACATGAACATGGCTGCCATGTTGTCCGGAGTCACATCATTGGTGCGAAGATCGATCTCCAGATCAGGATTCACGGCCAGCATATTGGCGGCAAGAGCGCGCACTTTAAGTTGACCGACTTGATCCTTGGAATATGCCTGGCGATTGAGATTGGATGCTTCCAGCCGGTCAAAGTCCGCAATGACGAACTTGCGAAAACCGCTTCGCACCAGATGCATGGCGCAGTTGGAACCCAACCCGCCAGCTCCGGCGATACCCACGGTGATTGTCTGCAGAAAACGCAACCGTTCCTCGCCGAGGTACAGAGCTATACCCTGCTCAGTGACATTCACTATACACCTCCCGCTGCTTCATCAAAGATAGGCTCCCAGTCCTTGAACACGGGCTGGAATCCACGCGAACGAAGCATGGCGCACATCTCGTCCACACTGCGATCATCGCTGATGTCGAACTGCCCCACGCTATCCTCGTCATCCACAGCATGGCCGCCCACCTTGGTGGACACGCCAGCGGACATCTTGGTCACGCCCAGCGGCAGGATGTTCTCACGGAAGGCCGCATTCTCGCGGGTCGAAACCGTGATGCCCACTCGGGGACGGAAGATGCGGTAAGCGAGCATGATTTGAACCATGTCACGGTCCGTGGCAATGGTGGCAGGCTGCCAGCCGCCCGCATGGGGACGCATACGCGGCAGAGACACGGAGATATCGGTCTCAGGGAACTTGTCCATGAGATACGAGGCGTGCATGCCAGTAATGACGGCATCCTTGCGCCAGTCACCCAGTCCCAGCAGTGCGCCGATGTTGACCACGCGCATGCCAGCATTGCAACCCCGTTCGGGAGCATCGAGACGGAAACAAAAGTCCTTCTTCGGTCCCTTGGGATGCAGCTTGTCGTACAGCTCCTCGTCGTAGGTCTCCTGATAGATGGTCAGACCATCTACGCCGCCTTCGACAAGGTGGGCATACTCGTCCTCTTCCATGGCATAAATCTCAATGGAAACGGACGGGAAATACTTGCGAAGGATCTCCATGCACTGATCCAGATACTCGGGCGTGGCCATCTTTCGAGACTCGCCCGTCAGGATGAGCAAATGCTTGAGACCTGTGGTAGCAATAGCCTTGGCCTCTGCCTCCACCTGATCCAGCTCCAACTGGGAGCGCACGATCTTGTTCTTGGCGTTGAACCCACAATACACGCAGTGATTGCTGCAGTAATTCGACAGGTACAACGGCGTGAACAGATGAATGGTGCGGCCGAAGTGCTGTTGGGTCAGGCGGCTTGCCTTCTGAGCCATCTCCTCAAGGAGCGGCACGGCAGCCGGACTCATGAGCGCAAGGAAATCCTCGCGACTGCACGAGGGGGCAGCCAAGGCGCGGCGCACATCCGCCTCGGTGATGGAGGCAAATATTGTATCGAGTGGAGCTTCATTCAGCTCTTTGCAAATCGAGTAGAAACTCACGATTTATCCCTCACTCAGGAAGCCGGTCAGCGGAGAAGAAGCCTGCGCCATCGAGTGCTTGGCACCGGGACCGGACAGATATGCTGCACGGCCAGCTTCCACAGCCTGGCCAAATGCCCGTGCCATCATGATCGGATCACTGGCCGTAGCAATGGCGGTGTTGACCAACACGGCGTCAGCGCCCATTTCCATGGCTTCACACGCTTCGGACGGACGGCCGATACCAGCATCCACGATGATGGGCAGGTCGATCTCATCGATGAGAATACGGACCATCTCCTTGGTCTTGAGACCACGGTTGGTGCCGATGGGCGCGCCGAGCGGCATGACCGCGGCTGCCCCGGCATCCACCAGAGAGCGGGCAATATAGAGGTCGGCGTTGACGTACGGGAGCACGACAAAACCATCTTCGGCCAGAATCTCCGTGGCCTTGGCGGTCTCGTAGCCGTCGGGCAACAGGTATTTGTTGTCCGAGATGACCTCGATCTTGATCCAGTTGCCGCAGCCCATTGCCCGGGCCAATTTAGCGATACGCACAGCCTCTTCAGCGGTGCGTGCGCCCGAAGTATTGGGGAGCAACTGCATATCTTTGGGGATGAAATCCATGACGTTACCGGTGTCGGATTCCAGGTCCACACGGCGCAGGGCCACGGTGATTACCTGAGAACCAGATGCCTCGCACACGCCGGGGATAACGGAATCATCGGCGTATTTGCCGGTACCCGTAAACAAGCGGCTCTTGAGCTTGAGGCCGCCGATTTCGAAACTCTCTTCTCTCACAGCCTTATCCTCCACCGACGAACCGGAGTACTTCCAGATGGTCGCCGTCATTGATCATGGTGGTCCCAAAGTTCTCGCCGGTCACGATGTCCCGGTTCAACTCCACTACCACGGTATCCGGGGCAATGCCCTTGGACTCCAGCAGACCGAGGACGCTCAGTCCTTCAGCCACTTCGGTCTCTTTTCCATTTACAGTAATAACCATGTCAGCTCCTTGCCGCACATGTCGAAGGCGCAGCGTTATTACGCCATAAAAAAAACGCTTGCCGTCAGGGCAAGCGCAAACATAAGAGGAAAATCAGAGTAGTGTTGCAGCTTCCCTACGGCAGGATTACCCGCATCAGGTTCGAAGGGACCGGCTCATGCCATCTCAGCCAAAAGGCACCCCTAGCTGCAAAGAACCTAAGTCAATCTGTAGCACAAGTAAAGCAGTTCGATTGATCAATCATACTAAAGCGTTATGCCACCTTTAGCATAAAAACATCTGTTTTTTTTTTCAGTCAATTGAATTTTTCCGACTATTTCGCTCATAAAACCTAAAGTTTTTTCTTGAGTAGGACGATTACAGGGCCGTGACTGAAATTTAACGGGGGAAGTCTCAATGTTCTCAACCATGTTCCAGGCCACCGGTTTCAAAAGGGCGCTCAACCTCTGTAAAGAGGGTAAATACGAAGAGGCGGAGGGCTTATTGAAAAGCCTTCAAGATGAATTTCTGGCCGTCTGCGAAGAAAACGAGGCGTTGAAACTCCAACTTTCCGAAGTGGCCGACGTTCTCGACCTTGCTGACAAAGTGCAGTTTGACGGACAAAAATACTGGCTCATCGAAGAAGAAGAGCGAAAGGGCCCCTTCTGTCAGGTGTGCTATGATCGCGACGGACTGCTGGTCCACCTGCAGGAACACGAGAACCACTGGGAATGCCAGAACTGCCGGGGACTATACATGATTCCCCGCGATAAAAAACAATCGCAACAGAAGAAATCCTTCATGCGAACCACTTTGAAAAAAACCATCCCCCTCTTCCTTGAACAAGAGATGAGTTAGTCAAAAGAACAACAAAAAAGGCGCGGTCAATTGACCGCGCCTTTTTTGTTGTCTTGTCTCTTCCGGGCTACAGGAACTTGGTTCCGAAAAGGGTCGTCTTTCTGATCCACATTTCCAGAATATCCTTGTCGGTGAACTGAACCACTCCGTAAGAGAGGTCGTCCGTATCCTGACCGGGAAGATAGATAAGTACGGCCAGATTCTTACCGGTCCGCTTATTTTCTCTCCAAAGGGTCTTGGCAAAATCTACCAATGCCGTGGTTCCCGGCAGCTTGGTGGTGGACAGGAATATCTTCATGGTGATCCAGGTTTCACCATACTTTTTGGTCTCGGACTTCTCCATCAGCTTGTACTGATAACCGTGCGCGTTTTTGTTAGGCACAGGATCCGGTCGCTTGGCTCCGCTAAAGCGGTTGCGATCAATGACCATGGTCTTCTTGATACCGCCCGCAGGAGCGGACATACCCTTTCCTGCCGCGACAACATTCTCGACCGAAGGCTGTTCTTCCAGCAGGCTGCGCAGGACATACCCTATCGCCCGCTTCTCGCTACGGATGAGTTCATCTTCTTTGAAGACTGCGTACCAACCGTTTTTGAAGTAATCCACACGGACTCGTTCGCCAACCTGCAGGGTACGCTTCAGCTTGGAACTGGTCGTACGCTCAGCGCGCATATTCACCTTACGCTTAAGAGTGACCACTGTGCCCCAAGAAGAAGTCGCAGCCTTGACCGGAGCGGGCTGTGTCGGCGCTTCCACCTTGGGAGCAGGTTTGGGCGCTGGCGGCGGAGCTACATTGCCACCTGTTGAACCGGAGGGCACAGGCTCTGACACCTGCGCCACTTCCATAGGAGCGGGAGTATCGTCTGTCACCGGCTCAAAGAACTTTGCGCTGGAGTAGCCGAGGGCATTCATCTTGGACCGAATAGTGGCATCAGGCGAGAAAACCATAGTCCAATCGTCTTCGGGAAAATCGACAATTACACGCTCGTCGGCAGCCAGAAGTCGAACCTTTTTACCTTTAGTGGAAGGCAAGGTCCGAACATTGAGATTCCGGCCGGCATAGACCATCTCACCCCACGGTTTGGGCTCATGTCTGGTCCGTTTCTTCTTAAGATATTTGGCATTGGAATATCCGACCGCAGCTTTTTCAGTGTTCCGGGTTTCACCAGGTTCAAAAATGGCTACCCAGCCGTCCCTCTCATAGGCGACCCGAACTTTCTGACCGGCATACAGGCTTCCAACCCACTTTGCCTTGGCGGATCGGCCGTTGCGAAGATTCAATGGGCGGTCGGTGTATCGAATTTCACCAAAAGCCATGGCTGCGGCAGCCGCGGAAAGTACCATGAGAGCAGTCAACAGGGAGATGGAAATAATCTTATGCATACAGTCCTCCCTACAGCATTCCGTTAAGTTCGGTGATGACACGATCAGTGATATCCATGGAACTATGGACATACCCAATGATTTCCGGGTCTGTCAGAATCATGGTGAATCCACGCTCTTCAGCAATACGACGCAGGATGGAATCCGCGCGGCGCATGACAAACTGAATCAATCGGCGCTCCTCAACCTGAATATCGAGGTTGCTCTGCTCCACGAGCTGTTCATAGCTGCGAACAGCGAGGCGCAAGGATTTTTCCAGTCCCTGTTCCTCGGTTACGGACAGTGTACCGCTCTCCAGCTGCTGGCGAATGTCCTCCACATCACGGAGGGCTTCGCGGACTCGACGGTCCTTTTCCTTACCCAACCGGGCAAGGTCTTCCTGAGCGATCTGCCCAATGCGCGACTCGCTGACAATGCGCTGGGGATTGACGAACCCCACCTTGGAGTCCTGGGCCATGGCAGGAGCAACGAGTAGTCCCAAAGCGAGAACAACCAGCCCTATTTTCAATAATTTCATTATGATATCTCTCTTGTTATGCAAAACTTGTCGCACTGTAGTCATAAATCAGGTTTGTTGTCGAGCAAGTGCTAAAGCGTGGTCAGCGGGTCCAGATCCAGTCCGGTACGGACCTTTGCAGGGTTGGGATTGGCTTGGGCCACATGCGCATACAGGGTGCGCAGTTTGCTCCAATCCGCTCCCTTGAGCAGACAGTTGTAGCGACGACGCCCTCGCAACATGGAGAGCGGAGCCGGAGCCGGACCGAGCACGGTAATACCGAGTTTGGCCGCCTGCAACTTGAGCACCTTGGCAAACAGGGAAATGGCCGCTGTCCCATCCTTGTAATCTGCCGGATGGCTGATGCGAATTAACGCAAGGCGTGAGAACGGGGGATAGCCGAACATCTTTCGCCGTCCCACTTCGCGCTTGTAAAAACCGTTATAATCACCGCTCAACACCTCATTCCAGATGGGATGCTGCGGGTTACGCGTCTGGATAAGTACACGCCCGGGATTGTCACCGCGCCCTGCGCGCCCGGCCACCTGCACCAGCAGCTGGAAGGTGCGCTCGGAAGAACGGTAATCCGGCAGGTTCAGACCAAGATCGCCATCCGTGACAACAACTAACGTAACGTTGGGGAAATGATGTCCCTTGGAGATCATCTGCGTTCCCACCAACACCTGCGCCTCACCCCGACCAAACGCGCCAAGGATTTCCTCCATGCGTTCCTGTCGTCGTGTGGCATCACGGTCCAACCGCAATACACCAGTGCCTTCAGGAAGAATCTCCTCAAGCCGCTCCTCAAGCCGCTCAGTACCTTCGCCCATGGGGATAAAATTAGAACCGCCGCATTTGGAGCACAGCAACGGATAAGCATAGGACAAACCGCAGTAATGGCAGACCACCCGCTCGCGCCCCTTGTGGTAGGTCATACCCACTTCGCACTCCGGGCAGCGCACGGTCTCGGTACAATCAAGGCAATACATGAGCGGCGAATAACCACGCCTGTTCAGCATGACGATGGCCTGCTTGCCTTCCTTGATCGTCTCCTTCAACGCCTCAATGGTCACCGGCGCAAAAGGCTGGTTGGAATCATTGAGGGCAGCGATATCCACCAGATCAACCTTCGGCAGCACGCTGTCGCCAACACGTTCCTTGAGAGTGGAAACCGGGATGATGCCGTTCTCAGCGGCATGAAATGTCTTTACATCAGGCGTGGCCGAGCCAAGCACCAACAAACCGCCGGTCCGCTCCACTCGATACCACCCCACTTCCTTGGCGTGATAGGCGAGGCGGTCCTCCTGCTTGAACGATTCGTCATGTTCCTCATCCATGACCACCATGCCGAGGTCGGGAACAGGGAGGAAAAGCGCAGAACGAGTACCCACCACAATCACCGGATCGTTCTCTTTGACCAGCCCGGTAAAGGTAACTTCGCGTTTCTTGGGGCTCTGGTATCCGTGATAGAAAAGTGTCTTGGCTGCCGGAAAATGCTCGGTGACATTGCGATAGAGTTTGCAGGCCAGCGCTACTTCCGGGGCAAGAAGAATCACAGACCGTCCCTGCTCCAAACATTTCCGCGCCATCTCGAGATAGAGCACGGTCTTGCCGCTACCCGTAACTCCGTGGACCAGATGCGCTCCCCCACCATTGCCCAAGGTGGCAATCATCTCGCCCATGGCCTGCTGCTGTTCCGGCGTCAAATCGTACTTGAGAGGCTCTGCCTCGGCGCAGCTTCCTTTGCCTTCGTCAACTTCCGCCAGCTTGTCGGCGGTCAATTCGCCAAGTCGCACCAGATTCCGCCCTTCCATTTTGGCAGCGGTATCAGGAGCCCAATCACCCAGCACATGACGCAAAGAGTAAAGAGACTGCGGACCATTATCTAGGATGTATTCAAGGATGCGGATTTGCCGTTTGGCATTGGGACGCACTGCCCACGGCGGATCAGAGACCAAGGAGACAAATCGTTCTTCAGCCTCACGCTGAGCATTGATGCGAACACGCATCCGACCATCAAGCCAAAGCGCCATGAAAGCCTTCAGATCCTCTTCACTACACTTGGGAAGCTGAGAAGGACGAATGGAGCCAGGGAGTTTACGCTCGGACAAGTGCTTGTCCACACGAAAAGTGACTGCAGCGGTACGCAACCCGCGAGGCAGAATAATCTCAAGGATGCGACCGACGCTGACCATCTGACGCGCGGCCAGATTCTCAGCCATGTCGAGGTAGTCTTCATCCAGCAGGGGCTCAACTTCGAGCGGCCAGATAAGAGACTTCATCTCGACGCCTTCTGGAGCCTCCTCTGCAGGACCAACGACAACGCCCATCCGATGGGACTTGCCCAACGGAACGATGACACGCTGGCCAGAAACCAGATCAGGAAAATAGGACGGACGCTCGTAGGTCAACACCGTGTACGGCGGACTGACGAGCGTTACCTGCCAGAGGTCGGCCATGAGAGCCTACTGTGCTGGGTAGCGGAAAAAGTCCCGCAGGATATCGAAAGGCGCAGGAGGCGCGGCGCACGGCGTGGTGTCCAGCGCGTCACGAGCATAAAGCTCCTCGCCATCGGCCCGGTTGACCCCGATCCACTTAACCTTGGCCTCGAGCACATGATCTGCCCCCATGGTAGTCACCACTTTCTGAGGCACACGGAACCCGCCAAGGGTACGGTAGTCGCCATAGGACACGGTGATGGTGGAACCATCCACTGCATACCGCACCAGAATCGGAGACATGTCTTCATTGTGCAGCTGCACTGTGGGCGCAATTTCATCCCCGGGTTCGGCACCCAGCATGTAGCACGGCATCGAGTCACAGAAACCGAAATTCTGAGTGGCGTTATCCACGCCCCACGATTTCCAGCTCTCCACCGGATTAGGAGCCATCCAGACAAACATGGGAGAAAGAGGAAAATCGCCGTTCACGCAGGAAGCGGACACATTGCCGTTCATACCCACCGCAGCGGCCTTGTCTCCGGCTTTCCACTCCTGACGCCATTTGCCGCGCGCATACCAGATATGGGCGATCACGCCGGGAAACTCGGGGAAAGACATCTCTGCCTCCCAAGAGGTAAGCGGACCATACGCCGTACGCACCCGCTGGCCCAATTCCAGATCATCCGGCACAAAGGCGGATGCAGGCAGAGCAAAAAGGCAGATATAAACGAAAACAATAAAAACGCTTATTTGTCGGAACAAGGCAGCAACTCCTGAAGACGCTTGACGAGTTCATCATGCAGTTCCTCGTCATGCAGGGCAAAATAAATGTTGGCGGTAAGGTATTCCACCCAGTCACCCGCGTCAAACCGCTGGCCACCCAGCTTCACCGCAATAAGTTTATCCTGATCAGCCAATCCCTGAAGCGCATCGGTGAGCTGGATTTCGCCGCCCACGCCAGCCTTCTGGCCTTCGAGGATATCAAAAATTTCCGGCAGCAGAACGTAACGACCGATGATGGCAAGGTTGGACGGAGCCTCTTCAGCCTTGGGCTTCTCGACCAAATTGGTCACACGGTAGGTACCATCCCCCAGCTCTTCACCCTTGATCACGCCATATTTGCTGACCTTCTCTTCAGGAACTTCAATAACGCCGACCACAGCCTTGCCAGTAGCTTCGGAAGCCTTGATCAACTCGCCGATTCCGGTGTTCACGCCGAACATGAGGTCATCACCGAGCATGACGGCAAACGGTTCGTTCTTGCAAACCTCACGAGCCGTAAGCACTGCATGGCCGAGACCGAGCTGCTCTTTCTGACGCACGGCAATGACATTTACCAAGTCGGCCACGCGGCGAACTTCCTCAAGCATCTTCCCCTTGCCCGCACGGTCCAGGAGTTGTTCCAACAAGAAGTTACGGTCAAAGTGATCTTCAATGATGGTCTTGTTCTGGTTGGTGACAAACACCACATCACTCAAGCCCGCTTCAATGCCCTCTTCGACAATATACTGCACGATGGGCTTGCGGAAGATGGGGAGCATCTCCTTGGGAACGTTCTTGGTAGCAGGAAGAGAACGAGTACCCCAACCGGCAACGGGAATCACGGCTTTCTTGATATCCATTTGTCCAACCTCTCGCAGTTACTTTAAATGCTTTTCGCAGGCTTCAACAATATCGTTCGTGTACATTTCCACTTTGTCTGCATCCTGTCCCTCAACCATCACACGGCAAACAGCTTCGGTTCCAGAGTAACGAAGGAGCACGCGACCTTTACCGGCCATGGCTTCTTCGACCTTGCGGACAGCCTTCTGGACCTCGGGAGCATCGTCAAAGGGAATCTTGCGTTTGACGTGAACGTTCTTGAGCACCTGCGGAAACGGCTCCAGCAACCCGGCCAGTTCAGACAGGGGCTTTTGCTTTTCGCACATGATGCGCAACAACTGAAGCGCCGCCAACAGGCCGTCGCCAGTGGTGGAATGCTCCATGAAGATCAAGTGGCCAGACTGCTCGCCGCCAAGCATGGCACCTTCCCTGCGCATGGCCTCCATGACGTAACGGTCGCCCACTGCGGTGCGCAGCAATTGACCGCCATTATCCTTCATGAAAATCTCAAGCGCCATATTGGACATGACCGTGGCCACCAACATGTTCTTGGGCAGGCGTTGCTGTTCGATCATTTCGAGAGCAGAGAGCGCCATGATCTGATCGCCATCCAAAACGCGACCATTCTCGTCACATACGATCAGACGGTCAGCATCACCATCAAGGGCAATACCAATATCTGCTCCCTCATCCACAACGATGTTGGAGATGACCTCAGGATACAGGGAACCACACTTCTGGTTGATGTTCAGTCCATCGGGCTCAACACCAACCCTGATCACCTCGGCACCCAACTCTTCCAACACGGTGGGAGCCACGCCGTACGCGGCACCATGGGCGCAGTCGAGCACGACCTTCAAACCATCGAGGGTGAGGTCCTGAGAAAAACTGTTCTTGAGATACTGGATGTAACGGCCATAGGCATCAGTAATGCGACGGGCGCGACCGATGTTCTCCGGTGCGGGGTAATCCCACTGGGGATTCTCGGCCAACACCAGTTCACTGATCTCGTCTTCCACTTCATCAGGCAGCTTGAAGCCATCGCTATCGAAGAACTTGATGCCGTTATCCATGAACGGATTGTGGGAAGCGGAAATAACCACGCCCAGAGAAGCGCGCATGGAACGGGTCAGGAAAGAAATGGCCGGGGTGGGCATTGGTCCCACCAGAAAAACGTCCATGCCGTTGGCGCACAGGCCGGAAGTCAGAGCGGTTTCGAACACATATCCGGAAAGGCGGGTGTCCTTACCTATAACTACACGATGGTGCTTCTGTCCGTTGCGAAAATACTGTCCCGCAGCAAGGCCCAGCTTCAGGGCGATCTCCGGAGTCATGGGATATATATTACCTTGGCCGCGCAGGCCATCGGTACCAAAAAGCCGTTGTTTCATTGATTGCTCCAAACCCAACCGATATGGCGGGTCATTATTTCTTGATCGTCGTTTTGACGGTCTCAGGATTCTTTTTCAGCAAACGGCACCCTTCAGGAAGGACCACTTCATATTCGAGGTCAAACGAACCCAGTGCCATTTGAGGGCCGAACACCAGCGTGGCGGCCATATCCTTTCGATATTCATTGTTGCGGAAGAGTGCAATGGGCCCTTCGATCTGCAGTCGAACATAGTCCTGAACAGGCGTCGCCTTAACTCCTCCCGGTGCCACCACCTGAAGCGGCAGCTTGACCCATATATCTCGGGTCTTGGGTCCAAAAAAGGCTTCCATACGCACCTGTCCGGGGGACGCCTCGATCTCGTCAGGGAGTTCGATGGGCACATCCTCGCTCCAAGTACGGGGCACCTCTTCAGGGAAATCTTCTTTCAAGACCACTTTGGCCTTGGATATCTTTCGCAGCTTGGTCTCAGGCCCACGAATCTCAACGAGATCAGGTGCCGCAACGACTTCAAGCAGCTTATAGTCACTATTCAGTGCTCCAGCCCAAACAGCTTCCAGCGCTATCTTTTTGGAAATACGACGATCAACCAACAGCTTGAGGCGGTTGGGCTTGATCTCAATCACCTCATAACTGGAGGTCAGAGGCATCTTGTCACGGACGATGTCCAACACCTGCTCACCAATCCGCAGATGACTGACGTCGAGCGGATAGGTCAAATTCTGGGCGCTCAGCGAAGCCACGAGTCCTTTGGGGCCGCGGAGACGCACCTGAATCTTATCCACCAACCCTTCTTCAATGATCATACCCTCGGGCGGATTGGTCATGACGATAGGCATATCCACCCACGCTTCAACCACTTCCCGGCCGGTAACCAGGAACCAGGTGAAGATGGCCAGCGCAAGGGCCAATATCATGGTCTGCCAATTTCTCATCATCCTAGCGCCCCAAAGCGTTTTTCAAGACTCGGCGCAAACGCACTCCGTCCAGGCTGGTAGTCAGGCGGCCGTTCATGGCCACGGACACTTCTCCGCGTTCCTCTGACACGACAACAGTGATGGCGTCGGAGCCTTCACTGATACCAAGGGCAGCGCGGTGACGCGTACCGTACATCGGCTGGCCGCGCAACTTGTTTGACAGCGGCAAAATACAGGCAGCGGCAACAATGCGGTCGCGTCGAATAATGACCGCGCCATCGTGCAGCAGTGTCTCGGTAACAAAAATGGTTTCGATCAGTTCCTGATTAACCTTGGCGTCCAATTCAATCCCACGCTCAATGATGTCACCCAACGGCATGTTCTTTTCGAACACAATGATGGCACCGGTATGGGTCTCGGACATATTCATAATCGCCGTGGTCAACTGATCCAGTGTGTCATCACGGACCTCGGATTTGGTCCAGAAACGCTTGGTACCGACCGATGCGAGCGCTTTACGAATATCGTTCTTGAACAGAATAACAACCACCAGGAAGATGGAGGCCAGGAACTCGCCAAGGAGTGCATTCAAAGTATAGAGATTAAACAGATCGGAAACATAATAAATCACCAATACGACAACGAGACCGTACAGGACGGCGGCAGCACGAGTGCCACGAACAAGAAGAATGATGTTGTAGTAAAGAAAGGCGACGAGGCCAATATCGAGGACAACCCGCCAGGTGATCTGTATTCCGAAAAGTTCAAACATATTTTTGACTACGCTATTTCGTGAACAATGGTCAACGTTTGCCGCGCAAGTTTTACCTCATGTACACGATGAATGGGTACACCTTTCGCAGCCAGCACGGCAGTTGCCGCCTGCGTGGCATTCTGCCGTTCCCCTACTTCCAATCCAAGCAGCCCTTGCCACAAGGATTTATTGGACAATCCCATGTAGATAGGCAGACCAAGCACATTGAATCGCTCAATGTCGCGCAGAATCTCCAGATTGTGTTCCAGCAGCTTGCCGAACCCAATGCCGGGATCCAGTACAATACGGTCTTTGGACAATCCCGCCTTGTCGAGCGCTTCCAACTTCTGCTCAAAGAAAGCCAGAATTTCGTCCACCACATTACTATATGATGGTGCGTCCTGCATATCCTCGGGTTTGCCAAGGGAATGCATGAGCACATAGCCGGGCTTGTACTGGCCGATTACATCCAGCAGTTCCGGTTCAAATGCAAAGGCGGACACATCGTTGAGAATGACCGCTCCAGCATCCAACGCCGCAGCGGCGACCTTAGCCTTATAGGTGTCAATGGAAACGACGCTGTCGATATCGGCAGCCACAAGCCCTTCGATGACCGGCACCACGCGGGCCATCTCATCTGCTTCAGTCACCTTGTCGGCGTACGGTCGGGTTGATTCTCCACCCACATCCAAAATATGTGCGCCCTCTTCGGCCAACTGCAAGCCGTGGGCGATGCCTGCGCCAGCATCGTCATACGTGCCGCCGTCATAAAAAGAGTCCGGGGTCACATTCACGATCCCGGCAATAAAGAAGGGGGCAGGTCCGAGAACCTTGCCCCCTTTTACTGTCCATGTTGTGTCAATCATTGATGCGGAAGTAGCGTTGTTTACTGAACCTTGGGGCCGCCGTCTCCCTCGGGGCCGGGCTTGTCTTCGCCGTCCTCGAGGATGAAGTCGTCACCATCGTCAGTCTTTGTTTCGCCTTCGCTCACCGGTTGGTAACCGGGACCGGAGGGCTTACCTTCCGCGGTGTAGCTGGAAGGAGCTCCAGCCTTCTCGCCTGTGGAGGAACCACCAGTAGAGCCGGATGCCGGTCCACCGTTGTTCTTATCCATGGGCGGCAGCGGCTTGCCTTCCATCAGCAGATCGATATCGTCACCGGTGATGGTCTCGCGATCCAACAAAGCCAGGGTAATGGCTTCCAGCGCTTCCATGTTGTCCTTCAGCAGCTGGGTAGCTGTCTGATATGCCTCTTCAACGAAGCGGCGGACTTCGGAATCGATCAGCTTGGCAGTTTCCTCACCATAGTTCTTGTTATGGATGAGTTCCTTGCCCAGGAAGACCTGCTCCTGGTTGTCGCCGAAGCTCAGAGGACCGAGCTTGTCGGACATACCCCACATGCAGACCATGGAATGAGCGGTCTTGGTGGCGCGTTCGATATCGTTGCTCGCACCCGTGGTGAGCTGGTCGAGGACAATCTCCTCGGCGCAGCGGCCACCCATGAGCACGGCCATATTATTCATGAGATAGGTCTTGGAGTAATTGTGACGATCCTCGCCGGGCAGCTGCATGGTCACACCAAGCGCACGGCCACGGGGAATGATGGAGACCTTGTGAACCGGATCAGTACCGGGCAGCAGTCGCGCAACCAGTGCGTGACCAGCTTCATGGTAAGCGGTGGTCTTCTTATCGTCATCGGACAAAATCAGGGAACGGCGTTCACGGCCACCCATCATCAGCTTGTCCTTGGCTTCCTCGAAGTCGCCCATGTCCACACGGTCTTTGCCAACCTTGGCAGCCTGAAGAGCAGCCTCGTTGACGAGGTTCTCCAGATCCGCACCGGAAAAACCGGGGGTACCGCGAGCGATCTTCTCCAGATCGACTTCACCGGAAAGCGGGGTCCTGCGACTGTGGACCTTGAGGATGTGCTCGCGACCACGCAGGTCCGGGCTGGGCACCACGACCTGACGGTCGAAGCGGCCGGGACGCAGCAGGGCCGGATCAAGAACGTCGGGACGGTTGGTGGCCGCAACGAGGATAACACCCTCGTTGGACTCGAAGCCGTCCATCTCGACCAGCAACTGGTTCAAGGTCTGTTCACGTTCGTCGTGTCCACCGCCGAGGCCAGCGCCACGCTGACGACCAACGGCATCGATTTCGTCAATGAAGATCAGGCACGGAGCGTTCTTCTTGCCCTGGGCAAAGAGGTCACGCACACGGGATGCACCGACACCAACGAACATTTCAACAAAGTCGGAACCGGAAATGGTGTAGAAGGGAACGCCAGCTTCACCAGCAACGGCGCGTGCCAACAGGGTCTTACCGGTACCGGGAGAACCGACCAGCAGAACGCCCTTGGGAATACGACCGCCCAGGCGGGTGAACTTGCGGGGTTCGCGCAGGAAGTCGACGACCTCGGAGAGTTCTTCCTTGGCTTCGTCGACACCAGCAACGTCTTCAAAGGTGACCTTGGCGGTCTCCTCGTTGATAAGACGCGCCTTGGAACGACCGAAGCTCATGGCTCCACGGCCGCCTCCACCGCCGCCCTGCATCTGACGCATGAAGAAAATCCATACACCGATGAGCAGCAGCATGGGGAACCAGGAGAGAAGCAGGGTCATGTACCACGGCGACTCATCCGGCGGCTCGGCCTTCACCTCGACGCCCTTCTGAATGAGCGTATCTACAAGCTTGGGATCTTCCGGAGTGTAGACCTGGAACTTTTCACCGGAGCTCTTCACGCCGGTGATCTTTGGTCCCTGAATCTTGACCTCGGAAACGCCACCATTGTCCACCATTGAGAGGAACTCGCTGTAGGACGGGTTGTCCTGCGGGACAGGCGGCTGGTTAAATAGATTGAAGAGGACAACCATCAGAATGAAGATGATCGCCCAAATAACCAGATTTTTCATGTGGTTGTTCAAAGGAACTTCCTCCGGGCATCAGGAGCGGTGCCCCACTGCCCTCGTGTGCGGATCGCGTAACGGGGATAGCGACCCAAGTATTACCGTTTTTCTGAGAATCTAGAGTAATGCCCTTGTATGAAAAATCAAGGGATACGAGGCAAAAAATACCCCGTATCCCATATTTTTGTTACGAAACGGCTATTTTATTGCTTCGAGCCATACTTTCAGGTCACCAATCTGCTTGTTCACGGAAGCTGGACCGGTGCCGCCGGGGGAAGTTCTGCGTTCCACGCATGCCCTATAATCGAGCACGCCGAAAACATCTTCCTCGATATCGGCAGAGAACTGCTTGAAGTCTTCCAGAGACAGGTTTTCCAGTCCCACGCCCTTGCCCTCGGCAAAGGCGACAGCTGCACCGGTGATGTGGTGCGCTTCACGGAATGGTACGCCCTTGGCAGCCAGATAGTCGGCCAACTCGGTGGCATTGAGGAAGCCTCGTTCCACGGTTGCCAGCATCTTCTCAGGCACGAAAACCAACTGTTCCAACATGCCCTTCATGATACCGAGGGATGCGGTAACGGTCTTGTCGGCATCGAAGAACGGCTCCTTGTCTTCCTGCAGATCGCGGTTGTACGTCATGGGCAAACCCTTGAGCACTACCAGCAGGGACATGAGGGAGCCAACCACACGGCCGGTCTTGCCGCGCATAAGCTCACAGGCATCCGGGTTCTTCTTCTGCGGCATGATGGAGGAGCCGGTCGCATACTGATCCGGCAGCTTCACGTAACCAAAGTTCGGATTGGCCCAGATGATGACCTCTTCGCACATACGGGAAAGATGGGTCATGATCAGGCTGCCTGTGAACACGGCTTCCAGCGCGAAGTCGCGATCGGAAACAGCGTCCATGGAGTTGGCAAAGATATTCTCAACGCCAAGATCATCGGCCACGGCCTGCGGATTCACCGGGTGGGTGGTGCCGGCCAGCGCAGCAGCGCCCAGCGGCATGACACGCACTCGCTTGAGGGCATCTTCCACGCGCTCAAGATCACGCTTGAACATCTGACAGTAAGCCAGCAGATGATGCGCCAGGCTCACAGGCTGAGCAGGCTGAAAGTGGGTGCAACCGGGCAGCAAGGTCTCCTTGTGCTCTTCGGCGCGGGCCACATAAACCTCAATCAGGGAGGCCAGATATTCTTTCCAGGAAGCGAGACGGGCTGCCACATGGAGGCGGAAATCAAGTGCCACCTGATCGTTACGGGAACGCGCGGTGTGCAGCTTGCCGCCCAGCGGGCCGATGATGTCGGTAAGACGAGACTCAACGTTCATGTGAACGTCTTCCATCTCGGTCTTCCATTCGAAATCGCCGGCCTCGATCTCGGCCTTGACCTTGTCGAGACCTTCGCAAATCTGCGCGGCCTCGTCCTCGGTCAAAAAGCCCTGCTTCGCCAACACGCGAGCATGGGCCTGAGAGCCACGGATGTCCTCGGCATAGAGCTGCCAATCATAGGACACGGACTCGGAATATGCTTCCATGGAAGCGGCGGTGCCTTCGGCAAACCGACCGCCCCACATTTTTTTTTCTGCCATAATTCAGCTTCCGTTGAATTTCTTATTATTTCAAACTGTTCAAAAATGGTGAGCTGCTAGGCGCAAGGAGCAATCAAGGCCGACGCGTAGTCTTCCTACGCGAGGATTTGATTGCTCCGCAGCAACGACGCAGATCACTGTTTTTCAACAGGTTAGCTCTCGCAGGTGTCGTCGGTGTCCTTGCCGCCCCACTTGGACTGCTGCATGCGCCCCTTGAGACGCAGACCCACCAGATTGATGAAGCCTTCTGCGTCGGCCTGGTCGTAAACGTAGTCTTCCTCGAAGGTGGCCAGTTCGGGGTTGTACATGGAGAACGGGGACTTGCGGCCCATGGGGATGCAATTGCCCTTGTACAACTTCAGGCGGACGGTACCGGTTACCTTCTCCTGAGACTTGTCGATCATGGCCTGCAAGGCTTCGCGCTCCGGAGAGAACCAGAAGCCGTTGTATACCATGGTGGCGTATTTCGGGATCAGGGAATCACGCAGGTGCATCATCTCACGATCCATGCAGACGCCTTCAAGGTCACGGTGAGCAGCAGCCATGATGGTGCCGCCCGGGGTCTCGTACACGCCACGGGACTTCATGCCCACGAAGCGGTTTTCAACCATGTCGACACGACCGATGCCGTGCTTGCCACCCAGCTCATTGAGCTTGGCCAGCAGTGCAGCCGGGGAGTATTTCACGGAGTTGACGGCAATGGGATCACCGGCTTCGAAGTCGATGGTGATCTCTTCAGCCTCGTCCGGGCACAGCTCGGGCGGAGTGATGTTGCGGTAGCAATCCGGACCGGGGGCGTTCCACGGATCTTCCAACTCGCCGCCCTCGAAGGAGGTGTGCAGCAGGTTGGCGTCGATGGACCAAGGCTTTTTGCGGGAAACCGGGATGGGAATCTCGTTTTCCTTGGCGAAATTGATCAGATCGGTACGGGATTTCAGCTCCCACTCGCGCCAGGGGGCGATGGTCTTGAGCTTCGGGTTCAAAGCCATGGTGGCCAGCTCGAAGCGGACCTGGTCATTACCCTTACCGGTTGCACCGTGGGCAACAGCCTGTGCGCCCTCCATTTCAGCGATTTCAACCATGCGCTTGGAGATCAGCGGACGGGCGATGGAGGTGCCGAGCAGGTAACGACCTTCATACAGGGCGTTGGCGCGGAACATGGGGAAGACGTAGTCACGTACGAATTCTTCGCGCATGTCTTCCACGTATGCCTTGCAGGCACCAGTGGACATGGCCTTTTCTTCCAGGCCTTCCATTTCTTCACCCTGACCGAGGTCAGCGGTCATGGTAACCACTTCGCAATTGTAGTGGTTCTTGATCCACTTCAGAATGATGGAGGTGTCCAGGCCACCAGAGTAGGCCAGAACAACTTTTTCGATTTTGCTCATTGTATAACTCTCTCTAATACTCTTTATTTATAAATCCATTCAAGGATTGCTTTCTGCATGTGGAGGCGGTTCTCGGCCTGATCCCAAACAATGGAAGCCGGGCTCTCGAACACGGACTCGCTGACTTCTTCCTCGCGGTGCGCGGGCAGGCAATGCATGAACTTGGCATCCTCGGCGGCTTTGGCCATGAGGGCATCGTCAACCATGTAGCCTGCAAACGCTTTTTCACGCTTGGCCTGCTCTTCTTCCTGGCCCATGGATGCCCAGACGTCGGTATTGACGTAATGTGCACCGGCCACGGCTTCAGCCGGATCGTCGGTCAATGTAATGACCGCACCCAGGCCGCGGGCCTTGTCCAGAATTTCTTCATCCGGCTCGTAGCCCTTGGGGCATGCGAGGGACAGCTGGTAACCAAAGGGTACAGCGCCGTTAATGAAGGAGTGAGCCATGTTATTGCCATCGCCTACCCATGCCACCTTCAGCTCTTCCAGCTTCGGGGTGCGCTCGTACATGGTGAGCACGTCAGCCATGATCTGGCAGGGATGATATTCATCGGTCAGCGCGTTGACCACAGGGATGTCGCCGTATTCGACCAGGGTTTCGAGCTTCTCCTGGCCGAAAGTTCGCACGATGAGCCCGTCCGCGTATCGCGATAGTACGCGAGCGGTGTCTTTGAGAGGCTCACTACGGCCGAGCTGAGAATCCTTGGAAGCGATAAAAACCGGATCGCCGCCGAGCTGGCGGACGCCGACTTCAAAGGACACTCGGGTACGAGTGGAAGCCTTTTCAAAAATCAAGAGCAGGGTCTTGCCGGCCAAAAGGTCAGTACGGACTTTGTTGTCCTTCATCTCTTTGGCGCGCAGCAGCACCTGTTGGGCCTCATCCCTAGGGATGTCCAGAATGGTCAGAAAATTCTTGGGCATCGTGTGTGTACTCCATTCTTCGATTGCCGATGATAAAACGAAAGAGAAGGAGTGTGACCCAATATTATATCAAAGTAAAGGAAATTGAGGCTGGGCGGGCGCTCGCGGGCGAAAAAGGCCAAACAACGAAAAATCAGGGCATAATGCGTTCGAGATACATGCTCCCGCCGAACTTCAACTCGCTGATGACCAACGGCTTGATAGGGTCTCCATTCTCGTCAAAGCTGATTTCTCCGGTCACTCCTTCAAATCTCTGTGTCGTTGCCAAAGCATCACGCACAGACTTCCCATCTGTGGAACCTGCACGTTCCATGGCATCCTTGAAGAGCATGAAGCTGTCGTAAACCAACGGCTGAGTATCTTCTTTTATCGCCCCATGTTCTGCCTCGAATTCCTTGACAAAGCGCTTGGAAAGCGGGGTGTCCACCCAACGACTCCAGTGACCGGAATAGTAAATACCATTGGCCTTCTCACCGATATACTCAAACATCTTCATGCCAATGCCATCGGCGCTCAATAGCTCGGCGCGAAGCCCAAAGTCGCGCGCCCTTCCGAAGATCTTACCGACATCTGAGTACCCCCCCGGCACAAACAGGGCATCGGGATCTTGAACGAGAACCTTCTTGAGAATCTCATCCACGTCATCGTCTTCGCGGTAGCCGCCGGTCCAAACAACCAGGCCGCCCAATCGCTCAAAGGCCTCGGTGAATGTCTTGGCCAAGCCCATGCTGTAAGCTCTGTTCTCATCCACCAGCACCACGGCGGTCTTGCACTTCAACCGCGCACGGGCAAAGCGGGCCAGACCGCCTCCCTGAAAGGAATCAGTAAAGCAGATACGGAAAATAAAATCGCCCACCTTGGTCACGGCTTCGTTGGTGGACATATGCGAGATCATTGGGATTCCGGCTTCTTGCAACACTTTGGCCATGGCAATGGAGTGAGAGCTCCAGTTGCACCCGACCACAGCGACGGCACCGTCCTTGATAGCGGCTCGCGCAGCTTCAGCACTCCCTTCCGGTGTGCTCTTGTTGTCGTACTCGAGGAGTTTTACCTTTCGGCCAAGGATACCGCCCTGCTCGTTGATCTCCTTCACAACGAATTGGGCAGCATCGAAAGAAACGATATTGGTGGCCCCGGCAACCCCGGTTTTGGCAGTGATCATAGCTATTTTGATTGGTGATTCAGCGTACGCAGGAGACACGGCCCAACCGACTGTCAGGACAGCGAACAGCATCAGAAGGATGCACAGGGAAGTCAAATTCACTCGCTCACAGATCATGCAATCCACCTCGTAGTAAGGCAGACTACGCCAATCCTATACAGAGTGCAAAGGCGTTATAATATTTCGAATGTACGATAAATCGAATCAGTGATTCTGAAGCCATTCGTAGAACTGGCTCAAGGATAACTGACGGCTTGCCGGCCCACTGCGGACATAGAACTCTTCGCTCTTGCCGTTGTCCAAAATGGCCGGAGCTGACGCAGGGAGACAATACGCGCGAAGAACGTGCTTGCCCTCAATCTCGACAATCTTTGTATCAAGATAACGAGAGAACTCGGTTCCAATATGGCTGTTCACCAAATTATTGAAATGGAGCATAGCCTTGTCTTCACTCTCGAACTTGTCTTCATCAAAGCCAGTAATGTCACCATTATCAGCCACGCCCACCAGCAATGTTCCGCCATCGGAATTCAGGAATCCGGCCACGGTCTTCATGGCGGCGTGTTCAATTTCACGCCCATTCTTGCCAGACTTGAGGTTGAAGCGCATGGTCTGCTTGAACTCCAGCGTCCGGCTTTCACCCTCTTCAATGAGAGCAAGGATGTCCGATGCTGTACGGGGCTTCTTCTGCCCCACTCCAATGGCCTCGATACGCGCACGATTTCTGTAAAGGACGAACAAGACAGCGCTGGCAAACAGGACCAACGCTCCGCCGAACATTTGCAGGAAACGGTCGCTCGTCAGCGCAGAGACAATATTTTTTCGCGGCACGGCCACACCAAGAGAAAGGGTGTCGCCAAACACCGAAAGCGGCATGACATACGACCACCAAACTTCACCGTCGACCGAGTAACTGAACGGAGCCCTTCGAGCGGCCTTGCTGGACGCCAGTTTATCAGAGGCTGCCACCAACACGGGGTCGGTCAACTTGTCCACCGCCATGGCTTCACTCAATGCGCTTTCCACACCTCCTGCTTCGAGCGTGGGAGCCACGGCCAGAACCTTGCCGTTCTTCCAGTAGAGGAAGACTTTCTCAGCATTGCCCTTTTCCGCGCTGCCCAGATGACTGAGCACGGCATCCACAGGAAAAACATAGGAAATCATGTAGTTTTTGCCGTCGGCCTGAATCAGAGTGGAGGCAGCCAACCATGCGCCACCGGGCGCCTGAAACATGTCGGCGCTACGCCAGTTTACTTGTCCCGGCCTCAGATGGATGAACTCATTAGCCAGAGCTCTTCCTACAACGAAACGACTCAAAATATACTCGGCCCCGGACTTGTATTCCATGCCGTCGGGCCTCACGTATGTCCATTCAAAGACACTCGTATTGGTCTTATCAGGCACCACTTCCATCATGCCATCGCTACGGCGGGAAAGCATGTAGCGAAGACCGGAAGCATCGGAAATAATGATGGAAGCAAGCTGATCGTGCCCCTTGATCATCCTTGAAAGCGTAGCCCGGAGCACCGAAGGCTTCATACTTATGAGAGATTTTGATCCGATCTCCGCGTTATTGGCAGTCAGGGCGTTAATCAAAACGGTAACGGCACCCACCACACCGCGAGCAGAACTCTCTACAGCCACCACTGCGGCATCATGTCGGACAGCTCTCACGCCGAGGATCGCCAGTGAGCCAACCGCCAGAACGGTGAAAATGACACCGATGAAGAGAATCTTGTAGAGCTTCTTGCCCTTGATGAGTTTACGCCCGGCCATCAATCACCCCATTTCAGTCGCTCAGATATTCCAGTTCCACGCGATCAACAGCCGCGTCCGTGAGGTCATACATCACCTCACCGTGATCATGCCCGGCCAGATGAAGGATGCCGTGGGCCAACAGGCGCGCCAGATGCAGCACCGGCGGCTGATGATACAGATCGGATTCACGGGACACTGCGTCAACGGACAAGGCCAGTTCGCCCAAATAGGACTCGTCCCCGCCATGCTCCTCGCTCTCCTCTGCCGGAAAACTCAGCACATTGGTCGGTCCGGTGCAGCCCATGAATTCCTTGTTGAGACGTGCGATCTCACAGTCGTCCACCAGCTTGATCTCCAGAGAGGATTCCTCCAGCCCCAGAGAATCGAGGATCACACCCACCAACTGCCGCAGCTCCTGCCGCGACAAAGGAAAGGCCGGATCCAACCGGGTTTCGCGAATGACCGTCACGTTCTGCTTCATCGTTTGCCACCGCCAGCTTCATGTTTGTCGTAAGCGCGGACAATCCGTCCGACCAAGGGGTGGCGGATGACATCATGCTCATCGAATTCGATGAAGCGGATGCCTTTGACGCCGTCCAGAATCTTGCGCGCATGGAGCAGACCGGACTTGGAATGCACGGGAAGGTCGATCTGGGTGACATCACCCGTAACTACCGCCCGTGAGCCAAAACCGAGACGGGTCAGAAACATCTTCATCTGCTCCGGCGTGGTATTCTGAGCTTCGTCCAAAATGATGAATGCATCATTGAGAGTGCGCCCTCGCATGAAGGCCAGCGGAGCCACTTCGATGACACCGGTTTCCTGGTACTCCTGCACCTTGGCGAAATCGAGCATGTCGTGCAGAGCATCGTAGAGAGGACGCAGATAGGGATTGATCTTTTCCACCAGATCACCGGGCAGAAAGCCCAGCTTTTCCCCTGCTTCCACTGCGGGACGGGTCAACACGATTCGTTTGACCTCGCGCCGTACCAGTGCGCCCACGGCCATGGCCACAGCCAGATAGGTCTTACCCGTACCGGCGGGGCCGATGCCGAAGGTCATATCCGCCTCGCGGATGGCATCGAGATATTCGCGCTGGTTAAGCGACTTGGGCGCAACGGTGCGCTTACCCGAGGTAGCGTACACATCGTCCTTGAACACCTCACCAACATCGGCGGAAGGCTTACGCTCCAACACGCGGCAGGCAAAATCAACGTCCTGCGGATAAATATTCTTTCCGGCCTTGAGCATGGCATAAAGCTGCGTAAGCACCTGCCCGGCGAGGTCTGCCCGGTCAGCGTCATCACTAACAATGGACACAACATTGCCCCGGCTCTCCAGCTTCACGCCGATGCGTTCGCTCAGGAGCTTCAGATGCTGATTCTGCGGCCCAAAAAGCTGGACAGCCAATTGGCCGTTATCGAATTCGAGTTTGGTTGCGGACATGTTATATCACTTTGAAAATATGGTTAAATCTACCAAGCATATACTGAGTCAGCTTGTTATTATCTCTCAACTCTCTGGCTACTTCCTCAGCATCTATGAAATAACGAATCTTTCTGGCTTCAGAGCCGGAGCCTCGGATAAACTCAAGTACAACGTACTTTTCTGCCTTCTGTTTATAACCACCTGAACGATAAAGCCTTTCAATTCCTTTCAAAGCAGGATCGTCAGACCGTTGGATATATACACGATAAACATACTGCAAATCACCAAGCCATTGCTTGGAACCTTTTCTGACAACACGTAAGTTAAGGCCAGGCCCCCCTCTTCCGAGGCTCACCATAACCCCTTCATACACCCTTGAAGGACTTGTCGAATCCGCAAATACCGTCGCATCTACACGAAAGTTCAACCTTTGTTTTACTCGAATGAGTTCCGGCGTTGTCCCAAGTTTTTCAAACTTCTTGGCCAACTCAAATTTGAATGGGCCAACAGTGTGACTATTCCAATCTGATACTTCACTAGTGACAGCCTTCTTCGGAACACAGCCAACCATAACAAATATACATATCGATAAAATACAAAAACAGGATCTCACTATTTACCCCTCAAAAACATCCACTTACACAGTCGCCGCTCCAAAAGGTTGGCGATCTCATACAATGCTGCGCCCATCATGGACATGCCTAGGATGCCGGTGAACATGGTCAGGTAGTCCATTGCGCCCCAGGCGTCCATAATCATATAGCCCAGCCCTCTAGTAGTGGCAAAGGATTCCACAAAGAAGAGCACGGCCACCGCCACGCCGGTGCCAAGACGCAAGGCCGTGAAGCCATGCGGCAGGGCTGCGGGCAGCAACACCTCACGCAGCACGTCAAAATGAGAGCCACCCAGCGAGAGAACAGAATCATAATATTTCGGATGGATGGATTTAACACCATCCCGAGTGGTCACTAAAATCTGGTAGCCGAGAATCAGTGCGATCATGGCTATCTTGGCCGCATCCCCCAACCCAAGCAGGAGCAAAAAGATGGGAAGCAGCACAATCTTGGGCACCGGATACGTAAGAAAAATGAATGGGGCCAACAGATCGTCCACACTCTTGACGCTGCCCATGACCAATCCCAACGGGAACGCCACGAACCACGCCAAGGCCATACCAGCTACCGCGCGGTAAGCGCTGACGAAAAAATGCTCCCAGAACAGCTCGGTGCCCATGGCGAAAAAGAAGATGCGGAAGGCCTCTTCCGGGTGCGGCAGTATCACGCCGCCGAGCGCCACGGCCGCCAGCTTCCACATGATACCGATAAACGCGATGACCGCGATGTATCGAAGAGTGGTTTTGGCCCAGCCTACCATAACGCCTCCACCGTGTGCCGCAGTTCCTTGAGCAGCTCAAAGCACTCGGGTGTATCACGAATGGCCTCATTGCCGAAGCCGGGGTTGTCAAAGACCTTGACCGGACGGGCCGGACGCCCCGACATGACCATGATCTTTTTACCGAGCACCACGGCCTCCTCCAACGAGTGAGTAACCAGCACGTAGGGGATGCGGCGCACCTGCCACGCTTCGAGCAGCGCACGCTGCAACCGCTCACGCGTCAGGGCATCCAGAGAAGAAAAAGGCTCGTCGAGCAGCATGAGGCGCGGACAGGAAACAAATGCACGGGCAATGGCCACGCGCTGCTGCTCGCCACCGCTCAGGTTGGCAGGAAAATCATTGTCACGGCCAACGATGCCCACTTCGGCCAGTTGAGCCTGCGCCCGCTCCAGTCGTTCGGCCCGGCCAACACCACGCACCTTGAGACCAAGGGCGACGTTGTCGATGATCGTCCTCCACGGCAGCAAACCATAGTCCTGAAGAATGATGGAGATATCCGGAGAAGGCTCGGTGATCGGATTGCCGTCCAACAATGCCTGTCCCGTATCCGGATGGGTCAAGCCGCTCAGGAGATACAGCAGCGTGGTTTTACCGCACCCAGACGGACCGACAACAGCAAGAGTCTCCTCACGATCAAGCGTGAAGGAGACATCTCTCAGAACGGCCTCGCCACCATAGTTCTTTGCCAGATTATCTGCCTTGAGCATCGACTAGGGGATGATGGGGGAAAGCATCAGTTCGTGTGGCAAACGGCGTTTCAGCATGCCCTTCTCCACCATCCATTCCTGCACTTCATCCAGCTCTGCTGTCGTAGGCAAAGAAGGCATGGGATAGGGGTAGATGGGGAACTCCGCCACCAGCGGGCCGGGAATCCGGCAAGTTTCAGCCATGAGCTGACGATACTTCTCGGGATCATTACGAAGACGCTTAACGGCTTCCTTATAGGCCGTAATGAAACGAATGTAGGTATCTGCTCCATCGAGGAAAAACTTGCGGTGCAGAGAGAGTACGGTAAGCGGGATATTCAACTTTTCCGCGGTCACGAGTACGCCGCCGCCCTTGAACTTGGCCAGACTGAGCAGCGGTTCAGGCAGCAAGGCGCAGTCTACTTGATCGGTAAGCAACATCTGCAAACGAATGGGCATTTTCTTAATTTCGATCTGCTCGAAATATTGATGGCCAATGCCAAGACTGTCGCTGATCTTGTCAGCCAGAAATTCCATGATCGTAGATTTGGAAAGGCCAAGACTGGCTCCCTGCATGGCACCGAGCATGGCACCCTTCTTTGCGGGAGACTGGGCAATGCCAAACATGGGGAAGCCGGGAGTGGTTCGCCAGGATGTCAGCGCCACGTACATCGGCACGTTCTTGTTCACCAACATGCAGGCCGCGATCAGGTCGCCAAAGTAACCATCCAGCTGCCCGGCCTGCAGCGCGGTGTCCCTCTCCAGCGCAGAGGCAAAGCGGACCAACTCGACATCAAGCCCCTGCCCTATGAACAGACCATCCTGCACGGCCACTTGCAGCGGCAGCGTATCGAGCACCGGCAAAATACCGAATCGAATCTTGGTATTTTCGGCATGGGCCGACATAGAAAAGAGCAACATGAGCGCCATGGCGAGCACTATCTTTTTCATCCTGAAATCTCCCTATTTTTGTTGGCGATTATGTAGCACGCCCCCGAATGAAAGAAAAGGCGGGCCGAAGGTTATTTCGGCCCGCCATTATTCGCGGTAATAAAGATTACAACTATTTGCCCGTCATCCAGACGGGCATGTCTAGCTTCAACCACCACCTTCAGATCGCAAGAAGCTCTTTGCCACCAACGCCGCGAGAATAAGCCCGCTGGCGACGCCAACCCAATGCGGCAGGGTCTCACCAACTTCAGAGACCACGGCGCGGATATCGAGACCAAGAGCGATGTACAGCTGGTCGACCACAAAGGCCAAGCCCAACGAACAAATCACGATAGCCGCTACGTAGAGAAATGCGGCCCGCTTGCCGAGCGTCTTGAGCATGACCGTAATGGTGGCACCATTGGTCGCCGGGCCGGCCAGAAGGAAAACCAGAGCAGCCCCCGGAGAAAGCCCCTTTAGCAACAGCGACGCGGCTATGGGCGTTGAAGCCGTAGCACAAACGTACAGCGGTAAGGCCACCACCAACATGACGAGATAAGACAGGAAGCCTGTGCCAACATATTCATTCAGGGCATCCTGCGGAATAACAGCAGAAATGACACCCGCAATGAGTACGCCAAGCATGAGCCACCGACCGATATCGCCGATCATTTCGCCAAAGGCGTAATGCATTCCGTCCATGAACTTGCCCATGAAGGTGCGATTACCGTCGATGTCGCAGCGGCCATCAGAACAGCCGCATCCTTCATGTCCATGGTCATGAACATTTGCCATTAAACTTTCCAGCGGCGCGGAGGTTGGTTCCTTTTCTGGAAATGCATTGACCAATACCCCGGCGAATATGGCTGTAATGGACGCAGCAACAGGCCGAACCACAGTCATGATGGGGTCAATGAGCGCATAGGTCACAGCCATGGAGTCCACCCCGGTCTCGGGCGTAGAGATCATGAATGCGGTCGTCGCGCCCTTGCTTGCCCCCTGCTTACGCAGGCCGAGCGCCGCGGGCAGCACGCCGCATGAGCATAACGGCAGAGGCACGCCAATAACTGCGGCCTTGATAACGGACCAGACAGACCGGCCCCCAAGATGTTTTGCCAAAAAGGAATCGGACACAAAAGCTTTGAGAAGGCCCGCTACAAAAAAGCCAAAAAGCACATAAGGGCCGGCCTCCACCAGCACATGCCAAGATTCGACAATGATGTTTGTCAGGAGTTCCATTTATATCATCCTTTCAATATCAATATATGTTATAATTGAATATCTATTCATATAAAATAGTAAAAAAAAGGGAGGGGAGGATTAGCTCCCCTCACGAATATGGTCCAGTCCCTGGGTGACCAGATTACGAACATGGTCGTCATCCAGAGCGTAGAAAACGTTCTTGCCTTCCTTGCGATAGCGCACCAGCTTGGCCGCACGAAGCAGACGGAGCTGATGAGAGATGGCAGACTGAGACATGTCCAACACCTCGGCCAAGGCGCACACGCACAATTCATTGATGGACAGGGCGTACAAAATTCGAACGCGAGTGTAATCACCCAGCGCTTTGAACAACTCTGCCATAAACAGGAAGTCTCGTTCGGAGAGCATACGGGCTTTGACCTTTGCCACGTTCTCCGAGTGCTTATCAGTATCACTACATGCAATATTCGACATATCTACCTCACATGAGTACTTGCTCAGGTGTAATAAATCTACCGTTGAACCATGCACGAGTCAAGCTATATCAACAAATAAGCCGCTTCCTACGACAGGAAGCGGCTTATTGCATACTATTTCAGTCGGTTATTAAACGAGTTCCTTAACGGCAGCCAGAGCGGCGTCGTAATTCGGTTCCTCGGTGATCTCCTTGAGATACTCGGCGTAGGCAACCTTGCCATCCTTGCCCACTACGAACACGGCGCGGGTCAAGAGGCGAAGTTCCTTGATCAGAGCGCCCCACCCTTCACCGAAGGAAGCATCCTTGTGGTCGGACAGGGTCTTTACGGCCTCAACGCCTGCAGCGCCGCACCAGCGGGCCTGGGCAAAGGGCAGATCCATGGAAACGGCCAGAATAACGACGTCGTCACCGAGAGCGGCAGCTTCGTTGTTGAAGCGGCGGGTCTCCATGTCGCAGACCGGGGTGTCCAAAGACGGCACGGCAGCGATTACGACGACCTTGTCCTTGTAGTCAGCAAGGGTGGCTGGGGACAGATCGTTTGCGACCAGGTTGAACTCAGGGGCTACATCACCGACCTTTACTTCAGCGCCCACCAGCGTCAGGGGGTTACCCTGGAAGGTGCAGGCTCCATTTCTCTCACTCATAATACTCTCCTTGCGGTTATTTTCGATTTGGTAATGATTCCTATAATCACTTCAGCCGCTGGAATCAACTACTTTTTTAATAATATCATCCAAGCCCCAGCTTATTCAGCATGAGATGCTTGCGCCCGGCGAACTCGAGAATCTCTTCCAGCTTGTCTGCGTGCTCCAAACCAGCAGCGCGGACTTCAGCCATAAGAGCAGCCAGCTCCTTCTCTTCTTCAAGATAGCCGAAGATGACATCGCGCACATCGCGGACCGCCACCAGATTATCAGCCCATCCCATGCCCTCCTGATACAGCATCTTGGCAGAAACAAAAGATGCGATCAGCGCAAGTTGGTGACGACGAGGTATATCATTAATAACTCTATCACGATACTTTTCCACCAAAATGGCTGGGCAATAGGAGAGCATGGCCTCAACGAGCCTGGGATCATCCGCCACCTTTTCAACGCTTTCCTCCAACACTTTCGCGACCCTGTCAGCCAGCGTATTGATGGATTCGGACAGCTCGTAGGAAAGCTCGGTGATGGTTCGCGTGCCACCAGCCAGCTTAAACTCTCGCATGAGCACACGCGCTTCACTTCGGGCACGCATACGCAGGATATCGAGCAGTTGGGCAACGTAATCCTTCTTGATTTCAAGGAACTCATCTTCTGTCAGAATAAGCCCAGCAAGAATCTCGTAAGAGGAGCAGATGACGCCAGTCTTGTTGGCAGACGGGCCGGGCACAGCCAGAACGCCTACCTTTTCCATCTCGGCACGGGCATCGGCAGAGATGAAGATATTCGCGCCTTCCACCAGCCCTCTTGCGGACGGAGTGCCGTCGGCCTGCAGGAAGTTCTTCCAGTTGGACATATTGATGGTATCCGGCCTGCCGCCAGACGGGATGAAGATGTCAGCAACAGCCGTATTATGCAGTTCATTGCGGATGCGAGTGCCGTCCGGATCATCCGTGGATACCACGAACGCACCTTCGCCCTTGAGCTTGGCCTTGTCGAAGTGAGACGTCTTGAGTGCGTTATCGATAAGACGCATCAGTTCTCCATGATCCATGCCATCCGGATCGTACGCAGCGCCATGACCATCTGTCATAGCCACTATACGGGCATTCTCGCCGTATTCACGCACCAGAATCTTGATGACATTGGAGGCAACATCGCCCGCTGGGCCGCCCGTAATTTTTACGGTGAAGGGCTCGTTCAAGGGATCGATCCCTAATGTCTTGAGCAGCTCATCGGCAAAGACAATGACACCTTCACTGGTGACGCCATATTCCTTGTGGGCAATACCTGCACCCGGCTTGGAGCTCATGAACGCGCTGGGCCACTTGTACTTGCGCTTGGCGGCCCGGGCCACGATCCAGTTGATATGATCCGGGGTTATATTCTCGTCCGGACCAAGGAAGATCACCTCTTCACGACCAAGGTAATCCACGATGCCGGGCTGGACGAATCCATCAGTCCCTTCAGGAATAATCAACAGATCAAGGAAGGAATCAACCATGGACTTCACGGCCAGATCGATATCCGCCTCGGGGCCGAGGAGGATAACGGCCTTGGAGCCACCTTCGGGGATATCCTTGTTCTTGAACTGCTGCGCACTCGCCAGCTTGGTGACTTCGTCGAACAGCCTGTTGGACTCCAATTCAAAGTGATCCTGAGACCAGGTGCGAACAACACGAACGCCACCACGGGCCATGTCACGATACCTCACCTGGAAGGCGAAGCTGTACGGGCCGTGGAAGCAGTATATTCCAAACGGCCTTTTGTCCTTAGGCATAGGGGCAAGAATCAATGGGTCAATGCGGAAGCTCAGCCCTATCTTGTCCGGCAGGTAGTAGTTGGTCCGCAGGGTATATCGGAAGAAACGATATATATAGAGCAAAATGCGTCGATGGACATCGTTGCCAACATTGCTGATCGCCTTGCGCACGATGGCCCTGCGTTCCTTGCGGGCCGCTTCGCGGTCACCTTTGAAATCAGGATTGAAGCGGGCATCGAAGTAATCCATCAGTTTTTGTGCAATCTCCCTGTGCTTCAGCACAGAGTAGGTAATCCGCCCAGACGAGTAGGCATGCAGATCCTCGCTCACCAGGAACTGGTGGGCGAACTCGCATCCAGCCTGCATGAGCATGACCTGCCCCAGCTCCCAGCCTTCTTCGTCGGCCAACGCTTCCAAACCGTGAAAGGCAAACCATTTGGTCAGCTCGAACTGACGCTTGAGGCGACGCCACTGCTCGGAGTCTTCCTGCAAGTCGATACGAGAACGATCAAGATAGAAACTCATGACCGCAATGGTCGACTTCTCACCTCGGTCAAACTCATCGGAATAGGCTCGATCAACCGGAATTTCTTCCCGGGCAAAGATATTGACCACTCTGAGCAGAAGGCCTTTTCGCGGCGGGTTTTCCATGGCTATGGAGATTCTGTCGAATCCGGGGTGCACATTCTTCTCCAACAACACCTGCACCTTTTCGTGATTCTCAACGCAGCCACAGGCCTTGAAGTGACGCAGCGCCCTTCCCGACTCGAATTTTTCAACATAATCTTCACTGGCGGAAGACAGAAAATGCTCAAAGGCCTCCATGTCTTCCGAGTCAACTTTCACCACGCCTTCACGAGCCATATTCAAGGCGTTTTGCAGGTTAGTGCCGCCCGCGCACTTGGGCTGGGGGCCGAATATGAAGGTGTCCAGCCGGATGGAATCATCCCTGCTGGAATAAATACGGGCAATCTGGATATCCCTATCCAAATACTCACGCAGCACTCCGGCAAGGGCTTTCATGTCTCCGCCCGGAGTAATGTGCGTGACCATGGTGCCACAAGGACTGTGCAGAGCCATGGACTGTTTTTCGTCGCGAACCATGCCCGAGACAAGGGCCATGACGTGTTTGAGTTGCTCTTCCTCGGTATGCGTACGGAAGTAGTATTCCGGCATATCGGAAAGGAACCAGGGAATCAGTTTGGTCGCTGCTTCATGCAGCTTTGTTTCCACTTTGAAACGAATATCAGACGGGTCAACATTAACATTGTCGCTCATTCTTCACTCCAATAGGGTATTTAAAAACTTTCCCACATGTTCCCCTTGTGCATGGCTCACAACAAGGAGTCAAGAAGAACCGAATCATCCTCTCTTCCATACAACGTATTATAAATATCTCGTTAACAACCCAATATCGTGGACATAAACTTTTCACCGCTGTATATACTTAGAAGTCGGGTCATGGGGACCCGTACACGAACCGTGGAATGAGGTAAAAAATGAATAAGAGCGCAATCGATACCGGTATTTTGCTGGAGACTGGTACCAACGAGCTGGAAATCCTGGAATTCTACATCATCGAGACGCTGGAAAACGGTAAAGAAGCCAAGAATTACTTCGGCATCAACGTTGCCAAGGTCATGCAGGTCATAGAAACTCCCAATCTGGAGCCGCCCGAATCTGCGCCCCACCCATCTTTCATGGGAACCATCCCTCTGCGCGACCTGATTCTGCCAGTGCTCGACCTTTCCGTCTGGCTGGAACTCAACATGCCCAAGACCGAGCGCGATATTGTCATCGTCACCGAGTTTTCCAAGTCCGTCACCGGCTTCCTTGTTTCAGGCGTTACCGAAATTCACCGTGTAGGTTGGGGCGAAGTCATTCCGCCCACCAGCGTTATTTCCCAGTCTACCGACGCCATCGTCGGCCTTGTAGACAAGGGCGACCATTTCATCCAGCTGCTTGACCTTGAAACCATCCTCACCCAGATCGAACCAGAGATGGATGAAGAGATGACTATCTCCGAAACACAGTACAAAGTACTGGTGGCAGACGACTCCCAAACCATTCGAACCATGCTCAAGCAGAACCTGACCGAGGCAAACCTCAAGCCCATTATCACAAATAACGGTCAGGAAGCACTGAACAAGATCATGGCCCTCAAGGAACAAGCCGAATCCGAAGGTAAGGACATTACAGAATTCGTCGACATAGTACTTTCCGATATTGAAATGCCGCTTATGGACGGATTTAGCCTGACAAAGAATATTAAGGAAGATTCGGTCTTGCAAAAACTACCGGTTATCCTGTACTCGTCCATCATCACAAAGGAGCTGAGGCATAAGGGCGAATCGGTTGGTGCCAATTTGCAGATATCCAAGCCTGACCTCCACAGAATTCCTGAAGAAGCTCTCAAACTGATAGAAGGTTAATAAATTTGTTCGGAGACGAGGTACTCGAAGTCTACCTGGAAGAGACAACTGAAAGACTCGATTCTATCGAATCGGGTCTTTTGCGGCTTGAACAGCTCAAAAGCTGCGAGCCCAATCTGGTGAACTCCATCTTTCGCGACGCCCACTCGGTCAAGGCAGGAGCAAACCTGCTCAAGCTCCAAAACATCGAGGAACTTGCACACAAGCTTGAGAACGTTTTTGAAATGATCCGCCAGTGCAAGCTGGAAGCCGAGGAAATGGTCATCACCGCGTGTCTCGAATCCGTGGACAAGCTCCGTGAACTCATTGAAAACGTGGATCAGAGCGAAAACATCTCTATCCGTCTTCACACTGCCATGCTTGAAATGGCTTTGAAGCGAGCCATGGAAACCGAAGCCTAACTCTTATTGATATACCAATAAAAAAGGCCGCTCCTTTTGGGAGCGGCCTTTTTTTCACGCTGTTTTCCAGCCTAGTTTTCCATCATCTTGAGGAAATCTCCGGCTTCCTGCATCTGTGAGAACGAGGTATTCTTGAACACTTCACTTTCCACAGCCTTGAGGAACTCGTCATGGGTCATGACCGTGAAGTCGATCATCACGCCCTTGGCCTTGAAATACAATTGAAGGAATGCCACCAGCGCATCGTCTTCCAGGCATTTCATGACGCCTTTGGTATCCGTCAGCGAGGTAAACGGCTTGTTGGATCCCCCCAACAGGAACATATCAAGTCCGCTCTCACCGTCAGTGACAACGCCCAGCAGGTTGAAGGTCTTCAGTTTGGCCACGAACTCCTCGGTCATATCCGGGAATTCCATAATTTCCTTTTTGGGGAAAACCGAGGCAAACACCATCTGACCATCCTCATCAGCCATGGTGTGGCGAAAGACCGATTCATCCCGATGCTTACGCGCCGCCTTGATGGTCTCATACAAGTCGCAGGCAAAAGCCAACTTCAAATCACGCAGTACTTTCTCATCCATAATTCAATCTCCATTGACCAGCCCAACTACCCCATTTCACCTAATCATACAATCCATTTGGCAAATGATTGACGCCAAAAGAAAAGGGCCGCCCCATCCGGAGCAGCCCTTGTTACGTTAAATAATACCGTGCAGCGGTCCGCCGGGCGCCCCCAGCTCATCCACACGCTTCTCGACCTCTGGGTCATCCTCCAGCGGAGGTGCATGGTAGGTCTTGAGGCGGGCATCGATGATGACAGCGGTCTCGGCTCCCCAGTGCTTGGCATGGGTGAAGCCGTTGACGCCGTACATATCGGTTGCGGGATCGGAGCGGGTGAAGGTCACCCAAAGGAAGTTATCCCAATTCTTGGCCGTGAACTCGGCATCGTCGACCACCACGACCATGGGGAAACCTTCGATACCCTTGGCCTTGGCAAGGATCGGCCCGAGACGTTCCATGGCCGGATCCTGCTGATCACGCTTGCGACGATGCTTGGGCCCCTTGATGACAAGAATGCCCGGCGCCATGATTTGCGGATCACGGAAGCCACGCGGCAGATCAAGGCCGGACGGCATCTCGACGGAAAGTTTGCGTTTGACCGAACCGGCTACGGCCCAAACCAGCTTGGACCCCTGATTCAGACTGATGCCCGAATAATCAAGAGTATCGATGGTGGTCCGGGTGATGAAATGCAGATCACGGGTCAGGTCCACGCGTTCCAGCAGGTGGCGGAAGAAGCCCGGAATATCGTGACAGGAACCGCCCGGCTCCATGTCCTCGCGGGCGGCAATCAGCACATACTTGGACAACGAAGTCTGGGTGTTGCCAAGAAGCGCCATGGCATTGGTCAGCAACTCCTGCGGCTGACGTTCCTTGGCGTACGGCACGTAGCGTTCGCTGCCCACGGCAAGCAGGAGCGGATGCACGCCTGCCGCGTCAACGGCGTGAACTTCATGCACACCGGAGAAGACCGCAGGAACCAGGTCGGCTGTGAGTTCGTGGACAAAATCACCGAACATGGTGTCTTCCTGAGGCGGACGTCCCACTGTCGTGAACGGCCAGACCGCGTCGTTGCGATGGTAGACCTTATCCACTTTGAGGACCGGGAAGTCGTGCGCCAGGCTGTAGTAACCAAGATGGTCGCCAAACGGTCCTTCGGGCTTTTCCACATCCGGCAGCACCGAGCCGCAGATGCAGAAATCCGCTTCGGCCGGGACAGGCAGCCCGTCCTCGCGCATAACCATGGGAATCCGGTGTCCGGCCATGGCGCCAGCGAAGAACAGTTCCGGCATGCCTTCGGGCAGAGGCATCATGGCGGCAAGGGCCATGGAAGGCGCACCGCCCACGAAAATGTTCACCTTCAACGGTTCGCCATTGGCAATGGCCTGCGCATGATGGTGTCCGATACCTCGATGAATCTGATAATGCAGGCCTACTTCCTCATCCGGGATGAAATCGTTACCAGTCAACTGGACACGATACATGCCGAGATTGGACCCGGCAAAACCGGGCATATCCGGGCTCTCGGAATAGACCTGCGGCAGGGTGACATACCCGCCACCGTCCATGGGCCAGGAAATGAGTTGCGGCAGGCTCGAAACCACGGTCTCGTTTTCCATGATCGGCCCGCTCGATACTTTTTTAGGCAAAGTATGCCAGGCAGTTTTGGGCGCACCCAAGTATTCCCATGGACGCTTGAGAAATTCCATGGGCGTAAGCTTGAGCTTCATCAACCGCTCGACCATGGCGATGGTGTCGCGAAAAATGAAGCGCATTCGCTCCTTCGTGCCGTAGATGTTCGCAGCCATGGGGAAGCGGCACCCTTTCACGTTGGTGAAAAGGAGCGCTGGTCCCTTGGCCTGGAAAACCCTGCGCTGAATCGCGCCGATCTCGATATTGGCATCAACTACCTTGTCGATGCGAACGAGGTCTCCCTTGGCCTCAAGAGCGTCGAGGCACTGCCGAGTATTTGTGTATCCCATTTGTGGTTCCCTTTGCTTTTCTGGCGTGACAATCTAGACGTAAAGCGAGGAAAAGTTAAGCGGATAATCTGGGATGTGCGGGAACCGATTCTGCAAACGTGGTTACAATTGCACCTGCTGAGGCGGGTGCCATACGCAATCGAAATTCAGGGGATTCACACTGAAGCTCTGCTTCATGTCCATTTCTAACGGCTTCAGACTCTTGAAACCAATATTGCGGCACGTGTTACAGAAAACTTTGGGATAACTACATACTAGGCAGTACGGTCTGTAATCATCACAACTCCGGGCATTCCATGGCCTTTTGCGATTCAGGATGCAACCATTCCTGTGGTATACACACTGAACACAACTGTTTGACATGGTTGACAAATTACGCATCATAAACCTCCAAAAACGGGTATTTGCTCAGTTTGCAGCCAACCACATCCTCAAGTCCCTTGGTATTATAATTTATCATCCAATCAGACTTCCAGATGGGGTATTTTCACCCAGCCACAACATAACCGTTTAAGATGGTTCACATCCTGAATAATAATGTAACCTGAAAATTTACTGCTATTCGAGTTTGGGTTAAACTACCCATACCACCAACCACACTGGAGGCAACAATGACCTTGATGGAATGGGATGAATCCATGGCCGTGGGCGTGGAAGAACTTGATGAACAGCACAGAATTCTGATCGACCTCCTCAATGCCGCATACGAAGCAGTACAGCGACACGATGAGCATCGAATGGGTGAACTCCTCGACAAGATGCAGGATTACGCCATTACGCACTTTGCCACTGAAGAAAAAATGATGGCAGAATGCGGGGTCCCCGATCTACAGGCACACAAGTTCCAGCACGCCAAATTCAACAATGAAGTGCTCGAATTCAAGAAGAAACAGTTTGAGAAAACCAATCTCTCACAGATTTTTGTATTCCTCAGTCGTTGGCTCACTTCTCACATTATGGATCAGGACAAAAAATACATCCCCTACATGCCCAAACCTGAGACAAGCGAAGAGTCCCAACCCTAACCACTGCAATGAAAAGGCCCGCCAATTGGCGGGCCTTTTATCTGGGCATTGGGACATGGGCGTTCTGCTGACTACTCACCCCGAAGCTTGAAGAACTCCTTGGCAAAGGCCTGCATCACCTCATCGACATCCTCGAAAACCTCTTTCTTCAGAGCACGACTGGTAGGAGCAACTCCCATCGTAGCGGTATCCCAGTAGACTTGTCTTGGCGGGATGCCGAACTCGAAGTGATAGTGATATACATTCAGGCCCGCCTCAGTACGCATGGACATCACTTTAATGATGATATAGCCCACGTTCTCCAGCTTGTAGCCTGCCGCCGGATAATTATTCACATATGCGCCGTCATTGACTTCCATGCCACGCATGTTCTTGGCAAAGGCTTCCAACGCCTTTTCCCGCACCTCTTCCGCAGTAAAGGCATCACCCTCGATATCGACGAAAGCAAGAATGTTATCCACAATGCGGATCGGTTTGAACTGTTCCGGCGTGGCTGCCGATGCCTGAGACACAACGGCCAGCATCAATACAGTTGCAATGAGAAACACAGTCAGTCTACGCATGGCTCCCCCTTGGGATTGTTAGACATAAGATGAATTTGCAACTTATCTTAAACACAGGTTCATTTCCTTTGTAAAGAACAACAAAAAAGACCCAAGGCAAAACCTTGGGTCTTTTCGTTTTCCTGTGGCGGGCTATACAAGATTCGAACTTGTGACCTCTTGCTCCGGAGGCAAGCACTCTATCCAACTGAGCTAATAGCCCGCAGGTTGTTTGAAATAAGCCCGATCGCGTCGTTGCTGCGCGATCATCAGCCCCTTGCGTATTAAAATACGCGGCGGTCCTGCTGGTCGCTTGCGCCTAGCGCTCGTACTTATTTCAAACAACCTGCCAAACTGACAAAAGCCAATTCGGGAGACAGATGTAGCTATACTTCGGCTACTTCTTTGTCAAGGTTATATGAAAGGAGTGAGAATGGGAATAGATGCATTTCATTAAATATATACCTTTTCTAAGGGCATAGGGATTTCGCTTGCAAAAAAGTCTAAAAAAAGTCTATAATGTTCAAAATATATTTAGAGGAAGTGCGTCTGAAAATCAGGCTCCATATCTGATTGAACTCACTTCGGGGGATTAATGGATAAAAAACGTATCATTCTGGCAGTTTCTGGTGCAAGTGGCTCCCTGTATGCCGTATCGTTGGTCAAGGCGTTAGGTCACAGGGACGACGTGGAGTTGCACGTCATTATTTCCGATGCCGCCACCAAAGTACTTGCCATGGAAACCGATATCCCCCTGGATGCGCTCATGGACGGCGCTTATGCAGTTCATGCGCCGGACAACATTGCCGCCCCTCCTGCCAGCGGTTCCTGGCAGCACAGCGGAATGATTATTTGCCCATGCTCCATGGCCACTCTTTCCGCCGTGGCCACCGGGTTCGGGCACAACCTGATTCACCGCTCCGCGGATGTCGCACTCAAGGAACGCAAGCCACTCATCATCGTACCGCGCGAAGCACCGCTCAATTCCATCCATATACAGAATATGCTCACGGCCAATCAGGCTGGGGCTGTCATATTACCGGCAAGCCCGGGCTTTTATCATCGCCCGAAAACCATCGAAGACCTCGCTGACCATCTGGCTGGCAAGGTGCTCGATCAACTGGACATCCCCCACAATCTTTTTAAACGCTGGGGTGAATAGGAGGAGCAATGGAAATCACTTGGTTCGGCCACTCGAATTTCCGGCTCAAGGCAGGAGACACCAACGTTTTCATCGATCCTTTCTTCGTAGGCAATCCGGCAGCGCCCACTACATATAAGGAAATAGACGCCTGCGACCTGATCCTTGTCACCCACGACCACAACGACCACATTGGCCAGACTCTTGAGCTTGCCATCAAGCATGATGCAGAAGTGGTGGCCATGTTCGATATTATCCAAGGCCTTCTCGCGCTGGGCCTGCCCGAGCACCTGGGCGTGCCCATGAACATTGGCGGCACTGTCGAGCGGCTCGGCATCAAGGTCAAGATGGTCCAGGCAATGCATTCTTCCACCACCGGCACTGCAGCAGGATATATCATCACCCTGCCAGACGGCACCTGCATATACGATTCAGGTGACACAGGCCTCTTTGGCGACATGGAACTATTCGGCGCCTTTCACGACATCGACATCGCCATGTTGCCCACCGGTGGACGCTTCACCATGGATGCCCAGCAGGCGGCCTATGCCTGCAAGTTGCTCAAGTGCAAGAAGGTCGTCCCTCACCACTGGGGCACATGGGGCATTCTGGACAAGAGTACTGAATCCATGGCCGAACAACTCACGCTGCTGGCTCCAGACACGGAGATGGTGGAAGTCGAGATCGGCAAGCCGACCGAGATTTAAGAAGAACGCGCTTTTTTCAGTCCCAGTAGGGCTGAGTGAATCTGCTCATCCTTTTTCTTGCCGACACCGGGCAATGAACGGATGTCCGATATATCCGCTTCCAGCATGGCGTCTAGAGAACCAAACTTATCCCATAAGGTGCGAGCGGTTTTGGGCCCAATACCGGGAAGTGAAGTCAACTCACTACTGAGCACTGCTTTTTTCCGAGCTTTCCGCTGTCGTCCCAAGACAAAATTGTGGGCCGTATCGCGAACCTTCTGTAAAAAGAGCAACTCCGCACTACCACCTTTGAGGGGCATGGGATTCTTTCGGCCGGGACGGAAGATTAGATCCTCCAATTCTCCAGCACGCCGACTTGGCCCTTTGGCGATGGATGCCAGCTCCCAACACATCTCATCCACACATTCAGACAGCGCACCCTCCACGGCGGAGAGCTGTCCGCGACCACCGTCAATCAATACCAAATCAGGCCACGGCGGACCGGATTCAACCCGTCGCTTAGCCCATGAAGCCAAGGCTGCATAGTCATCGCTAGTCCCTTCCAGCTCCGGGAAAGAATAAACTCGCGAGGCCTCTTTGTTGCGACGCCCTTCTTCAAAAACCACCTGACCAACTCTCATGCCAGTGCCACCAAGGTGCGATGCATCAACACACTCGATTCGCAATGGCTCTTCAGCCAACTTGAGTACCTTTTGCAGGCGGACAGAAATGGTATCCTTACGTTCCTTGGCCTGACGCGCCACAGTGCGAGCGATGTCCAGAAGTTGCTTTTCCTGTGTCGTATGGGGAATCGTTATTCGCACCGCACCACCACGGCGTTCAGCCAACACCTCGGAAAGAGTCTCATCCTCCAATTCATGAGGAGCAATAAGCACCGATGGGATGTAACGGCCCGCCCCATAGAACTGTAAAAGAAAACTCTCGATGACCTCCGGCCCCTCATCAAGGGTCAGCCCTGGCCAGAAGAATTGCTTTTGATCGAGAAGTCGCCCCTGGCGAACAAACAACAATCCAAGCCCAAGGCCGTTTTCATTCTCGCCCAGCCCAAGAATGTCCCGGTCTCGGTTGTCATGAATGACAGCAACCTGCCCTTCAACAGTCTTCTTCACCGCACGGATCTGATCGCGGTACTCAGCCGCCTTCTCAAACTCCATCTCCTGTGAGGCTGCCGCCATCTTCTTCTCCAGCCGAGCAATCAAATCACCGGATTTGCCAGAAAGCAGCATCTCAACGCGACGGACCTGATCCATATACATTTTCTTATCAACATCCTTAACGCATGGAGCGAAACACTGATGGATGTCATGATAGAGACAGGGGCGTACCCTGTTGCGAAAGGCATGATCAGTACATTTGCGAAGAGGAAAGACTTTGGCCAACAGCTTCCGTGTAGCACGGGCTGCCGCAGCCGAAGTAAAGGGACCAAAATAGACAGAGCCATCCCGCACAACCTTCCGTGTTACCGACAACCGCGGGAATTCTGACTTCTTATCCAGCCGGAAAAGAACGTACTGCTTATCATCTTTGAGAACGACATTGTAACGAGGCCGATGTTTCTTGATCAGCCCATTCTCCAACAACAACGCCTCTTTTTCCGTAGCTGTGAGAAGGATGTCCACTGTGCGGACATTGGCCACCAACGCCTTTGTCTTGGGCGTGTGACCGGTATTCTTCTGAAAGTACGACGCGAGTCTGCGACGAAGGCGTTTGGCCTTGCCCACATAGATAATCCGCCCTCGCCCATTCTTCATTAAATATACGCCAGGGGAATCCGGATAATCGGCGGCAAAAAATTTGAACTTATCACTCATAGCTATGTGTCTTTTTTTCGACAAAATTACTGACGGACTGACTATACAGCATCGTCCTCCAGAACTCACTTAATTTTCAAAATCTATAAAAGTCAATATTAACGAGTATTTATTTGTTCTCAACAACCTTCTTGGTATAATTTTTTGAACGGTAAAAAAATTTTTACTTTCTTTCCTTTTTTATCTGAATTCGCTTGCCAAGAAGGTTCAACCTAGGGTAAAGAGGTTCTCAGTTATGGCGTTTACTTGTGGTCAATTGCAAACAAAAGGAAGATCTATCATGAAACGTATGATCATGCTCGCAGTTCTGTGCGCCTTCGTGCTCAGCGCTGCTGCTGCTTCCGCAGCAGACATCAAAGCTTCCGGCGCTTGGGCCGTTGAAGCTATCTGGCAGTCCAACTGGGGCTTCAATGACAACGGCGCTACTAACGCCGAAGCCAAAAACGATAACTTCGAAGTCTCCCAGCGTGCTCGCACCATCTTCGACTTCGTTGCTAACGAAAACCTGAAAGCTGTCCTGTACACCGCTTACGGTACTCAGGAATGGGGCCAGGGCGCCCTCGCTATCGGCGCTGGTGATGGCAACTCCGCTACCACTGGTGGTACCCGTAACACCATCCAGGTGAAACAGGCTTACATCGATTTCAACTACCCTGACACTGACGTGCACGTTCGCGTTGGTTACCAGGGCGTTGCTCTGCCCGCAGCTATCGGCGGCGGCTCCTACATCCTGGACGAAGAAGCAGCTGCTGCTGTTGTCTCCGGTCCTATCACCGACAACGTTTCCTACCTCGTAGGTTACACCCGTGCTCAGGAATCCGCTAACGAAGAACACAAGGGTTACATCGACGCTTACGTTGCTGCTCTGCCCATGTCCTTCGACGGTTTCACCTTCCAGCCCTTCGGTATGTACGCTCCCATCGGTTCCGGCGTGAAAGCTGCCGACACCCCTGATGGCCTGCGCGCTATCAACGCTACCGACGGCACTGGCGATTCCTTCGACAACGCTTACTGGCTGGGCGCTGCCTTCACCATGGATCTCTTCGATCCCTTCGTAGTGAAAGCTGACCTCAACTACGGTAAGGTTGCTTCCGATATCGAAGCTAACGAACGTTCCGGTTGGCTGTTCGACGCCGCTGTTGAATACAAAGGCTTCGACTTCATGACCCCCGAACTGACCTTCGTTTACACCTCCGGTGAAGACGGAAACGGCTCTAACGACCTGTCCTCCGAGCGTATGCCTGTTCTGGCTGCCTCCAACTGGGCTATCGGTTCCTTCTTCTTCGGTGGCGACACCCTGCTTGACGGCACCCTGGCTGATCGTAACGAATACATGGGCTTCTGGGCCCTGGCTCTGTCCCTCAAGGACATCCAGTCCTTCACCGAAGGTCTGACCCACACCGCTCACATCGTGTACGCTCAGGGTACCAACGACAAGAACATCAACGACACCGGCATCAGCGGCAACTCTTGGGACTACGGCAACTCCCTGACCGAGAAGGATTCTCTGTGGGAAGTTGACTTCAACACCGCTTACAAGCTGTACGACGAACTGACCATGACTCTCGACCTCGGTTACGTGAACCTCGACGCTGACGAAGCTGTCTGGGGCGCTGACTACAAGGGCGGCGACGCTTGGAAGGTTTCCACCGGTATCGTTTACAAGTTCTAAGTCTAACTTAGACTACTTAGCTACTTAGCTAAATTACCCAAGTAACGCCGAGGGCCAGGGAGTGCAAACCCTGGCCCTCTTTCTTTGTCTGGCCAAGGGTCTCCGGTCTTGCTCGACTTTTGAAAAGCAGTCGGCTATAGATTTCCACCTTGGCAGAGACTGATTCTGCCGCATGAAGAGAGAACACCCGAACCTGTCTATCGAGGTCACCATGCCCTGTAGAGAATTGAAATACGCCGATCTGGACGACTGGACAGCTATTGAAGAGTGGTTGGAACAGCGCAAAGATCCGGACACCAAAGTTGATACCATCGTCCGCGACATTCTGGACAATGTGAAAAACCGCGGCGATGAAGCGCTGGCCGAATACACGGCCAAATTCGACTGTGAAGGCTTCACTGCCGACATGCTTCGCGTTCCCACCGAGGCTATTTCCGCAGCACTCAAGGATATCCCGGATACCGACGTAGCCATCCTTGAAGAGGCCATCGAACGCATCCGTTCCTTCCATAACAATCAGAAGGAAAAGTCCTGGTGGACCACCGCTGAAGACGGTACCATCCTTGGACAGATGGTTCGCCCTGTTGATCGTGTAGGACTCTATGTTCCCGGCGGACAGGGTGGCGAAACTCCACTTATTTCCAGCCTGATCATGAACGCGATCCCTGCACAGGTTGCAGGCGTTCCGTCCATCGCTGTCACCTCGCCTCCACGCAAGGATGGCACCCTTAATCCGTATATTTTGGCCACCGCCGCTCTCCTCGGACTCGACGAGATCTATCTCGCCGGTTCTGCCTGGGCCATCGGAGCACTGGCTTACGGCACCCAGTCCATCGCTCCGTGCGATGTGCTGGCTGGTCCGGGCAACATCTTTGTTGCCACGGCAAAATCCCAGCTCATCGGGCAGGTGGGCATCGACATGGTCGCCGGTCCTTCCGAGATCGCCATCCTTGCCGATGAATCAGCCAATCCCGCATGGCTTGCAGCAGACATGCTGTCTCAGGCAGAACACGACCCTCTCGCAGCTTCCCTGCTGGTGACCCACGACTCCAAACTGGCCGCCAAGGTAAAAGAGGAACTCGCTACCCAGTGCGCAGCTCTGCCGCGTAGTGAAATCGCAGCCAAGTCTCTTGCAGACTGGGGTGCCATCATCATCACTCCTGACATGGAAGCCGGTATTGAGATTATCAACCAGCTGGCAGCAGAGCACCTTGAACTGTCCGTCGACGATCCGTGGGCCATTCTCGGAAAGATTCGCCACGCCGGTGCGATCTTCATGGGACACAACTCCCCCGAGCCTGTCGGTGACTACTTTGCCGGACCGAATCACGTACTGCCCACCTTGCGTACAGTACGATTCTCCTCGGCTTTGTCTGTTCAGAATTTCTGTAAAAAATCCAGCGTAATTGCTGCTAGCCCGAACTATGTTGCCGAGCACGGCGACAAGATTGCCCGTCTGGCAAGACTGGAAGGTCTGGAAGCCCACGCCCGTAGCGTGGAATGCCGGAACAAATAATACATTATACATAGGCTGCTTTTGCAATGCAGAGGCTCATGCCGGGAAGACACCTTAAAAGGCGTATTGGAATTCGCCCCAAATGTGTTACTCTCGGGTCCATATCTAATCAGCCTACCTAAGAAGGGAGAGAGAAATGGCTGTACTGGAAACCAACATTACTGAATACAAGCTTATATCCAAGGGTAAAGTCCGCGACATCTACGAGATCGACGACGACAAACTCCTGCTCGTCACCACCGACCGCATCTCGGCATTTGACGTGGTCATGCCTGATCCCATCGAAGACAAGGGCAAGGTGCTGAATCAGATCACCCTGTTCTGGATGGATATGATGAAGGATCTGGTGCCCAATCACATCATCGCTACCAACGTCGATGATTACCCTGAGCCGCTTCACAAATACAAAGAAGAACTGCAGGACCGCTCCGTGCTGGTCAAGAAAGCCCAGCCCCTGCCCATCGAGTGCATCGTGCGCGGCTTCATTACAGGCTCCGGTTGGAATGATTACCAGAAGACCGGTGAAGTCTGCGGCCATAAGCTCCCCGAGAATCTGCAAGAATCCGAGATGCTCGAAAAGGCGCTGTTCACCCCGTCCACCAAAGCAGACCTCGGCGACCACGATGAGAACATCACTCTGGATCAGGCTGCCGATCTCATCGGTGAGGAGATGATGCGCAAGGTGGAGAAACTCACCCTCGACATCTACACCCGCGCCCGCGATTACGCCAAGGAACGCGGCATCCTCATCGCTGACACCAAATTCGAATTCGGCATGCTGGATGGCGAAATCATCCTCATCGATGAAGTACTGACCCCGGATTCCTCCCGCTTCTGGCCCATGGAAGGCTACAAGCCCGGCCAGTCACAGCCCAGCTTCGACAAGCAGTACTTCCGCGACTGGCTTGTGGATATCGGCTTCAACAAGCAGCCTCCGGCACCTAACGTGCCTGAAGATATCGCGGCTCAGACCCGCGCCAAGTACATGGAAGCTTACGCCCTCCTTACCGGGAGTGAGCTCGAAGTTTAATCTGGAAGGTTCTTATGATCGAATGGTTGCAACTCATCGGCCTGATTCTGCTCGGCGTAGTGGCAGGCAACTTCATCCGTCGCAAGATGGGAGGAGGCGGGTGCTGAGGCCCCGCAGCTGGCGGCTGGACGCCGCTCGATAAAGATGATCAAAAGGATTAGATGTTCTTGAGGGGAGGTGCGCGACTTGACAGACGCACCGATTACAACTAATAAACCCCCTCTTGCCTTGCTCTCTCCGTTGTTGGAGGGGGCCAATGACCAAAAGGAGTTACATAAAATGGCTAACAATTACGAGACGCTCGTTCTTCTGTCTCCCGAGTTGGCTGAGGAAAACAGGAAAGAAATCCTGGACCTCCTCACCGGCATCGTGGACCGTGAAGGCGGCAAAATGGTTGAGACCGATGATTGGGGCATGCGCCAGCTGGCCTACCCCGTCGAGAAGCAGACCCGCGGCTACTACGTTCGTCTGGTCTTCGAAGCCCCCGGTGCGCTGGTGGCCGAACTGGAACGCAACATCCGCATCACCGACGGCATCTTCAAGTTCATGACCGTCAAACTGGCTGCCTAGGAGGTTTCACCATGGCATTCCGCAAAAAGTTCACCCCTCGGAAGAAGTTCTGCCGCTTCTGCGCAGATAAAGAGCTTCCCATGGATTATAAGCGCCCCGATATCCTTCGTGATTTCGTGACCGAGCGTGGCAAGATCATTGCCCGCCGCATCACCGGCACCTGTGCTAAGCACCAGCGTCGCCTGACCAACGAAATCAAGCGCGCTCGTCAGATGGCACTGCTGTTCTACACCACTGTTCACAGCACTGATGTGAAAAAGCGTAGCAACATCTAAGGGGAGGATGACGAAATGAAACTTATCCTTCGCGCAGATGTCGACTCTCTGGGTCGTCTCGGTGACATCGTTACTGTCAAGCCTGGTTTCGGCCGCAACTACCTGATTCCTCAGGGCATGGCCAAGCCGGCTACCAAAGCTAACCTGAAGGCTTTCGAGCTGGAACGCCGCAAGCTGCAGGAACAGGCTGATTCCCTTCGCACTCAGGCTGAGGGCATGGCTGAAAAGATCGCTTCCACTCCGGTTGAGATCGAAGTCCGCGTTGGCGATGGCGACAAGCTGTACGGCTCTGTCACCACTGCTAACATCGGCGACGCCATGGAAGCTGCCGGCATCGAAATCGATCGCCGCAAGATCCTGCTGGCCGAGCCCATCCGTTCTCTGGGCGAGTTCGAGATCGAGATCAAGCTGCACCCGGACGTTCGTGGTGTGCTGAACCTCACCGTCGCCCGTCACGGCGGCCCGATCGAAGAACTGCCTGAAGAAACCGCAACCGAGCCTGCAGAGGCGACTGAGGAAGTCGTAGCCACCGATGCCGAATCCGAAGACGCCGCAACCGCAGAGGCCTAATCGAGGCCAATTCGATTCCAATTCGGAGGAGGCCCTCGGTAGGGCCTCCTCCGATCTCGTACGTAAAGTTCCCCCCCAGAATCTGGAGGCCGAACAAGCTGTCATAGGCGGCGTGTTCCAGTCCTCCACCATGTTCCATGAACTCGTGGACATGGTTGACGCAGACGATTTCTATTCGCCTGCGCACCGCACTATTTTTCAGAGCTTCATCGACCTCTACAACAAGCAGAAGCCCATCGATCTGGTTACCGTCAAGGACCAGCTCGAAGTCACAGGCAATCTGGAAGTTGTGGGTGGACCGGTCTATCTGTTTGAACTGGCAGACTCCGTGGTCAGCTCGGCTAACGCCATGCACCACGCCAAGATCGTCCGCGACAAGTCCATCCTGCGCAAGCTCATCGACGCATCCAGCAAGATCATCACCAACTGCTACGAAGCTGGTGACGTGGATCAGTTGCTCGGCGAATCCGAGAAGGAAATCTTCAACATCGCCCAGTCTCAATCAACAGGCAACCAGCTTGATTCCAAGCGCCTGTTGGATCGCGTCTTCGAAGACCTGACCAAAAAATTCGAGCAGAAGTCATCCATCACGGGTATCGCCACCCACTACCACGACTTCGACAACATGACCGCCGGTCTCCAGAACTCGGACCTCATCATCATGGCAGGCCGTCCTTCCATGGGTAAGACCGCCTTTGCCCTGAACGTGGCTCTGCGCGGCGCAGTCCGCTCAGAGGCCCCTACGGTCGTATTTTCGCTCGAAATGAGTATGGAACAGCTCATGACCCGTCTCCTCGCCGTTCAGGCGCAGGTAGGCCTGCAGAATCTGCGTACCGGTTATCTGGACGACGCGGACTGGCAAAAGCTTTATCAGGCGGGCGATGTGCTTTCCCAGGCACCCATTTTCATTGACGACACCCCGGCGCTCTCCACTCTGGAGCTCCAGGCCCGTTGCCGCCGCCTCAAGGCAGAGCACAATCTGGGCCTGATCATCATCGACTACCTCCAGCTCATGCGTGCCAGTGGTCGTGTCGACTCCCGCGAACAGGAAATCTCCGAGATTTCCCGAAGCCTCAAAGCTCTGGCCAAGGAACTCAACGTCCCGGTCATCGCCCTGTCGCAGCTCAACCGTAAGGTTGAAGAACGTACCGACAAGCGGCCCATGATGTCCGACCTTCGTGAGTCCGGCGCCATCGAGCAGGACGCGGATATCATCATCTTCCTCTATCGCGACGCAGCCTATAACAAAGCCGAAGATAACCCGCTGAAAAATCATGCGGAAATCATCATCGCCAAACAGCGTAACGGCCCGGTAGGCAAGTGCGAACTCTTCTTCAAGAAGGAGTACACCCTGTTCGAGAACATGGATGTGACTCCGTATCCCTCGGAACTACCCGAAGGGATGTAACTTCTACCCATTCGCGCAGCATGACCAAGTACTACGATCCCGTCGAGGCTATGGACCGCGCCGCGTTGGAAGAACTCCAACTCGAGCGCCTCAAGGACACCATCGTCAACGCCAAGAAATCGCCTTTTTATGAGGCACGCCTTTCCGGTGTAAACCCGGAAGATTTCAAGTCTGTCGATGACATCAAGAAGTTGCCCTTTACCACCAAGGACGACCTGCGCAGCCAGTATCCGTATGGCATGCTTGCTCGCTCCCTTGATGACTTTGTCCGCCTTCATGCCTCTTCCGGTACCACTGGTACTCCCACTGCAGTTTTCTATACCCAGAAGGACCTGGACACCTGGGCCGACCTCATGGCCCGATCCATGTTCTGCTGTGGTTGCCGCCGCTCGGACGTTCTTCAGAACATGTCCGGTTACGGCCTCTTCACTGGCGGTCTCGGAATCCACTACGGTTCCGAACGTCTCGGTATGCTCACCGTGCCCGCTGGCGCAGGTAACACCAAGCGTCAGATCAAGCTCATCCGCGACTTCAACGTCTCGGTCCTGCACATTATCCCCTCTTTCGCCCTCTACTTCGCGCAGAAGGTGCAGGAGGAAGGTTTCGACACCAAGGATATGCCCTGGAAGATCGCCCTCATCGGCGCCGAGCCTCACACTGAGGAAGCTCGCCGCAAGATCGAAGAGATGATGCACATCAAGGCATACAACTCCTACGGTCTGTCCGAGATGAACGGTCCCGGCGTCGCCTTCGAATGTGTGCACCAGAAGGGCATGCATATCTGGGAAGATGCTTACATCGTTGAGATCATCAACCCCGAAACCGGCGAGCATGTTGCCGAAGGCGAGATCGGCGAACTGGTCATGACCACCATTACCCGTGAAGGCATGCCCATCATTCGCTACCGCACCCGTGACCTGACCCGTTTCGTTCCCGGCAAGTGTGAATGTGGCCGTACTCATCGCCGCATCGACCGTATTGCAGGTCGTGCCGATGACATGATGATCCTCAAGGGCGTCAATATTTATCCCATGCAGATCGAGCAGTGCCTCATGGCCATGCCCGAAGTTGGTCAGAACTACCTCATCGAGCTCGTCACCGAAGGGGTCAGCGATCAGCTCAAGGTCAAGGTGGAGATCAAGGAAGATTACTTCGTGGAAGACATGCGCGCTCTGCAGGGTCTCCAGAAGAAGATCGCCAAAAACCTCTGCAATGAAATTCTCATCACCCCGCGCGTGGAACTCTGCCAGCATGACTCCATTCCCAAGGCCGAAGGCAAGGCTGTGCGCGTGATTGACAACCGCGACAAATAGCCAACGGAGACTTCAATGGAGTACTTGGTTTATCTCTGGGCGGTATTGCTCATTCTTGGTCTCGCCTTTTCTCAGGTGCTCCAGCTTTTCTCCATGCCCGCCAACTGGGTCGCGCTCGCGCTCATCGCTCTCTGGAAGTACATCTATCCCGAATCAATGACGTGGAATTACGTCATCATCCTCGCGGTAGTGGCTGGCATTGCAGAAGTGCTCGAATTCTTTCTTCAGGCCCGATACGCAGGTAAATACGGCGCATCCACGCGTGGCAACATCGGCGGCATCATAGGCGCCATTGCCGGAGCCATTTTTGGCGCGCCCTTTTTCCTAGGCTTGGGGGCGCTCTTCGGCGCCTTGGGTGGTGCCTATTTCGGTTGTCTCATTGCAGAGATGCCCGGCAGGTCTCGTGACGAAGCCATGCTCGCCGCCAAGGGAGCCTTTGTTGGCAAAGCCTTGGGCTTCACGGTGAAGACGGCCATTGGTGCCTGCATCGTCGTCATGTCGATTCCCAGAGTTTGGCCTTAAAAAGGCCCATTGTCATAAAAGCCGAAAGCCTTTCCGGATGAACTTGCACTACGCTTGGTTCATCCGGAAAGGCTTTCGACTTTTATCGCGGGAGTGTGAATAGATAGATTCTACTCAATAGCTCCGCTGAGACATTTTTCGGCCAGTTCATAGCCGTACCTGATGAGTGGTGAAGCTTTGTCGAACTCGAGGATGGTGCACAGGTTCTTGGGCACTTCCAAGACATGGTCTGGAGGGTACGCCGCAATTTTCTGCCGCGCGATAGTTCCCTGCATGGTCTCAAAGGACTGAGCTACGATATCAAAAGTACCGACGGTCATGGATTCGGGCTGAATGGTGCTGCGAATCTTATTGATAAACTCGGAGACCACGCCGGAAAGAGGCGACACTTCCTGCAACGGCTCAGCCTCAAACACTGCCTCAGGATTCTTCATGGGTTTGCCAGTCAGGTTTACGGCAATGGTCACATCAGTATGATCGCTGAATGTAGGCGCAATGGGTACCGGATTGAGAATGCCACCATCCACGAGGTTCTGACCGTTGTATTTGAACGAGTTAAAGAAGACCGGCATGGAAATGGATGCTCTGATGGCATCAAACATTGGCCCTTCATCGAACCACACTTCCTTGGCGCGGGAGATATTGGCTGCCACAGCCGTATAGGCGATGGGCAAATCTTCAATACGACTATCGCCCACCATATCCCGCAGCGTATCGATGATTCTGTCACCTTTGAAAATACCATCTGCGCCGAGAGATAAGTCCAGCAGCTTGATCATGTCCGACTTGGTCACAGCCCGTACCCACCGCTCAAACTCCTCAAGTTTGCCGATGGCGTAGATACCTCCGACCAGTGCGCCCATGGAACAACCTGAAATGGAGGCGATCTCATAGCCGTGTTCCTCCAGCCAGTGGATAACGCCGATATGGGCCAGCCCTCGGGCGCCGCCACTACCGAGAACGAGAGAGACTGTCTTCTTGGTCATATGTAGATCCTTTCAGAGTCTTATCGGCTAGAAATTCCAGTCCCGGATACGCAGATCGATCTTGGGCACGCCCCGAAAACGATCGATCTTGGGGGTGAAGGCAAACCGCATGACCCGCCCCTCAATTTCACGGCCCAACTTCTCGGCCATGCGCCACGCCTTGCCGGGCAATCTCGCTCCGGTCACATCATCGGCCAACACCAGCTTCACATGTTCGCGCTCACGACCAAAGGTGCGATGCTCAGCCACGGTAACCGGGGCCGAAGCAAATACCGGCTCGGGGTTACCCATGCCGAATGGCTGGAGCATTTCCAGCTCATTGAGCAAGGTGTTGGAGATATCCGCGAACGGCAATTCCTTGTCCAGTTTCAACGTGGGAGTCAGCGGCTCAGGACCAAGTTTATCAATAACCTGCTCGTTGAACTGCTCACGCAACGCATCAAGATTTTCAGGAAGAATAGAAAGCCCTGCCGCCTGCTTATGGCCACCGAAGCCGTTCAAAATCGTACTGATATTCTTGAGACTTTCATGCAAATCAAATTCGGAAATACTGCGGCCAGATCCTTTGATGAGCTCGCCATCTTCTGTTCGACAAAGAATGAGTGTGGGACGGTAGTACTTCTCCACCACTCTGGAAGCCACGATGCCGATGATACCGGGATGCCAGTCTTCGCCGTACAGCACCAGCCCCGCCTGATCCTTCATGCTCTCGGCTTGCGCAAAAGCCTGATCCGCGATCTCCTGTTCCTGACGACGGCGCTCCATGTTGATGGAGTTCAGTTCCTCGGCATAGGGCATGGCATCGTCAAAGGACTTGGAAAGCAACAACTTGAGCGCCTTCCCAGGATCGCCCATACGACCAGCGGCATTGATGCGCGGCGCGAGGTTGAAACCAATCTGCCCGGCACCGAGCTCTGCACCGCGTTCATAGTCGCTGACGACCTTCAGGGCGGCCATGCCGGGACGTTTGGCCTCTTTGATGAACAGCAGCCCGTTTTTGACGAGGACGCGGTTCATGCCCGTAAGGCGGACCACATCAGCGATGGTGCCGAGCGCCACCAGATCGAGCAGGGAGCGCATATCCACCGGATTGCCAGGCATCAGTTTGTTAAGCCCGGCCATGAGCAGCCATGCCACACCGACACCGGCTACATCGTCGTACGGCCCCCCCTCGCCCAAACGGGGATTACATATGGCGTGAGCATCCGGCAGATCATCGCCGGGAAGATGGTGGTCGGAGACCACGACAGTCATTCCCAGCTCGCGAGCACGGGCTACAGCCTCGTTGTCGGAAATACCGCAGTCAACGGTCAGCAGGACACCAGCGCCCTCTGCATGGAGTCGCTCCACGCCGGGTACGTTCATGCCATACCCTTCTTCCATGCGGTTGGGCAGGTGGTGAAGGATCTCAATGCCGCGGCCTGCAAAAAATTCAATGACAAGGGTGGAGGAAGTGATGCCATCCACATCATAGTCGCCCCAAACTGCCAGCTTACGCCCTTCGGCCAGAGCATCCGCGAGGGTCTTTGCGGCGTCAGTCAGACCCGGCACTTCATCCGGGCTGGCCAGATGACGCAGCCCCGGGCTCAGGAACTGATCCATCTCCTCAAGGGAGGTCAGTCCACGATTCCAGAGAATATCCACGATAAGCGGGGACACAGACAGTGCTTCGGCAATATCGGATGCCGAAGCTGGCGGCTTGGACTCGCCGCGAGCTTTCCAAATGCAGGGCAAAATATATCCTAATCGTATTATGAAAGATGCCGGATGAACTGCTCGACGTCTTCGGATTCCAACAATTCCTCGGCAGTTTCCAGAACTTCTTCAGCGTCCATTTCCATTTCTTCGCACATGATTTCCACACGCGCAACAAAGGGTCCTTCCGGATTCTCCACGGCAATGGCAGCAGTATCCGCGAGACAGACGATGGTCGCCTCGTTGGAGTGTTCCGGAGAAAGGTCCGGAGCGTGGTGCCAATTGACGGGCTCCACCAGATCGGCGGGCAAATCCCAGGACTTGAGCACCAGCGCACCAACAATGGCGTGGTCCAGTCCCCAGTACTCGTCCTCAGCTTCGGCGGGGGTCAAGTTGTCACTTTCTGCCAGTTCCTGAATGGCAACCCAATCGTCGGGACGGCGCATGGCTGTGATGAGCTTGCCGATGTCATGAAGCAATCCAACAGTGAACATATTGTCCGGCTTGCCAACTTCCCGCATACGGGAAAGCTCCTTGGCAATCATGGCCACCAGAAACTGATGACGCCAGTATTCTGTCAGATCAAAATCTTCGGGCATGTCGTAATTCTTGGTCAGGCCATTCACACCCAGCGCAAGCACGATATTGCGAATCTCCGCCATACCGAGAACGGCAGCGGCTCGCTGTACGGATTTTACATCAGCCTGCAGGCCATAATAGGCGGAATTGGCAAGACTCAGAATACGAGTCGCAAGCCCTTGATCGTGTGTCAGTGTATCGCCCACTTGTTCGAGCGACGACATGGAATTGACTCCGGTCTGAACAAATAGCTCCTTGAGCACTGCCGGAGAAAAAGGGAGGTCTTCCCGCATGCGGGGTAGCTCGTTGAGGAAATCCTGTGTCTTTTCCCTGTTCATGTGCACTCCCAGCTCATCTTGCGGTCTCTGTCGGCCCCGAATGATTACGCGGTCATCAGTCCAGATTCAGTACAGTTGGCCCGGACGGTTTCTTCTCTTCCGCATCCGGAACCTTGTCATTCGACTTTCCGTTGGTCTCACCCTCTGGCTTGGCTTTAGCGTCACCGTTCGGTTTACTTTCAGCATCACCCTTGGGTTTGGCGCTGGTTTCAGCATCTACATTCGTTCCAATATCCTCATTCTCAGCGACATGTCCCTTGCTCTTGAGATAAGCCCAGAACATTTTGCTTTCCTTGAGGTTCGGATTCACCTGAAGGCTCTTCTTGAGATACTTCTTACACCCTTGTACATCGCCCTTTTCGTAGTAGCAACGGGCAATGTTGTGAAAAAGGTGTTCGTCGTCCGCAACGAGTTCTTCTGCGCGCAGATAATATTGCAATGCCTGCTCGAACATCCTGTTCTTTCGCATGTTGATGCCGAAGTCATTGAACAGGTGCTTGTGCTCTTTCTCGAAGGCGGCTTCGAGGTCGACAATACGCTCGAAGATATCGTTGGCTTTGACCTGATCTCCCCGGTCCAGATAGGTGAGCCCAAGCCCGAAATTGGCACGGACGTTCTCTTCATCCACGGCCGTGGCCTGTTTGAACTCAAACTCGGCGCTGTAGGCCGCCCCGCGCTCACGATGCTTTTCACCGCGCACGATAGCCTCGTCCACCTGCTTGATGGCAGGGAAGACGGTGCTCATGTAGAACTCGGGTTCCGGACTGTACTTGGACAGGAATTCTTCGCGATCAATGGCGCGCTTGGGGCCAGAGGGAATATAATTGCGGTTGAGCGGCTGAACTTCAATACGGCCGTCATCAAGCTCTTCGCCGCTCCAGTATGTCTTCTGGATAGTACGGCGCTGCGTGGTACCGGTACCGACCTTGGCAACGGATTGTGTGGAAAAGATACCTTTGATCTTTTCCGCTCCGTCCCTGACGATCTCGTGGCCCTCGGCCTGCTTGGCTTCCTGCTCAGCCATCAGCTCCCCTTGCTATGCTGAATCCATCTCCGCAAGTATGGCACGGGCAGCCTCTGCCGGAGAAGATGCACCGGTAATGGGTCTGCCAACCACCAGGAAACCTGAACCATTCCTGACAGCCTGCGCCGGAGTGACCACCCTTCGCTGATCATCGCCAGCACTGTCCGCAGGACGGATGCCGGGAGTCAGGGCGATGAAGTCGGAACCACAGGCAGCTTTTATGCGTTCTGCCTCGAGCCCCGAACAAACCACTCCATTTAGGCCATATTGCTTGGCTTTTACAGCAAGGTCAAGGGCCATCTCAGAAGGCTCCGGTGCGCCGTCCACAGGAAGGTCCCCTGCGGCCATGCTGGTGAGCATGGTTACGGCCAAAACCAGAGGCGGTTCCTCTCCCGGTTCCACGCCTTCGGCGCACCCGGCCATGGCAGCCTTTGCCATGCGTTCACCACCCAGCGCGTGGATGTTTACCATGTCCACACCAAGGCGCGCGGCAGAGCGGATAGCTCCCTGCACGGTGTTGGGAATATCAAAGAATTTCAGGTCCAAGAAGACCTTGAACCCCATCTCCTTGAGCCCTTTGACAACAGTAGGGCCTTCGGCGGTAAACAGCTCCAGTCCCACCTTCATCCACGTAGCTGTACCCTTGAGGGACTCGGCCATGGAGAGTGCAGACTTGGCGTCCTTGAAATCGAGTGCAACAACCAGTTCGGCCATTAGTCTTCCCACTCCTTGAGGATGGTTGCTTCCACGTCAGTACGCAGTTCCGGCTTCAGGGCACCTGCCATAAATACGGCGCGGAACTCCTGATATGCCTGTTCCAGATCCTCGTTGACGATCCAGTAATCAAAGAAATCAGCCTGGGCGATCTCACCCTGGGCATTGGCCAGACGTTTGGCAATGGATTCTTCGGAGTCGGTCCCGCGGCCCACCAGACGACGGGTCAATTCTTCACGGGACGGCGGCAGCAGGAAGATGAAATTTCCCTTGTAGAAGGTCTTCTTAAGCTGCTTGGCGCCCTGTACGTCAATGTCGAAGAGAACGTCCTTACCTTCGTCCAGCATCTTGTTCACCGGCGCAGTGGCCGTGCCGTAAAGATTGCCGTGGACCTCGGCCCATTCGCAGAACTCACCTTGGCTGCGCATGGCTACGAAGGTCTCACGCGAGACGAAGTTGTATTCACGACCATTCTGCTCGTCACCGCGAGGAGCACGAGTGGTGTAGGATACGGAAAAACCGAAATTGGGGAACTCTTCCCTCAGCTTGCTGATCAGTGTGCTTTTGCCGGTGCCGCTGGGAGCGCACACCACGAGTACCTGCCCTAGACGGGACACGGTGTCAGACATTTATTCCCCCTCTTCCGCGCTGAATCGCTGGCCAATGGTTTCGGCCTGGATGGCGGACAATATAACATGATTTGAGTCGGTGACGATAATCGCGCGGGTCTTGCGGCCCTGAGTAGCGTCGATGAGACGACCCTCCTGACGAGCATCTTCCCTCAGGCGGCGCATGGGCGCACTGGAAGGCAGGGCGATGGAAACCACCCTGCTCATAACCACGAAATTACCGAAACCGACGTTGAGCAACCCCTGTTTCTGCATGATTCACCCCCGGGTGGATGCTACTCGATGTTCTGAACCTGTTCGCGGCAACGCTCCAACTCGGCCTTGAAATCCACCACCAGTCGGCTGACCGTGGTGTCCTGCGCCTTGTTGCCGCAGGTGTTGATCTCGCGGAAGGTCTCCTGCAGCAGGAAGTCGAGCTTCTTGCCCGCATCACCCTTGGTGGTGAGCACTTCTTCCAGACGTTCCAGATGAGCGGCCAGACGGGTCAGTTCTTCGGAGACGTCGAGCTTGTCAGTCAGGTGAGCCACTTCCTGAAGCATGCGGTCTTCGGAGAACTCGGCTCCGGCGGATTCCAGCATGTCGATGATGCGCTGACGCAGGCCAGCTTTCTTCTCTTCCAGAATATCCGGGATGCGTTCGCTGATCTTGTCGGTAAGGTCATGCAGCGTTTCCAGACGGGAAAGCAGGTCGGCCACCATGGCGTCGCCTTCCACGGAGCGGGCGTTCACCCAATCCTTGAGAGCGGCTTCGAGGCCCTTGGTCAGGCTCTCAGCCAGACCCGGATCAGGCTCGCTGCCGTTGTCACGCCACAGGGAGGACATGGAGAGGAGCTTGTTGTAATCGACTTCGAAAGCCTCACCGCGGCTCTCTGCAAGCTTCTGCATCTGCCCGAGCATGGCGTTTGCCATGGTCTCGTTGAAGGTGACACCCATGATACCGGCGTCCAGCACTTCAAGGTTCAGGGACACATCAACCCTGCCGCGAGAGGCATAGGTGCGGACCACTTTTTCCCAGCCGTTTTCCAGGCTGCGGAGGTAACCGGGCATGCGCCATTTCACATCAAGAAAACGGCCATTGACGCTCTTGATCTCCCATACATGGGTCCAGGCGTCCTCATTTGTTTCGTGTCGGCCGAAGCCGGTCATGCTAACAGGCATATATTATTCCTTCTTTCTACCCGCGTATTGTTCAACCATTTGACGTATACGGGTTGTTGAGCTTGGTTTTATACGACTGACGAAGTTTTGTCAGCCGGGTCTTCATATCCAGGTCGGCATAATCAGGGAAGGTCCAGGGGAAATCCACCCACTGCTTCTTCTGCCACATCAGGGTCAGATCTGCCCAGATGCCGCCTTTCAGATAAATTCTATGGCCGGAGCGTTTGCCAGTGGCCAGCACCAGATTCTGGAGCGTGACGAATCCCGGATCGAGATTGAACATCCGGCTGTCGTCCTCGCCATAGCGGAGTTCCAGACTGTTGGTGAACAGCTTGATATCGGCCAGCTCGTCCAGCGGCCGAAGCAGTTTGAACGCCACCAGACGCCGCGTAATGGGCGATCCTAACTCCGCGTTGTAATAATCGGAAAAATCGAACGGGAACAGATCGGACACCTCGTCCATGGGACCGAACTCGGCTTCCAGATCACGATGGAGCGCAGGCCAGCACTCGTCCCAGCGAGCACTCAGAATGGAGATGATCAGCAGCCCCGGATCAGGGGAGACAGGCGTGCTCATCGCATCACCTCCAGCGGCTCCACCAGAATGACGCCTTTCTCCTGTCCCACAGGCTTGGCGCGTACAATCATGCGCGGATCGGCTCCGTCTGGCAGGCTGTCGAAACGACACGCGGCGTAAAATTCGCTCACCCCACGTCCGACTTCATCCTGCACCAGCACATCGATGCTGTCGCGCTTCAGCAGTTCAGCCTGAAACGCCTTCTTCTTCTCGTTGACCAGCTTGCGAAGCCGTGCGGCGCGCTCCTTGCGCACAGGCACCGAGACAACGTTCTTGAGCGTCTCTGCCCGGGTGCCGGGCCGCTCGGAATAGGGAAATACGTGACCATAAGTCAGGGGCAGGCGACGGCACAAGTCCATGGTGTTCTCGAACTGTTCCTCTGTCTCGCCTGGGAACCCGGTGATGATGTCCGCCCCAAGACCGATGGTCGGCCAGATTGTGGACAGACGCTCCATGAAGGACACGGCGTTCTCCGGCGAATAGTGCCCACGGCCCATGGCACGCAGCACATCCGGGTCACCGCTCTGCAAGGAAAGATGGAGTTGGGGGCAGACCATGCGGGAGGCAGCCAATGTCTCGAATGCCTTGTCATCCAGCTGGCCCGGCTCCACAGAGGAGATACGAAATCTTGCCCGTCCGGCCCAACCGAGGGAAAATTCTGATTCCAGTCGCTGAACGAGATCCCAGAAGTCCACCTTTTCAGTCAGCCCCCGACCAAAATGCCGAAGATTGATGCCGCTGAGAATGAACTCGCGGAAACCGGCGGCCAGCAGACGGCCAACCTCTTCCACCACTTCGTCCATGGGACGACTGATGGACTTGCCGCGCGTGAGCGGGATGATGCAGTAGGTGCAATTGTGGGAACAGCCGTCCTGCACCTTGACCACGGCGCGGGCACGGCCATAGCCGGAGATGGAGAACGGCGCAAAGGCTGGCTTGTCGTCTTTACCCTCAGTCTCGGGGGTATCATCCGATTCCGGCCCTTCCAGCAACTTGGCCTTTTCGTCCTGTGGTACGACACGGACGACGCCGGGAAGCTCGGCCAGTTCCTTGGGCTGAATCTGGGCAGCGCACCCGGTGATGATTATCTCGGCATCGGGATTGTCGCGATGGTAGCGGCGCACGGCCTGGCGCAGGTCAGCCACGGCATTGGCGGTCACGGCGCAGGAGTTGACCAGGATCAGGTTCGCCTCCTGAACACTCTTGACCTCAACGGCCTCCTGGCCGCCGTCGCGCGCCCATGCCTCGCCAATGGCTTGGGTCTCGTATTGGTTGATCTTGCAACCCAAGGTGGCGGTGAAAAATCTAATCATGTACTGTCAGCCCCATGCAGGTCATTTGCCGCTGGTGATCACTGTAAAGAAAAATGGACGGGAAGACAAAATTCGGTTCGCCGAAGTCGCGTACTCCAGCCTTGAACAAGCGGCCTAATGCAAATGCCTCCGGGGGTCAATCCGTGGGACGACGTTTACCATTATTATTTCTTATCTTCGCCATCGCTGGATGTCATTTTGTAGGCGGCACCATCGGCGTGGGCAACCGCTCCGGCGTAGGCGTAGCCTTCAGCGCTTATGGCGATTTTCTCTATTCCGGCAACGGTGAGGCCTACTCCAACAACAAGAAGGGTCTTAATCAGTTCCTCACCCGCGATTTTCCTGCCGCGCGAAAAACCTTTGAGGCCACCCTTGCCAAATACCCGACCAACCCCGATGCGACATACTATCTCGGCCTGACCCTCATTCAGCTGGAGGAGCGCGACGCCGGATATGACATGCTCCAACGATACAGCGACCCGTTCAATGCTCCAACGGTCCAAAACGTCAAATGGTGGGCCAGCTACTGCAAAAAGAAGCCAGACCTGACGCCTGACAAAATCCACAAGGTCATGAACAAGGCCCGCAGCGAAGGATTCCAACGAAATCTGGAATACGAATGGGACCGACGTCGTTGGTAGAGACAAAGAAAAAGGCCGTCCACTCAGGACGGCCTTTCTTATTTTCAAAACAAGACGCCTTACAACTCAACCTTGATCACTCTCGGGATCGTGACCGTAAAGACCGAGCCTTCGCCCGGCTCACTCTCCACCACGATCATGCCACCATGCTGACCGACAATCTCGTTGGCAACAAACAATCCGATACCGGTACCGGAGCTGCCTTTGGAGGAGAAGAACAGGGTAAAGAGCTTGTCGCGGGTCTCCGCATCCATACCGACACCTTCGTCAGTGACGCGGAAAACGACCGCTTCCTTGTTGCCTGTAACCTTGAGGGTAACGCGGCGATCACCGGGTTGGGCTGCACAGGCATCAATGGCGTTCTCGATGATGTTGCCGAGAGCCGAAGCAAGGATGGACTTGTCCACCTGGAACGTGCCGAGCACGGCGCCCATGTCCAGATCGAGGGTGATATCCTGCATCTTGGCCTTGGCCGCAAAGGAGGAATAGAGGTCCAGCGTAAACTGTCCTGCATCGATCTCCTTCCAGTTGAGTTCGCGCTTCTTGGCGTAATAGAGGATGTCGAGCACGGTCTGCTTCACGCGGTCCGTCAGGAACTGCAAGTCGTTGAAGCCGTCCTCGATACGTTCGAAATTCTCTTTCTCAATACCGGAGCCGAGGCGATAGATGGCACCATCAATGCCGGTGAGCAGTCCCTTGATACCATGGGCCGTGGTGCCAAGCAGCAAGCCGAGGGAAGTCAGACGATCCTGCAAACGGCGAATCTGAGTGATGTCCGTGATCATTTCGATCGCCTGAACGATCTCGCCCGAGGCATCGCGAATGGGCGCACTCCAGATGAGTACGTTGACCTTGCCGCCCTTTCGGTCCGTGATCACGGTCTCCATCTGGTGGGATTCGCCATCCTGAAACGTCTTTTCCAGCGGACATTCCTTGCACACATGCTGACGGTGCATGAGCTTCTCAAAACATTTGCACCCGCCGAAGTCGCCAAAATGTCGCTTGTAGCGATCATTGGCCGACTCGATGACGTAATCCCGGTCCTGCACAGTGAGATAACAAGGGGACTGGTCAAAAAGCTGCTCAAACTTGTGGCGGGTGGTCCGCAGTTCCTCGCGCAACTCTTCGGCCTCATTGAGGTCCACCATGAACTCGAGCACCAGCTCTACACCGCTGTCGGTGGCCATGATGGGGATGGTGTTGACCAGCACGCCATGGAGGTTGTCATTGACGCATCGCACCACGTAATTGCCCTTGTATGGTTCCCCGGTCTTGAGAGTCTGAGCCACCGGACAGTCGCGAGGACCAAGCTCCAACCCTTCGAACATCGACCAGCTGTCACGTCCGACCAGATTACCGAGCTTCTTGCGGTAGTGCTCGTTCACGGTCACCACGTCCATATCCACGTTATGAATGGACACGAACAACGGCATCTGGTTGAATACATTGAGATTGTCCAGATTATGGGCAAATGAATCAAGACTGGAGGTCAGCCCTTCAAACAGCTGGCAGGCAGCCACTTTTCGCTCTGCCTCGACAAGCTGGGCGGACTTGATATCCACCAACTCCTCAAGATTGCGCGTATGTGCTTCCAGCTCTCGAGACATGAAGATGCGCTCCTGCGCCCGTTGCAGGGCAAAATACAGGACGTCATCATTAATGGGCTTGCTGATGAAATCAAAGGCCTTGTTCTGGAGGCTCTGGACCGCCAGTTCCATATCGCCATGACCGGTGATCATGATGACCTCGGTCTCCGGGGATTCCTTTTTGACGAGCCTAAGCAGGTCGATGCCGCTCTTGCCGGGCATCTTGATGTCGGTGATGACTATGGGGTGACGCTTTTCGCGAAAAATCTCGAGGGCGGAATCCACATCGGCAGCCGTATCCACACGGTGCCCATTCTCTTCGAGGGTTATGGACAGGACCGTACGAATCCCCTGTTCGTCGTCAACGAGCAGAATGGGGAGCTGATTCATGGCAGATTGGCCTCCGACTTGTGATAACAGGATTTTCTACGAAAACCACTTACAGCCGAGGCAAATACATACCAAACCAGTAGGCAAAGTCAACGCTCATGATTTCGATATGATCCGGCAAAAACCGAACCATTTCAGTATGAAATAGAGATTTACAAGCCTCGTTCTAGGCCTGCATCTTATCTATAGCTTCACGCAATCCCTGAGCAAGATTATTCAGATCATGGATGGCCGCTTCGGCCTCCTGCATGGCATCTGCAGTCTCGCCCGCAATCCGGTTGACCGAATCCGTGGCTTCACTGATGCGCTCACTGGCTGCGGACTGTTCTTCGGCTGCGGCGGCAATATCCTGTACCTGAGAGGCAGCCTCGTCTGCCTTGGCCACGATGGAATGGAGGGAATCACCCGACTGCTCAATCATCTCGCGGCATTCATCCAACGCTTTGTTGGCCTTGTCATTGCTTTCAATATTACTGGCTGCGGACTGCTGAATGGATCGAATATAGTCACCGACCTCATGGGTGGCGTCCATGGTTTTCTCTGCCAACTTGCGCACCTCGTCGGCAACAACGGCAAAGCCGCGTCCAGCCTCACCAGCGCGGGCTGCTTCGATGGCGGCATTCAGGGCCAGCAGGTTTGTCTGGTCTGCGATATCGGTAATCACGCCCATGATGGCGCCGATACCCTTTGCGTGCTCACCCAATTCGTCCATCTGCTTGCGTAGCCCTTCGGACTGTTCGTGAACGTCCCGAATCATGACCACCGAACGATCCACAATCTCCGCACCGGAGCGGGCCAACTCGCTGGTCTCTTCGGACATGCGAGCAGTGGTCGAAGCGCTGTTGGCCACTTCAGCAACCGTGTTCGCCATGGCATCCACGGCAGACGAAGCCTCCATGGAACGGTTGCGCTGTTCCATGGCACCGTCGCTGGCACTTTTGATCTGATCAGCCAATCCCATGGCGGAATCGGTTACGGCACGGGCGATGTCGTTGGCATCGCGGGCGGCCTGCTCGATAAGCACATTCTTGGCCTCGACCGCTTCCTTCTGTCTGCGCTCCTCAGTGAGATCCACCCAAATAGTGATGGCACCGATGAGTTCATTATCCAGATCATAAATCGGCGTGGACACCACATGCAGGATGACGGTCTTATTGTCGATATCGCGAGTCAGCTCAATCTCCCATTCCACCTGCTCGCGCTTCTTCATGGCGACCTGCGTCAGCGTCTTGCGCTTGGGGTCATGATAGATGACCTCATTGAGCGTCAGGCCATAGTAATTGATAAACTCTTTGCGCTTACCGAGCATTTTGGCAGCAGCACTGTTGAAATGGGTAATGCAGTTGTCCAGATCAACCACCGCACAAGGGATGGTGACGCCGTCCAGCACACCCCGGCTGAAACCGAGCTGTTTCTTCATTTCACGAACCATGTCCTGAACCGAGGCCATGGTGCGGCCGATGGCGTCATTGACACCGTAGGAAAAATCACATTCAAAATTACCCTGGCTCACGGTATCGGCTGTGCTCGCCAGCTTGTTCATGGGGGCCACCAACTGACGGCTGACAAACCAGATAATGATAAGGGCAAGTACCAGTGGCAGCACGCTGGAGGTCAATGCGCCCATGAGGATGCGACGATCAACTCCGGCCAACAGCTCCGAACTGTTCACGCTTGTCACGAGATAAGCATCCCACGGCTCGAAGTAGACCACTCGGGACCAGACCTCATCATCACCGACAGCCAGATTGACGGTGCCTCCCATCGATTTCAGGTCATTATCCTGCGCAATGAGTGCCCTGAGAGCATCTGCGGCGGCAGCGTCTTTCGGGGCCACCGGAAATTCACCATTAGCCTTAACAACATAGGAATAGCCCTTGCCTCCTACATTTACCTCCTGAATGAACTTGGAGAAATCAGTAGAAATTACCGGCCGAGCCACTTCCAGTGCGCCCATGACGTTCTCGTCGAAGTCACGAATGGCCTGATAGGCGACTACGTACCAGCCGCCCTCCAGATTGGCGATACCCTCGAACCGCTCTCCTGCATGAATGGCGGCGTAGGCAGGATGGTCAGCTGGGATAAATACTCCCTGCAAAGGCTCATCTGCACCATTTTTGATGGTGGTGGATACACGAACAAGACGTTCATTATTGAGTTGGAGGACAGAGGACAGCACTTCGGCCGTTTCAGCCATGGAGTCCACCAGCTTGGAACTTTCGTGCAAATATTTCGAGCCGAGCTTGAAGGCGGGAATGGTGACGTCTTCCGATGCGCCAGAGACCTGATTCTTGATGGTCATGTCCACATCATAGAGCATCTCGAACATGGGGAGGCCGCTGATGCCCATGACGCGGCTGAAGATATTCAGATCCGAACCGATCTTGCGACGGGCGAGCCGATCCTGCATGGCCACGGTTTCGGCCAATGTGGAAGAGACGTCTTCCAAAGCAGCCACACCGTTGTCGAGGTATTCACTGCGAGAATTATAGAAGTTGACGCCAGACATGCAGGCGATGGTCAGGAGGACGATCAGCAGGGAGGCGATAGTCAGCTTGCTTTGAAATCCGAATTTCAACATGTGGGCAACCCAAGTGTTAAAGTGTAGCTAAATGAGACGCGACACTTTAGACACGAGTTCACGACAATTGTAACAATTCAATGTTACAATACTGCAACTTATACTTGGATTAACCCACCAAGGTTATTGTCGATAATAACACAGGCGTATGGCTATTTACCACGAGAGCGGGGATGCTTGCCTCTTTTGGAGTTTGCCTGCTTTCGACCTTTCCCCCCTTGAGAGGGCCCACCTTTTCGACCCTTTTCATGTGGCTTCCGAGAATCAGACTTATGCTTCTGCGAGCCGCCTCCCTTCTTGACCTTGGGCGGACGACCACGAGTGGGCATCAGGATGCCATGCTGACGAAGGCGGTCTGCATCGGACTTGGCAACATAGATGGAATTACCTTCCAGATCGGTCTCGGCGTGGAACATGGCTGCTGCAGCCGTACCGGGCAATGGGATGAAGCACTGCACCTGCTCCGGTTTCCATCCCTGCGAGCGAAGCCAGTCGCCCAGTTCACGCATGTCATCATCGGTACAACCGGGGAAGGCACTCATAAGATAAGGAATCACGAACTGCTTCTTGCCAGCCTTTTGCGACTCCCTGCCGAACAAATCGAGAAACTTCTCAAACGCATTGAACTTGGGTTTGCGCATCAGTTTCAGGACATGGTCCACCTGATGCTCAGGGGCCACCTTGGCCTGACCGCCCACAAACTCACGGATGAGGCAGGACAAGGACGACATATCCTGCAACGCCAGATCGATTCGCCAGCCAGAAGCCACGCGCACATGCTTTACGGATTGAAGGTCCGTAATGCTTCGAAGCAGGTTAACGAAGTCTTTTTGCGCAACCTTGTAGTGTTTACAAATGGCAGGCGTTAAACAACTGGAACGTTTACACTTTGATTGATCTGAAGCACAATGAGCACCCCACATATTGGCACTGGGGCCGCCCACATCACTGATGGACCCGGTCCAGCCTTTTACCTCGGTAATACGCTCCGCTTCCTGCAGGATAGATTCCTTGCTGCGAGAGCGAATCCGCCGCCCCTGATGCAGAGCCAGCGTGCAGAAGGAGCAGCCTCCGGCACAACCGCGGTGAGCATTGATGGAGGTCTTGATCATATCCGCAGCAGGAATGCGCTCCTTGTAGGACGGATGCGGCAACCGGGAGAACGGCAAAGCTGCCAATTCGTCCAGACCGTCTGAATCCAACGGCTCGCCAGGGGGAGTCAGAATGACCGCCCTGCCGCCGCACTCCTGCACGGCCACCTGTTTATTCTGATGTACCTGCTGCTCCATGAGCAGCGTGGCCTTGATCAGTGCCTGCGGATCAGCCACCACTTCCTCGTGGGAAGGGAACTCAATCACATCAGCATCTTCGGGAATATCCTTGCGCGCTCCCGCCACCACCACACCGGGGATGGACACCAGTGTGGGGCGAAGCGCCTTGATGGAGCGATCCTCGGCATCGCGGATGGCATTGGCCAACGCCACGATGGAATTCTCGGCCATACCGTACGTAATGGCCATGGCCTTGGAGTCCAGCAGCACGGATCGACGGATGGAGTCGGACCAGAAATCATAATGGGAAATCCGTCGTAGGGACGCCTCGATGCCACCCAGCATCACAGGCAGACCGGGAAAGGCCCGCTGCACCACATTGGTGTATGCGATGCAGGCTCGATTGGGACGGCTCCCCGCCATACCACCCGGCGTATAGGCATCGTCACTCCGCTTCTTACGAAATGCCGTGTAATGGGCCAGCATGGAATCCAGCGACCCGGCGGTAACACCCGCGAACAAGGTCGGACGACCCATGCGCGTCACATCGTCGGGACGATCCCAGCGCGGCTGTGCGCAGATGCCCACGCGAAAACCGTGGTGCACCAGCCAGCGGCCCAACAGGGCTGCGCCGAAAGAAGGGTGATCCACGTACCCGTCACCAGTGACGAGCAGGATGTCGATGGCGTCCCAACCGAGCTTATCCATCTCCTTACGGGACATGGGCAGCACGGCAGGCTGTTCAATATGCGGACGAGTGTCGTTCATGATGGGATGATGACCTAAAAAAGTTGGGGAGTCTATGCGTACCGCTGCCGGATCATCTTGAAGAGCTCCGGCTTGCGGTCATACTGGTGAACAATGTGCGCGCGCTCTCCGCTTTCGTTGAGCACGTACCCTTCATCATCCAACTCAGGATCACTCTCGGTCATGCCGAGAGTCATGATAGGGCCGGAGTTATCCACGAAACGGACACCGGGCACCTCGTTGTTGTGGACGATGGTGTTGTGTACGCCCTGATCGTATCCGGCCATGTTTTCCCGCTGTTCAAACGGCCACAGACGGGAGAGCATGGTGTCCAGATACTGCACCATGGATTCGTGATCGCCAACCGTGGTGCCGGAGCAGGATACCTGCTTGTCGAACAACGACTGCAAGACCTCTTCGCCCTGATGCATCTCCACCCAGCGGCGGTTGTACGGACAACGGCCGATTGTCCGGCTCTTGTCTTCCAACGCACAGTTGAGACCGGGGAGCCAATCGAATTCAAAGGGATGACGCTGGAACACCACGTCACGCACATCGGCAATCAGAATGCGGTCATAGGTATGGTCGGCTTCGCGCAGAAAATCTGCATAGCGGAAGTAACGATAAGCGTTCTGGGACACATGTTTCATATTGTCTGGCCGAACGCCCGGTATCACCTTGATGCCGTGGGCTTCCATGCGGTCAATATCACGCGTGGTGCGAGTCACGAACATAACGCAGTCACCCTGATAGCCGCACTGATCCAAAGACGCGAGAAAAGGCCGCACATCACCGTAGTGGTAACCTGCGGCCAGTCCCATTATGAGATTGTTTTCTGGCATGCCTGCTAGCGGCGGCGTGGACGACGACGTCTACGACGACGCGGACGGGATTTGCTATCGCCCTCTTCGGATGCGGCCTGCGAAGGCTTCTCCTGACGGGGAGCAGATTCCTTGCGCTCCTGACGGGGCTCGTCACGCTTTTCGCGTTTGGGCTTCTCGGAACGAGCTTCAGGTTTGGATTCCCGCTTGGGCTGTTCCTTTTTGGGACCACCACCGTTGCCGGAACGACGTCCCTGCCCCTCACCATTGCCGGGCTTGCGGCCACGAGAACGCTTCTGCTTGGGCTTACCCTGCTTGGGTTGTGCGGGCTGTTCCTGCTTCACCACCGGTTCGACCGGCTTGCCATGCAGGGTGTTCTGGTAAATTTCATCCAACAGCATGGCGAGGAGGCCCATGGATTCATCGTCTTCAGCAAACTTTTTCACCAGCGGCAGGAAGCGGGAAGCACGTTCACGCTCCAGCGGCTTGAGCTTGCGGAACTGCTTTTCCAGCAGCGCGGTCAGGCGCTCATCGATGATGGCGGCAACGTCTTCATCGGTGGGGTTCTTGATTTCCTCGAACTTGATCTTGAAGCGGGAAGCGATACGCTCCAGCTCCATCTTCTGGATGACGTCCACCAGCGTAATGGCGACACCGGATGCGCCAGCGCGGCCTGTACGGCCAGCACGGTGCACATAGGATTCAGGATCTTCCGGTGGCTCCATCATGAAGACGTGAGACAGCTCGGGAATATCAATACCGCGCGCAGCAACATCAGTGGCTACCAGGAAGCGCAGTTTGCCTTCCTTGATGCGGGCCATGAGCTTCTCACGCTTGTTCTGCGTCAAGTCAGAAGTCAGACCCTCGGCATCAAAGCCGAACTGGGAGAGCAGCGCGGCGATGAATTCCACATTGCGCTTGGTGTTGGAAAAAATGACGGCAGAAGAAGGATTCTCCAGCTCAATGAGCTTGATGAGCTTGCGCTCCTTACCCATGGCCTCGACCTCGACAAATTGATGCGCGATAGAGGTAACATTGGTCTCGTCACTGGAGAGGCTCAGAAATTCCGGCTCGTACATGAACTCTTTTGCCAGTCGCAGCACGGACTGGGGAAAAGTTGCGGAGAACATGTATGCCCCATTAATCTTACGGGGCAGGTAGCGTTTCACTTCTACCATATCGGGGTAGAAGCCAACGGAAAGCATGCGGTCAGCCTCGTCAAAGAGGAGTACCTTCAAAGAACCAAGATTCAAACTGCGGCGAACCAGATGGTCAAGAATACGGCCGGGGGTACCAACAACCAGTTGCGCACCCTCGCGGAAGGCGTCTAACTGCTGCTGGTAGCCAACGCCACCGTATACGGCCACTACATTGATACCGGCGTCACCAGCCAGCATGCGCGCTTCCTGCGCTACCTGCTGGGCCAGTTCGCGGGTGGGGACCATGACCAGTGCCTGACAGTCGCGGGACTCGGGATCGAGTTTGTCAAGCAGCGGCAGCACGAATGCCCCGGTCTTGCCGGAGCCTGTGCGGGCCTGAACCATGACGTCGCGGTCATTGAGCAGATAGGGAATCGCCTTCTGCTGCACGGGCATGAGTTTGTCCCAGCCAGCACGTCCGCACGCATTTTTCAACTCTTCGGGCAGTGCCTCGAAGGTCATATCCGGGAATAAGGAATCGTTGACCGCTTCCTCGTTCACGGATTCAGGATTGTTGTCGTTTTCCATGATAAAAACCTGTGATCTATGATGTGAGTCCCAGCCAGTCGACTAGAATAAAAAAAGGGGCCGGGACATGAAATTCGTAATTAAGACGCGCGCACAGTATACCACTTGTTCGACTTTGTACAATAGTAGAGGGATAGGCGAGAATTTAGGCCCTTGAAAATATGGCAAATCAGATGGGGAAACCGCCTTCGGCGGGATTGACGGGTGATTTCGCCTCCGGCGGCCAAAGGGCTATACCCTTTGGAATCCCATTGTCGCCTTCGGCGAAAGTTAGTCAATAAGAACAGCCAGATCGTATTACGCTCCAAGACGCCACCCAAACTACCATCGTGAGGTTTGCGAGAGTGGTATAGCTGCAAGGCGACGGGCACAATTGAAGCACAGGCGTAGCAGCGCTACGTCGAGCATTCAATTGCGCCCGGCAACGCCACAGATATGCCGCTATCGCAAACCGAGGAGCCTGCACAACCCAAAAGGCCAGGACTCCATTCCGCTTTCTTTTGAGGGGCGATCACGGAATGAAGGCCAGGCCTTCTTAAGGAATGCTGGGCAGTAGAAAGGAAGAGAACTACCCAACGTGGTCATTGGCGACGGGGGCACGCCACCAATGACCGATTTGACTGTTCCCTAGGACTCCAGGGTGTTGCGAATTGCTTCGAGGAGTTCCTTGGGATTGAAGGGCTTTTTGAAGGACGCCACAGCGTTCTTGATGGCCAGATGAATGCCGGAAAGGCCGCTGACCACGATGACGGGAGTGTCCTTGTATTCGGGGTCCTGCACCATCTTGCGATAGAAGCGCGGGCCCCACTCATTGGGCATTTCAAGATCCAGGGTGACGAGATCGGGCTTTTCCTGCTTGAGCAGACCGATGGCCTCCTCCACATTGGATGCGGTGCAGGTTTCGAACCCGTCGTCCTGAAGGATATCAACGAGATATTTGACGATGTACGGATCGTCGTCGATGATGAGAATTTTGCGAGACATGTATCGACCCCCTCGGTCTACTCTATTGTTGGCTAACGGGCCCCTGCCCGACGCCGGTTGGGAAAACCCCACAGTTCATTAACACAATTACAGTTCAAATGGTAGTTCCACCGTCACTTCGATTCACGCCAACGCATGGTCGATGATCTTCTTGATCTCGTCCGGAACGGGCGGCTTCTGGACGTATGCAAAGGGGTCCGGATACGAGGCATGTCCCACACCCATAATTTTCAGGGCATGGCTGAAGGTGTCGGCCCCCACTGCGGAGAGCATGATGACCGGCACCTTCTTCAGTTCCTCATCTTCCTGCAGCCCCTGATACATAACCAGCCCACCCTCTCCCGGCATCATGACGTCGAGTACGATCAGGTCCGGCTTCAGTTCCCAGGCGAGCTCGAGTCCCTCGCGGGCGTTACGAGCCAGGTGAGGCTCGTAACCGCTGGTCTCGAGCAGCGTCTTGAGAAAGAGCCGCATGTTCATCTCGTCGTCCACTACCAGGACTTTCTTGGTGGCTTCAGTCATGGGCATACCGCTGCTTGGTTAGTCGACAATCCAGTCGGGATGATTGACACTGGCCACCGGACAGGCGGAGCGCAATACAACCTCTTCCAGAGTGGTACCGATCTCAGCTTCTTCAGCGGGCACGTCCTTGGAGTGGTGCGCCATAACGATGAGATCGCCTTCCTTCTCGCGAGCGTACTTCAGAATCTCGACGTGGGGAGCGCCTTCACGCACGTCCACTTCGACCATGTTGAAGTCGCCAACCTGGGAAAGGTACTTTTCTTCGATCTTCTTCTTGGCTGCGGCGATTTCCTGCTCGATCTCTTCCTGCGTAGGCTTGCCGCCCAGCGCATTGATATTCACGGAATGGAAGATATGCAGAGGACATCCGATGTCCTTGGCGACCTTCAACGCAAAGGTGAAGGCGTAATCTGCGGCCTTGGAGAAGTCGGTGCAGTACACGATGCTGGAGAAAAGGTTCCAACAGGTGTTGCACGGACGATTGACGATCAGGACCGGACAGCGGGCACGCTTGGCTACGGTCATCATGGTGTTGCCCATGATGGCGCGGTAACGTCCGCCACCCTCTTCAGGACGGGTGTTGGCGCCCATGACGATCATATCCGTGCTTTCCTTGCGGGCAAGGCGGAGAATCTCGGTGGACGGTACACCGACCGTGGTCATGATACGGGTCTTTTCGCCGTACAGCTTGAGCTGATTGTCGTAGGTGTTGCTGAGCTCTTCACGGACCCAGGCTTCATAATCCTCGCCCAGATCTTCACGATCACCGGTGCGGACATCGGTAACCTCGACGCTGAACCCGCGGGACGGGACGCCGAGAACGTGGAAGAGTAACAGTTCCGCATCTTCGCGCTCGGCAAGGTCAAAAGCGATCTTGGCCGGGCTGTCACATACCGGAGAACCACTGGTCGCAAACAAGATATTGTCAAACATAATCCTATCCTTTTATGCTGCAATGTTCAGGATAACGCTGGAAACCGAGTTGCCAGGAAATCCCCTCAATGAACTCGAACAGACTGTAATCCGTATCGAACTCCATCATGTTCACGGTGTCGCCAAACACAGAGTGCTTCAACATGCCCAACCGGATGGGCGTATCGAGCATCTGGTGAAGTTGGAAGCTTCTGAGCTCCTGCTCAGAATCGTTGTGCCAACCAGTCAAGGAGCAGAGAAAATTGAAACGGGGCTCGCCCGGAAATCCAACCATCTCTACCCGCTTGACCAGTTCCAGGTGCGTCAAACCCTCATTTTCGCAACCTGAATCAGGACATCCTGCACATTCTTCCATGAAGGGTGGGATGAACACACTGATCTCCTGGAACTGGGGATAGCGCTGCATCATTTCGTAGAATGACCGCAGTGAATATCCTTCGCCCAGTCGAATCCTGCCCGCGAGCACGGACAGCGGACGAGCCACTTCCTGCTCCAAATCATTGAGCAGCATTCCGTTTCGTGCGAGCAGCGTGGTGTTCATCATCTTCCCCTTGGTTACTTCTTATGGCATTCGCCGCAGGCCACGGGTCCCTTGAGGGACTTCTTGTGGCAATCGATGCACTGACGGTGGTAAGCGCGCATCAGCGGGGTGCCGCCGTCGGAGCGTTTCACAGCGTGGCAGGATTCACAGGTCTCGCCTTCGCTGGAGTTCTCCATGTCGCGTTTGCCGTCGTCAGTTTTGCTGTGGTGGCAGACCACGCAATCTTCGAGTTCGGCTTTTTCATTGTGAGCATCGTGCTCGAATGCGACCTGCGGTCGCTCCAGTTTGCCGAAGGCATCAACCGGTACCTGTGTCATGTCATCCTGGGAAAAGGCGACGGGTGCCATGTAGACAACCATCAGGGCGGCAATCATCGCCATGAAGGCCAGGAGCTGAATCTTCTGTTTCTTCTTCATCACAAGCTCCTTACATTTCCGGCTTTTCCATCAGCTCATAAATAATGTCGCCGATGAATTTACCGTGCATTCCAAGATCATAGTGACCGATGATGTCTTCCAGACCGCCGTGGCAGTTGTGGCAAGGAATAATGATATCCTTGACGCCGGTAGCTGCCAGCTGTTCGGCCTTTACTCGGTTGCCTTCCATGCGGGTGGCCTTGAACGGCGGACCGCAGTTGATGATGCCGCCACCGGCGCAGCAACAGTAGTTGTGCTCGCGGTTGGGGGTCATTTCGATCACCTCTTCACAGAGGAAGTGGACGACATCGCGCAGCTTATCCATGAGGCCCTTGCCTCGGATGATGTTGCACGGATCCTGAATGGTGACCGGCTTTTCAAACTTGTGGGTGATCTTGAGCTTACCTTGCTGGATGAGCTCCCAGTAGAATTCCACAGCGTGGATGACGGGAACGGGCCAGTCCTTGTAGCCAAGCCAGCGGTTACCCATGTCGTAGACGGAGCGGAATGCGTGACCACACTCGCCCATGACGATGCGCTTGACGCGCAGCTTCTGAGCAGATTCAAAGTGTGCCCGCTTCAGGCGCCCCATGTTCTCATAGTCACCGATGAACATGCACATGTCGGAGTTATCCCAACCAGCGTGTGACGGCATGGTGTAGTCCACTCCCGCATGGTGCATGATGGCGGCAGCCTGATAGATGAGCTGGGTGCGGAACTTGGGCTCGGGTGCGATAACCGAGTAGTAGACGTCCGCGCCTTCCTTATCGAGCGGGATGCGCAGGCCCGGGAACTCGTCGCGGGCTTCGTCTTCCTGCCACTGCAGGGAGTCGATCCACTCGTCGTCCTTGACCCACATCTGATTCATGGTGGAAGCATGAGAGTGGGAGGTGTCGCGGATGTACTGCGGAACAACGTCCAGCAGGTAGCAGATGCGACGGACCATGGACATGATGTAACCGGTGTCCACGCCGATGGGGCAGTAGTGGGCGCAACGCTTGCACAGGTTGCACTCGGTGAAGGCCATCTGCGCCATCTCGTAGATGCGCTGGGGCTCCACCTTGCCCTTCTTGTCCATGAGCTCATACATGGTCTCCGTGGCCTTGTTGACCGGGGAGTAGCTCGGATCGTTGTCGTGAGACAGGTAGAAGTGACATGCCTGTGAGCACAGGCCACAACGCATGCACGTCTCCTGATATGCCTTGAGTTTTGCCCCGGTTTCGCCCTTGAGCATCCGGGTGACAACGGATTGGATCTTCTCCGTAGTCAGGCCGGCGACTCCGTTCTCGAGCCCGGGATCTGATACTATTCTGTCAGCTATGCGACTCATTGTTCGTACCTCGCGTTAGTGAATGTTGTGGCCTACCAGTCCCTGGCGTTGCGAACGCCACCGAACTCGGAACCCATGTACGCCCTGGTGAAGAGGACGAACAAAGCATGGCTCAGGCGCGTGAACGGGATCAGCGCGAGCAGGATTTCGCCTGCAAGGATGTGCAGGATCGTCATCAGGAGCACCGGACCAACCTGGTGGTAGGCCAGTACGCCAGTGATGAACGGAGCAGCCACGAGGATGAGTGCGAACCAGTCCTTGGTCTTGGTAACGCCCTTGACGTGGGGCAGAGCCAGACGGCGGTAGGCGAAAACCAGACAGCCAGCGATGACGATGAAGCTGATGATGTCGCCGACCTGCGTGGGCAGGCTCGGGATTTCGATGCCGAAGGCGGTATCCCAGAGAACCACATGTGCGCCCAGGAACACGGCGACCAGCAGGAAGCCGATGTGGAAGGCAAAGGTGGCCACGGTCATGAGCGGATCAGACTTCCAGCCCTGAGTGTTAAACGGGATCATCCAGTTGAAGATGGAGCGCAGGCCAAAAGGCAGGCTCATGTACGCGAGGGAGGAACCGTCCTTGGCCTTTGCCAGAGAATACATGGTCACCAGTCGGTAGATGGAACCGATGATGAAGATACCCCAGGCAACCCAGGCCAAAGGACCGCTGACGAGATTATACAATTCGATCATAGCGTCTCCCTCCGCCTAGAATTGGGCCACATCCGCCACGATGCGGACATAGCTGTTGTTTTCGAGGGCACGGATAAGGATCTTGGTGCCGTCTTCGCTGAAGATCGGGGACCAGCAGCGATCGAAGTCGCGGCTGAATTCCTTGCCGTTGACCAGAATCTTGTAGCGACCACCCTGCTCGACCATGGCTGCGACGTTCTTGCTGTCTGCGGAGAACGTAGCTGGCCACGCCATGTCGTAGATGCCGGACCAGGGAGTACCGTCAACCACGATACGGAAATCGGCGTTGGCCTTGTTGGCGAGGACTGCTGCGCGGTTGCCGTCGGGGCTGACCACGAGGTCGGTGACGACAGGCCAGGTTTCACCCCAGGGAGCGTCGTTACAACAGGCGGTGAACTGCCCGTAGCTGGTGGCAACGATGGCCCACAACTTTTCGCCGTCTTGAGAGTAGGTCAGATTCAGACACTGCAGATAACGGGGCTTCCATGCCATTGCGCCGTCGCGTGCCACGCCCCACTTGCCCGCAACACGGACCGGAGCGACCACGTACTGGCCGCTGGGATGGAAGACTGGTTCCCATACCTGGTTGAAGATTTCGTTCCACGGCTGGTCGTCTACGGCGATGGTGTAGTCGTGTACTGCGGTGCGGACCTGTGCGGCCACGCGAAGCCCGGTCTTGTCGAAAGTCGGAGCCCATACGTTGAGGTACTTGCCCGGCCAACGCTTACCATCGACGACGACCGTGTAGACGCCCTTCTTGAACCCTTCGATGTCAGCCTGTCCGAGAGACTCGACCTGCGCCACGCCAACGGAGTGCTTACCGTCAGGAGTGATCGCATACTGGTTGACATTTTCGAAGAGCTCTTCCCACGGCTCGCCGTTGATGGCTACGCCGTACTGCTCCATGCCCTTGTGCATGTTAGCTATGACGGAGCCGTCTTCACTGAACTTGGTATCCCAGACGTAATCGGTTGTTTCGCCAACCATTTCGCCTTCCACGGCCATACCCCACTCCATGTCCTGCTGACACAGTGCGGTAAGTCTGCCGTCGGGAGAAAATCGCGGATACCAGATTTTTTCGAAGGTATTTTCCCAAACGCCATCATTAACGCGGATGGAAAATTCACCTTCGTCTACCTGGACGATAGCGGCCAGCTTTTCACCGTCGTCAGAGACGTACGGCTCTTCCTGCCAGCCATGCCCTTGCATTGGGGAAAGAGACTCGACGACCGTCTTTTGGCCGACCTCCCAATCCCAGTTGGATTTACCCATAACACCCCCTTGGGTTGCGTGTTCGCCGAAATGACGAACCGTTCTTCAACGAGGGGTCGGGAATCGTATCGTGCGGAGAGACTATCCTCTGCGACCGGGCATGATCATCGAGTCCATGCGGTCTTCTAGATAAGCGGAGAGAACGCTTTCAATCGGACCTTTAACCCAGGGGATGACCTGTATGCCCATGGCTTCAAACCCGTCTTTAACGGCCTTTCCCAGGCCGCCGCAGATGACGATTTCGACACCCATGGCCTTGAGGTAGCTCGGAAGGGCGGCGGCGCCTGCCACCGGCATGGCCGTCATGCCGCTGCGGACCACATCCCTTTCTTCGAGCGTGTACAACCTCAATTCCGTTGCTGTTTCCAGCAGGGTCGCCACCCGGTTTTGATAGCCAGCAATACAGATATCCATAATTCCTGAGTTTGCTTCCTAGGCCGATTCAATTTCACGGACAGGCGACACACTTGTATACGCACAGTCCGTTCCAAACATTTGTTTATCCATTTATTACGACAAGTTGTCGCAATTTCATACCGCTAAAATTCGTTATTTTCGACGCATTTTGCTGCACTTTGTGCACCTCAATTGCATTATTTTGCTGCACTTCGCTGCAATATGCGCCGAACCGTATCACGTGAAATACCAAGCTCACGCGCCGCCGCGCTTTTATTGCCATTATGACGTTCCAAAGCCATGAGCACAGCCTGATGTTTGTGCCCTGCCATGCCGGATTTGAGCTTGATGGCGCCCGGACCACATTCCGGCTCAGACTCATCCTTACCGGGCTGCAAATGGCTCGGCAGGTGGCTGGTCTCGATCATTTCCCCTGCGCAAAGGATGAAGGCGTATTCAATAATATTCTCTAACTCGCGCACATTACCGGGATAATCATAACTCAAGAGGATACGGTTCACGTTCTCGGAAACCGTACGCACGGATTTCCCCTTGAGATTATTCTGCATCCGTATGAAATGATTGATAAGAAGCGGGACATCTTCGGTACGCTCGCGCAAGGGAGGGATGTCCATACGGACAACATTCAGCCGGAAATAAAGGTCCTGCCGGAATTCGCCCTTATGGACCATTTCCTCAAGATCGCGGTTGGTAGCGGCAACAAAGCGAACATCGGCATGCTGCGGCTCTACGCCGCCCAAAGGCTCGTACACTTTCTCCTGCAACACACGCAGAAGCTTGACCTGAAGCGGCAAAGGCATATCACCCACTTCATCCAGGAAGAGAGTACCGCCCTGCGCCAGTTCAATTCGGCCCGGCTTGTCTTTTTTGGCATCAGTAAAGGCTCCGGCCTTATAACCAAAGAGCTCTGATTCCAGCAGATTTCCGGGGAGTGCGCCGCAGTTCACCGCGATAAACGGTTCGTCTTTGCGCAAAGAAAGATTGTGGATGGCGCGGGCGAACAATTCCTTACCCGTACCGGACTCGCCGAGCAGCAGAACAGTGGAGGTGGACTGGGCAATGGGAGGCAGGATCTGGAGGGTCTTGATCATGTGCGGATTATTGGTCCGGATGTCCTCCACCGAATATCGTTCTTCCACTTTCTGCATAAGCTGGTGAATTGACGACAGATCACGAAAGCTCTCCACCCCGCCGACAATCTTGCCGCTCTTGTCACGCAGCGGTGACGAACTAATCCCGATGGGGACCTTTTCACCGTCTGCCCGCAGGACAAATCCGGACTTGCCCACCACAGCCTGCTCCTCTTTCAGGCATGGCTGCATGGGGCATCCACCATCGCATACGTTAGAAGCCAACACTTCCCAGCACTTTTGGCCTACCGCCTCGCCTGACGGCACACCAGTAATCTCAGCCGCAGCCTGATTGAAGAACGTAATGTTCCAATCCAGGTCAACGGTAAAGATACCTTCCGGCACAGAATCAAGCACTGATTCGAGCGGTATGTCCTGAGGAAGTCCGGTCGGGGTCACGCAGTGTATCTCCAGAAGAGGTTTAACCCACAAACAACGATGATCGTGAGTCTTTTATACCAAAGTGCAGCAAAATACGCCACCCCTGGTTTACACCATAATTATGCCCCGCAAAACATAACGCCGAACAATAATCATTTTAAACCAATTATTTCGCTATTCCCCTCTTCAAAGTGTAGTAATTATAACAAATAATTAACCATAATTATTGATTATTTTTGTCAAGCCCTTTCCCGTTATTTTCCGAACAATCGTCTTGCTAGTGGCCATATAGTGACTACTCTATTAATAGGAAGAATATACCAGTTTATAGCCTGGGGGAGGTGGCATCATGGCTGATACCACGATACAAGGCGAACAGATTGGAAGCGTTATTTCCATGACTGGTTCGGTATGGGCCGTAAATGGCGCAGATCAGCGCCTGCTGACGGAAGGCTCGCCTGTTTTTGAAGGCGAAGAAATCATCACAGAATCCGACAGTAACGTCGAAATCAAGTTCTCCGACGACACTGTCCTTGGTCAGGGTGAGGATTCAGCCGTCCGACTGGACGACTACGTCTTTACCGAAGAGGACAACCAGCTTGACTTCCACATGGTCAAGGGAGTCATGCGTGTCGTTTCCGGTGAAATTGTCAAGGCGAATCCTGAAGGGTTTAACCTGAGCACGCCGTTGGCTACCATTGGTATCCGCGGCACCGAGGTCATGATTCAGGTTGACCAGGGCCGTGAATTCATCGGTGTCGACCAGCTCGGCGAAGGTCACACCGTACTCATTGGCAACGCCTTCAACCAGATCGTCATCGACAAGGCCGGCATGTTCTCCGGTGTCGACTTCGACGGAAGTCTGATCGCACCCGACGAAATGCCCTCCAACTTCATCCAGTCCATCGTTCAGGCAGCTCCGCTGACCATCCTGGGCGACTCTCCCCGTGAGCCCGGCACCCCGCAGGATGTCATTCCCCCTGACTTCTACGAAACTATCGACAACCAGACTGGCGAATACCAGCCCGGCGTTGGAATGGAGTACGCCGAGGAGGACAGTGACGAAGAAGAGTTCGACGAGGAGGAATTCGAACTCAGCGAAGAAGAAATCGAAGCCCTCCTCGAACTGGAAACCGCAGCCGGCCCGGGCGTTGGTCCCGGTGCAGGCACTGGCGAAGCCGAAGAGTTCGATCCTGTTGTTAGCGTGACCTACGATCCGTACGGCAATGAAACCGACTCCAACGAAGGAGAAGGCGTACAATTCGGCGCACAGAACGATCAGTCCGAGGACACCCCCACTGGCGATGACGCCCCCGTCGACGACACGGCAACTCCCCCTGCCGAGCCTGTCGTTGTTGAGCAGAGCGAAGCTGGCGAGAATCAACCGGTAACCATCAACGTCCTCGCTGACGAACCCGACGGGACAACTCTTGTCGAGGCCGAAATGGTCGAGGCGGAAATCGTCGAAACCGATGAGCCTCATGATGGTAATCTTGAGTTCGAAACCGAAGGCAACATCACTTACACCCCGACTCCTGGAGAGGAAGGAACCGTCGTGATCGAATACACGATCGAAGACGAGACCGGCGAAACCGCCACTTCTCAGGTGTCCCTTACTCTGGCACCCGACTCCGAGCCGGTGCTCGAAACGACTGACGCCACTGGCGTCGAAGCTGCAGGCGTAATGACTGCAAGCGGCACCATTACTGCTGACTTTGGCGCAGACAGCGAAGGCAGTACTGTCGAACTGTCCGCTGAAGGCGCACACTGGGACAGCTACTACAATATCCTCGTCTCCTCTGACGGCAGTTGGGACATCGAGCTCACTGACGACGGCTACCTGTTCACTCAGAACTCGCCCATGGTCGAGGCAGTGAATACGGCGGCAGGCGAAGAGTTCACCGTTAACGTCACCGCTACAGCGACTGACAGCGACGGCGACGTGGCTACCGGCGATTTCTCCATTGCCCTGACCGACAGCGGGCCGATCGCGAGCGACATCACCCTGACTGAAGTGCTTGAAGACACCTCTGTCACCTACAATGTCTTTGACAGTGGCGATGCCGACACCGGCCTGTTCGGTGGCGAACTGACCGACGCGAACCTTGCCGAAGATAGCGAAATTGAAGGCGAGGTCGGCTTTGACAGCGATGGCAACATCACCTTTACCCCGGCAGCTGATGCGAGCGGAACCGCAACCATTGACTACACCGTTACCGACAGTGACGGCGACACCGCCACTGCGCAGGTGACCATTGATGTCGAACCCGTCAACGATACCCCCGAAGCAGACGACCAGTCCTTCACCTTCACAGAGGACACCTCCTTCACCATCACCGAAGACACGCTCCTTGAAGGCGCACGCGACGTGGATGTCGACGCCCTTAGCGTCACATCCGTAGTCGGAACAAACCTCCCCGGCGAGCTTGTGGACAATGAAGACGGCACATGGACCTTCACTCCTGAAGATAACTGGAACGGCGATCTCAGTCTGGCCTACACCGTCTCTGACGGCACGGCCGAGACCGTCGCGGCCATCAACCTGACCGTCAGCGACGACATGACCGACCTGGTCAGCACAAGCACTGAAGACGTCGTAGAAACCACTGTCACTACTGACAGCGCAGTCACCGACGTGGACACCACCGTTGCCAGCGACACCGTCCGTGACGCTGAGACCGGCGACTTTGTCACGACCACTACGACCACTACGGACACCGAGACCACCACGACCGAAACCACCACAACCGATACCACCCCGATCACCACCAACGTCTTTGAGGACGGCGGCGAACAGGTCCTCTTTGGCGAAACCGTGACAACGACAGATACCGATGTAACGGTCACCACCGACACCACCAGTGAAGATGTCATCACCGTCGATCCTAATGCTATCCCGACGGCAGAAGCCAAGTCCGGCAGTTTCACCGAAGACACCGTCTTCACCATCACCGCAGCCACCCTGCTGGCAGGCGCTGCCGATGCTGACGACGACACCTTGAGCGTGGCATCTGTCAGCGGCACAGATCTGAATGGCGTGCTTACTGACAATGAGGATGGCACTTGGACATACGCTCCGGCCGAAGACTGGAACGGCGAAGTCGAGCTGACCTACACCGTGACCGATGGCTTCGTGGAATCCGATCCCGCGGTCATCAGCCTGACTGTCAACGATGACATGACCGATCTGGTCAGCAGCACCACTGAAGACAGCGTGGAAACCACTGTCACAACGGATAGCGCAGTCACCGGCGTGGACACCACCGTGACCAGTGACACCGTCCGTGACGTTGAGACCGGCGACTTTGTCACCACCACTACGACTACTACGGACACCGAGACCACCACGACCGAGACCACCACAACCGAAACGACTCCGGTTACCACCAACGTCTTTGAGGACGGCAGCGAACAGGTCGTCTTCGGAGAAACCGCGACCACCACTGACACCGACGTTACGGTCACTACAGACACCACCAGTGAAGATGTCATCAGCATTGATCCGAACGCAGCTCCGACAGTTGCAGACGGAACCTACACCGTTGAGGAAGGCGGCTCCATCACCTTCACCGAAGATGAACTGCTGGCCAATGCCAGTGATGCGGACACCGACCCGCTGAGCGTAGTCTCTGTGAGCGCCGAAGGTCTTGACGGCGAACTGGAAAGCGACGGCGAAGGCTCCTGGACCTTTACTCCTGACGAAGGCGTTACCGGCGAACTGACCCTGACCTACACTGTGAGCGACGGCTATGTTGAGACTGAAGCGGACATCAATCTGACTGTTGAAGCAGTTCCTGACGAAGAGCCCACCAACCTGCTGGTCAACGGCGACTTCAGCGACGTCACGGCAGCCGTTGGCGACACTTGGATCGCAGCCAACGCTTCCAGCGTTGACGGCTGGGATGCCGGTCGATTCTACAGTTCCAGCTCCGAAGCACCGCGCAACATCAAGATTGGCGAAGGCAACGCCAAGATCGAGGTCTGGCAGGCAGGCTTCAACGGCGTGCTTGATCCTGACGGCAACGATGAAGGCTACTTCGTTGAAATCGATTACGCTGGCGCCACGGACTACATCTCCCAGACAGTGGCCACCGAGGCTGGCGTAGAATACCTCATGAGCTTTGACGCCACAGTCCGCCCGGACAGTACTGAAGGCGAGACCCTCATCGTTCAGGTCTGGAGCGACGGTGCCATCATCCAGGAAGAAACCTTCAGCCCGGATCGTTACGACACCGAAGCAATGGAAGGCTGGAGTCAGTTCACGCTCGCATTCACCGCAGACAGCGACGAAACCACGGTCGTCTTCACCGAACCTGAATACCACGACGACGGTAACGAGAAGAACACCTACGGCGTCCTGCTCGACAATGTATCCCTGACGGTTGATCCGGAATACGACCCTGATGCCTACTACGAAGAAGATTCCAGCGAAGGCGATGATTACGATGTGGATGTCTACTACGCAGGCGAAGACTACCACGACGCCCCGACCGATGATCAGGCTACCGTCTTCGGCACCAGTGATGAAGATGAAATCAGTGGCAGCCAGGGCGACGACGCAATCTTCGGCGACGCAGGCGAAGACACCCTTGAAGGCGGCCAGGGCATGGACTACCTCCATGGCGGCGCAGACGACGACATCCTCATCGGAGGTCAGGGCGATGACGTCCTGATTGGCGACCATGACGAAGATGAACTGGATGGCGGCCATGGCGAAGACGTGCTGGTCGGCGGCCCCGGTGACGATGAGCTCTACGGCGGCAAGGGCGACGATGTCCTGATCGGCGGCGCTGGTGAGGATGAGCTCACCGGCGGCAAGGGCAGCGACACCTTCGTCTTCACCTCCCTCGACAGCGACGACGCAGATACGATTACCGACTTCAACACCCTTTCCGATCAGATCTCACTGTTCGAAGCCACCTTCCAGCTTGCCTCTGAAAACGGCACCGTGGATGAAGATCAATTCGTCCACCTCACCACCGATGACGAGCTCCCGCCCGGCGGTTATGACTTCGAAAATGCCACCACCGGCCTGATCTACCTTAGTGACGTTGGCGAAAACACCGGCGCACTCTTCTACGACCCCAATGATCAGATGTCCGGAGACGAAGTGCTCATCACCAACATTGAGTTCAGTGAAGACTCCGACACTGACGAAATCACGGCAGCAGACATCGACGTCACCTAATATGCAACGGATTCCCCTCGCAAAGCGGGGGGAATTATAAACCGACTTCGCCCCGAATCATTGAACAATGGTTCGGGGCGAAACCTATATTATATTCGGTACGATTTTATTGCGCGAAACAGTGCGTGCGCTATGGTTAATTCAATCGGTAACAACCGCGACCTTCAATCCCGTGGCGGGCGATTTGAACCCCGGCCCGGCCACGAGTCATGGTGCGGATGGGCGACGAAGCGGGCACCCCGGCTTCCCCATCCGCACCCATACGTTCAGCCCCCCCTCACTTCAACTATCTCTCTATTTCAACATGTTGCGTCACTGCTCTCTTTTAGCTTGACTGTCAAACTATCTAGGTCTAGTTTATTTTGACTTTCAAACAATAAGGAGCACCAACTATATGGATTCCCTTTTTTTCGTCGCCTTGCAATCAAGTCTCTTCCTGGGGCTCATCCACGGAGTAAATCCGTGCGGCCACTCCTGGGTGGTCCTGGCCCCATTCGTTGCCGGAGATAAAAGCGGCAAACGCGTTTTCACCCTCACCACCGCCTTCATTATCGGAACCACCCTCGGTTGCCTCGCCATTGGCTTGCTGCTCGGCACCGTGTCTGCCAGCCTGCCCGATTCCATTCGCTACATCACCGATCTGATAACGGCAGGTATCATCATTATTCTTGGCGCCATTCTTCTGTGGCGTCCCCACCTGCTGCACAACCATGACCATGGCGAGTGTGGCTGCTCTGGCCATCACGACCACGATCACGACCACACCTGTTGCGACCATGACCACGGCCATGAACATCATGAGCATGACCACGATCACTCCTGCTGCGACCATGACCACGCACACCATCACGACGACCATCATCATGACCACGGGCATTCCCATCATACCCCGCTCTCTGCCAAGCGTTCCACCGTTTGGGGGCTGGCGACGCTCGGCTTCGTGAACATGATCGTACCTTGTCCCACGGTCGCCATCATGTACTCCTACGCGCTGGAATCGGCCAACACCATACAGGCCGTCTCGGTCTTTGCGAGCTACGCGGTGGGCACCGCCATAGCCCTTGCCGGTGTTATCTTCGCCATATATAAGGTTACCGGGCTCATCAGAAAATTGCAGAAGCCCTGGATCGAACCAGCCATCATGCGCACCGTAGGCGTCATGACAGTGATGTTCGGATTCTACACCCTCTACCTGGACTTTGTTCCGGCCTAAATAGGATGCCATGCCCGACACCGGTCAACTCACGCAGCTCATTGTGGAATTCTATGAAAAACTCTCATCATGGGAGCATTGTGTCGTCCGAGACAAAGGACTGACCCTGCCTCAGGTTCACGCACTGGAGATTCTCGGCACTCACAAGGCACTGCGAATGAAGGAGTTGGCAGAACGCATGGGCGTCACGACCGGCACTCTGACCGTTCTGGCCGACCGTCTGGAAAAGGCGGGCATGATCCGACGCAAGCCACACGACAAGGACCGACGCTCCATTTTGGTAGAACTCACCGAGCAAGGACAGCTCATTTTTGAGGAGCACGACGAACTGCACAACCAGCTCACCCGCGACATCACCGCCAACCTGACCGATGAAGAACGGCAGACACTCAAAGGCATCCTCATCAAGATGAATCGCGAATTCTAGTTCCTTGCCAAAGATACAACTAAAAGGGGCATATCCATTCCGGATATGCCCCTTTTCATTATCGAAATTTATTTATCCGCGACTCTCCCCTACCTCGGCGACACGCTGCAATTCCTTTAATGACAAGGTGTCTTCGGGGTACATTTTCAAGTCGAAATAAACGTTGGCAGTGACCTCACCAGTTTGCAATATGAATTCATCCCGCATTATATCCTTTGCCCGCTCCACATCTTCCACACACTCTTTCCGGCTTCTTACTTCAGCAAACAGGATGGCAAAGTGCGCAAACGCTGTTCGGGAAATCATGTCGGCATCCATAAAGACCTCGGTCAAGCGATCTCCCACAAGATCAAGCAGTTCGTCTGCCGCATTGTCACCGTGCACATCGGCCAGCTCCAACAGATTCTCAAGGGTCACACTAATAACTGCCAGGCTGCGGCCGCGCTTTTCCGCCAAGGAATAGACCAATTCCAATGTGTCCCGAAAGCGATTCTTCCCGGTCATGCCCGTCAGGGGGCTAGACATCTCATCCTCAAAGGCAAACCCCAGTTCCTTACGCCTCCTCGCCCATACCAGAGACAGAATCCATGCTATCGTGCCGGACAAGGCGAACAGACCTGCACCTATAATGAAAATCTTGAACATCATCCCGCTGGAATACCCTTGCGTCCGGACATCGGGCACATAAGACACCAGCTTCCAAAAATACTGGTTGGCCGGAAACAATCCATCTCTGGACTCATCTGGACTGCTGGAACCAAAGCTGGTCCTGAAGCGGGTATGAAGCGGATAGATAGTTGCGAAGGTATAGACCTCGTTGGCCGTCGTTATCTGGCCGGAATCCGACGCGTGGATGCGAGCCCAATGGGCTGGATGCCGAACAGAGAAGCGAAGATTCTTCTTCCCCTCAAACATGAAGCCCCACTGGTCTTCAGCATCAGGTGCAAGCAACCAATACCCCTGATTATTGAGAAGCATGGTCTGGCCTTCAGTCACATTACCTGTCTTTCGAAGCATACCCAGCAGACCGTCAGCCTTGTAATTCAGAATCAAGGCACCCACCGGCCTACCGGACTTGTTGAACAAGGACACGCCAAATCGTATTACAGGCTTGTACGGCACTTCGACCTGACCGTTTTCAACATTCAAATCCATGGGCGACACATATACATCACCCAAATCAAGATCCATGGTATCCCTGAAATAATAGCGTGACTTCTTACTCTGTAATCGATTATCCGGCACGATATAGGGAATGCCACCATCATTGTTGACGCGCACCAACTCCATGCCTTCGGCATTAAAGAGCCTGATCTGGTCATATACTCCCTTGGCTTTGCTGAAAGCAAATAAATCAGCCTCTACGGCTTCCAAGCCGTCCTGACCGGAAATGAATTGCCGCGTACTATCCATTGAGGACAGATATTCCAAGTCATCACCGATACTATTCAAGCTGTCTTCGATTACAGATTTGCGCAAGGCGACACCACGCTCTTCCCGAACGAGGAGATCACCGACAAAACCTTTGATATAATAAGAATAAAGGAGATGGAGACCGCCGCACACAATCGAGCCGATCACCATGAAAAAGAGGAAAAACGTCAGGAGACTTTTGAGCGAAGCTCCCTGCTTGTAATTCAAGATGTTCAGAGCCACATTGTCCTCCGACACGGACGAAATCGCCACCACATCAGGCTATCACTGGTTCCACCGCCAACGAAGAACCACGGCCCTTACTTACTACTATCATTTACCGACTTAACATGAAATTGCCAATAAACTCATCCAAAGTCTCCTGATCGGACTCACCAATGAGACGGTCCACCTCTTTCCCTTCGGAAAACAGCAAAAATGTTGGGGTACCCTTGACCATGAAGCGATCCATGGCCGTGTCGAGATAGTCGGTATCATAAAGATAACACCGGATTTTACCATCGTAATGCCGCGACACCTCATCCAAAGCCTGAGACTGATTTCTGAATCGCTCATTCTTTTTGAGGAAAGCGACCACGAAGGGCTCTCGATTACTCTGCAGTTCCACGTCAAAATCTTGTGGTTCCAGAGTTTTTAACATTCTTCCCTCTCCATTTAATCCAATAACAGCCATATATAAAACAACTCCGTTCGCACTTTGGGTTCCATTCACCTTACCAACAGCACGAAGCCATTGCATCATATCAACCTTTTATAATGATTATAAATCCGTCCTAATATTGGCGGAATACAAAGAGAGAATCAGGGAAGGATTGAGATATTCAATGACTGGAACTAATTATCCAGTCCCCACGCTTTGAGCTTGCGATAGAGGGTGGCTCTGTGGATGCCGAGCATGCGGGCAGCTTTGGCCTTATTGCCTTCACATTGAGCCAACGCTTCGAGGACATACTCCTTGTCCACCCGGCGAACCGGAACAACCGGATGAGGGTAGTCTACCGACTCAGGAGTGTAATGAGCGTATTGCGGCACACCGGCCTGAGGAACAGGCGCATGGGGGGCATAGGTCGGGGCCGGGTGATACGCCTGCTGGGCAGGGGGTGCATAGGCAGGCTGCGCCCCATAAGTATGGTGCTGCGGAGCTGCGACCATGGAAGAAGCACGCATCTGATCTACCAGATCACGGCGCAAATAATTGGCGATGATTTCCCCGCCCGGGGAAAGGATGCAGGCATGTTCAAGGATATGACGCAACTCTCGGATATTACCCGGCCAGGAATAGCTCATGAACAGATCCATGACCTCGGACGACACCTTTTTGAAGGCCTTGTTGAACAGACCGGAGAAGATCTCAAGGAAATGGTCGGTCAACAGGGGGATATCCGCCTGTCTGTCCCGAAGCGGTGGCAACAGCACGGGCATGACGTTGAGACGGTAATAAAGATCCTCGCGGAATGTTCCCAGACGAACAGCTTCACGCAGATCCACATTGGTGGCCGCGATGATGCGAACGTCAGCGGAGTGGGTCTTGGACTCGCCCACACGCTCGTATTCCTTCTGCTCCAGAAAACGTAACAGCTTCAGCTGGATAAGTGGAGATATGTCGCCGATTTCATCAAGGAACAACGTACCGCCCTGGGCTGCCTGAATACGCCCGACCTTGTCACGCACCGCGCCTGTAAACGCGCCACGGACATGCCCGAAAAGTTCGCTTTCCAACAGGCTTTCGGAAAGGGCCGAACAGTTCACCTTGATCAACGGGGCTCCAGCACGGGAACCGCCATAGTGCAGGGCCTCGGCCACCAGCTCTTTACCGGTGCCGGACTCGCCCAGAATGAGCACGATGGAATCCAGCGACGAGAGCTGCTCCAGCAGCTTGTAAATGTCTTGCATCTTGGAGCTTCGACCGATGATCCCACGGAAACCGTGGCGTTCGTGCAGCCGTTTCTCCAGATCAGCTATACGGGAAACGTCGCGCACCACCAGAACCGCACCGGTGTGTTGCTTGTTCTGATCGATGAGCGGTGTACAGTTCAGTTCTACCGTACGCTGTCCCAAGGTCGGCACATCCAATTCAGCCTCATAACTGCGAACGGCCTTGTTGGATCGAAGGACCTGTTTGAGCACGCTCAGGCAGGGATTCCCGGGCTCGGCAACTTCCTGATAATCCACTCCCTGCACCCGGTCCCGGTCAAGACTGAGCAAGGTTCCCGCTGCGCTATTGGTGGCAATGATATTGAACATGTTATCCACAGCCAGAATGGCATCAGGAATACTGCGGAATGTGGCTTCCAGATTGAGCCGGTACTGCTCCTTCTCCGCCGTGGCGAGATCCAGCGCCTGCTCGGCATCTTTTCTCTCGGTGATGTCACGTCCTACGGCCTGAATCTCAACAACCTTTCCCCGGTGGTTGAGAATGACACGATTGGTCCACAGTATCCAACGGGCCTCGCCATCAGCACGTTTTACATGCTGCTCGCGATCAAATACCGGCTTGCCGGGGCCTGCATCCTGCAACCACGATTTGAGATCACGCCGCTCGTCCTGCGCAAGTTTCGGAAAAAACTCCTGTCCGATGATGTCATCTTCATCCACACCGAAGAAGCGGGCATAAGCGCCATTAACGAAGTTAAGCCGTCCGTCAGGATTATAGCGGCAGATCAACTCGGTCTGGTCTTCGACAACGGCCCGGTATAGGCGCGCACCTTCTCGCAGGGCCTCTTCAACTACCTTGCGCTGGGAAATATCCTGAACAAAGGCCGTGGTCACCTCTCGCCCGTCATGGACGAAATGGCTCATGGTGACTTCAGTGGGAAACGTCGTGCCGCCATTACGCTTATGATAGCGCAGTGGCACTCGCTCCACGCCGTTTCGCACGGCCTCCATGGAGCGTTCTGGCTCATCGGAAATATCGCGGATGGACAACTTGCGCATGTCCTCAGTGGAGTATCCATACAGGCGCCGGGCAGCCGCGTTGCAGTCCAGAATCGTGCCGTCATTGCGATCAAACATGATGATGGCATCCCTGGCCGCCTCATATACAGACCGGTACCGCTTCTCACTCTCGGCCAACCCCACTTCGGATCGACGCTGGGCTGTGATGTCACGCGTGGTCACGACAAACCCGGCCTGCATGTCCTCATTCTCGACCGGGCGAACCATGGTGATATAGACCGCACCGGAGCGATACTCCTCAATCCGCTGCGGCAAATTGGTGGAACGCGCCTTGGCAATGGCTTCTTTCTGGAGGGACGCCGACAGGCTGGGCAGCAACGTCAGGTAGTCATTGTCCACGGCTTCATCCACAGAGGTCTGAATCAGACCTGCGCCGGCTTCATTGATACGGGTGACAGAACCCTCTGCGTCCAGCAGAAAGACCGCCTCGTCTCCGGTGTTGATAAGAGCATCAAGGAAATTTCTAACCAGCCCGAGTTCATGCACGCACTTGCGCTCACGGACCATGTCCGCTTTGTAAGCGACACCTCGTCGGGCAAGCATCTCCAGACGATTTCGATCCACGGGCTTCAGGAGATATGTCATTACTCCCAGTTGCTGCACCAGATCACCGGGGCGGTCCATATCTGCCGGCACCAACAGAATCACCGGAACGTCGTAGCCCTGCTTGAGCGCCGTGGACCTTAAGTTGGCGATCTCATCCGATGCCCCGGCTTGAGCAAAGACAAGATCCGGTTCTTCCTGCCGCATGAAATCCACAGCGCCAGGCAAATCTGCAACAGTCCGGACTTGGTATCCCTTGGCCGTTAACAGATCGCTGACAAGTGCGCGTATGTTTTCGTCGCTGTCTGCAACAAGAATGATAGAACTCACTGAAAATCTCCTGAAAACACCCATACATCACTTGTGGACTGATAACCAGCCCCCTCTAGCTGGTTCATATCCGATTCTCCTGTCATTTTTCATGACATAGGTGTATAGGGAAAAGTGAGGGAAAAATTTAAGCATAAGGCAAAAGGAGGAGAAATCATGTCAAGTTACACTGAATCCGATCTTCCGGTTGACGTCCATCACGGTGAGATCATCACTCTTGCAGACGGAACAACGGTCCGTTTCGAATCCAACGGCGAAGCTAAAGACATCATGGTCAACGACAGCTTCTCACCGGCCACCACACTGTTCCCGGGCAACGCATACACTGTGCAAACCGCTCAGGGAGAGTACACGGTGACCTGTGAATTTGGCGACATCATGCATATTGCAAAAGCATAACCGGCCACGCGCCGACGAGACTGCCCCGGCCTAACCACCGGGGCTTTTTTGTAACGCCCCCTTGAAGACAACACATCCACTTCAGCACGAACTTGTACAAATCCATATCTCCACTATATGCACAGCATAGAGGTTGATGCATGACACGGTTGCTTTCCACTTTTCTCACATTCATGCTGCTGACACTCGTCATTCCGACCGTCAGCTTTGCCGAAGGCGACGCCATGTGGTTCGAAACCATGGAGGACACGTCAGCAGTAGCAGAGAAAACCGGCAAGTCATTCACCGACAGAATCGTCCTCGCGCCAGTTCCCATGATCAACCCTACTCTGGGCGGGGGAATTATTGGTGTCGGCATGTACATGCACCCCGAAGATGATTTCGGGAATGATAGCCAAGGAGAGAACAACGCCACCCGCCACTCAATTTCAGGCGTCGCGGGAATGCTCTCGACCAACAGAAGCTGGGCTGTCGGTGGATTCCACAAAGGATTTTACGCTAACGACAAATTCCGAGGCACAGCTCTCCTTGGCTACGGAGAGTTCAACCTGAAATTCTATGGCATCGGCGATGACTCCATCCTCCGCGATAGACCCATCAAGTATACCGCCAACATCACGGCCTTTCAGCCAACCTTTCTCGCGAAGATTTCGGACAACTGGTTCATCGGTCCCAGATACAAACTCTTCAACTGGCACCTCGGCTTCAATCTGTCTGAACTGCATAACAAGCTGCCGGACCTGAAACAGAGCTTCACCACCGGTGGTTTTGGACTGGCCGGGGAGTGGGACACCACTGACCACAGCGTCTATGCCACCAAGGGCGGCAAGTTCGAGTTCTCCCTCATGGACTACAGGGATGTCTGGGGCGGAGACCTTACCTACGCAAAGTCGGAAATGAACTATAACCACTACTGGTCCCCCACCGACAGGCTCGTACTGGCAGGCCGGGCCGACCTGAACCTGTCCACGGGCAGCACACCGTTTTTCGACATGCCGTTCCTGCATCTTCGCGGCTTTCCTTACGCCCAGTATATCGACAAGCAATCCGCTTCCATTCAGGCCGAAGCCCGATATGAGATATCCAAAAAATGGGCCGCCAACCTCTTTGGCGGACTGGGCTGGATCGGCGAATCTCCCAAAGAACTCTACAAACGCCCTGTCATCCCCACTGGCGGCGCGGGCATCCGTTATCTCATCTCCGAGGAACAACGCATGTATATGGGAATGGAAGCAGCATTCGGACCAGACTCCAAGGCGCTGTATTTCCGAATTGGGGAATACTTCTAAGCGGTTCTCACTTTTTTCTGAAAAAACACAACATTCATTGATTATAATTGTCCATTGCTTTGATTTTTGGTCAAAGTTGGCGCATAGTGAATAGACACCTAAGAGACTCACCCGGATCACTCGCAGCAAGTCGGGCATCGGAACTGAACAGTGTCAGGAGGGGACAGGATGGCCAAGGTACTCATCGCTGAAGACGACAGAATTTCCCAAAAACTTGCCCTCAAGATAGTAGAGGAAATGGGCCACGTCGGGTTCATCAGCCCGCATGGAAAGCATGCGTACGAAGCGCTCACGGCCAGCAACGACTTTGACTTGCTTCTCACCGACATCATGATGCCGGAGATGGATGGGCAGCAGCTCATCAAGACCATCCGGGGGGACCAGCAGTTCACGGACTTCCCCATTATCATCATGTCCGCGGTGGTGGGTGTAAACGACATTTCCAATCTCCTGAAACTCGGGGCCACCCTCTTTCTGGCCAAGCCCCTCGACCGGGCGGAGCTTCAGAGCTACATCAGACGCTGCCTTGGAGAAAAGGAATAGCATCCCGAACCAAATCAGCCGCCTGCGCCGAAAACGCAGGCGGCTTTCTTTTGCGCAAAGGTTGCGCTCTCCCCGGTTGCCGGGTATCCCATGCTATGTATAGGGAACGCATCCGGTCCGTAGTCGAGTACAAGGAACACGCATGAACATACTCATCACTCACAATAACTTCCCCGCCCAGTTCCGGCATGTCGCCGAATACCTTGGCCGTACGCCCGGTAACAAGGTGGTCTTTGCCACCAAGAATCTGCGCAAGGAGTGGTTCATTGATGGAGTGAACAAGGTGCTGTTCAAACCGGATGGCGAACTCCCCGAATCCCCGCACTACCCGCTCGTCAACAATTTCGAGGAAGCCATTCGCCACGGCGTCGGCATGGTCCGCACCTGCAATGCACTCAAAAAGAAAGGATTCATTCCAGACGTCATTATCGGCCACTCGGGATGGGGGCAGACCATGTTCCTGAGGGATGTCTACCCGGACACGCCCTTCATCGGCTACTTCGAGTGGTACTACAATGCGAACAGCCCGGAGACGACCTTTGACAAACGCCGCCGCAGTGACGGGCAACTGGCCCAACTGCGTCTGCGCAACACCGCCATCCTCCACGATCTGGTGGCATGCCGCCACGGTATTACACCCACTGCATGGCAGCGCTCCCAATTCCCCTCTGAATTTCAGCCAAAGATCGCCCAGATACATGACGGCATCAACACCCAATATTTCGCTCCGGCAGAAGGCGGCAGGCTCCCCATTGAAAAACTGGACCTGCCCAATGCCGACCTGACCGGAGCCAAGGAACTGGTGACTTACTGCTCCCGTGGCCTGGAGCCCTACCGCGGGTTCCCGCAGTTCTATGAAGCCCTGCCTGCCATTCTGGAAGAACGCCCCGACTGCCATGTGCTCATCGTGGGCGAAGACCGTGTCTGCTACAGCGCAAAGCTGCCCGACGGACGCACCTACAAGCAGGAGATGACCGAGAAGATCAAGGTGGACGAAAAACGCGTCCACTTCACCGGCCCCCTGCCGTACGGCCTCTACAAGCAGGTTCTTCAGGCCTCATCGGCTCATATTTACCTGACATGGCCCTTTGTGCTCTCATGGTCTTTCCTTGAGGCCATGTCCTGCGGCTGTCTCATGGTTGGCTCCAACACCGAACCCGTACGAGAGGTGCTTCGTCACCGCGAGAATGGATTGCTCACCGACTTCCATTCATCAGAGAAGATCGCCAAGACCGTGATCTTTGCCCTGAACAGGCAGGACTCTCTCACTGACCTCAGAAAAAACGCACGCCAGACCATTCTGGACAAGTACTGTCTCAGCAAGTGTCTGCCCGTGCATCTCAACCTATTGGCTCAGGCGGCCAAGGACGGCCCTGGTCGCTTCAAGTAACCCTCAACCCGGATTACAAATGAAAAGCATCAAGAATCTGTTATTTGCGGTTGTCCTCACCCTGATCATGGCCACTCCCGGCCTGGCGATGGACAAGGAAAACACCCTGCTCATGGACCTTCCCACCGGCCGTGTGATCATTGAAATGTACCCCAAACTGGCACCCAAACACGTCGAACGCATCAAGGAACTCGTCCGTATGAAGTTCTATGACGGACTGGTCTTCCACCGCGTCATCGAAGGCTTCATGGCACAGGGCGGCGATCCGACCGGCACGGGCATGGGCGGCTCCGGCGAAAAACTGCCTGCTGAATTCTCCCGTGTCCCCTTTGAGCGCGGCACTGCTGCCATGGCTCGCGCCAATGACCCCAACAGCGCTGACAGCCAGTTCTTCATCTGCTTCACCCGCGTTCCCAGCCTGGACCGCAAGTACACCATCTGGGGCAAAGTCGTCTCCGGCATGGAGCACGTGGACAAGATCAAGAAAGGCCGTGGGCAGAACGGCATGGTGAAAGACCCCGACGCCATCGTGCGCATGCGCATTGCAGCTGACGTCTACTAGCCGCAGCTGCGATAGATACAAAAAAAGGCGCGCTCCATATGGAGCGCGCCTTTTCATTATCCATACTGATTCAACTACTTGTTGAGGTAGAGGAATCGCTTGATCTTCTGAGTGGGTGTCTTCTCGAACGGTTCACGCTGTTCCATGACACGAGTGAGACGGGCAAAGGTGGAGACCTTGGAGTTGACTTCCTTGCGGATGTCCTCCAGCAGTTTCTGCACCTTGGCGCGGACTTCGGATTCAATCATGTTACCCACGCCAAACTCTTCATCCAGCGCGTCATAGTTGAGGTGAATCTTGGCCACCAGCTTCCCATCATCTTCGTAGGCGAGGGATTCCATGACGTGATCACAGGTATTGATGATCGCTTCCACTTCTTCGGGATAGATATTCTCACCGCTGGGACCAATGATCACGTTCTTGAGGCGCCCCTTGATATAGAGGTAGTTGTCGTCATCAAACACACCGAGGTCGCCGGTCTTGAGCCAGCCGTCTTCGGTGAAGGTGTTCTCAGTGTCCTTGGGAGCCTTGTAATACTCGCGCATGACGTTGGGTCCCTTAGCGAGGATTTCGCCTTCACCAGTCTCCGGATCAGGATCTTCGATCTTGAGGCGGATGCCGGGGAGTGCCGGACCAATGCCGCGCAGGCGCTGCTTGCCGGGACGAGTACCTGCCAGCAAGGGCGAGGTTTCAGTCATGCCGTAGCCGATGGCGTAGGGGAAACCGGCGTCATTCAGGAATTTCTCCACTTCAGGAGCGATGGCTGCGCCACCGATGCACATGCAGCGAAGTTCGCCGCCAAAGGCCTCGATGAGCTTGCCACCTGCGATCTGGGAGACCTTGCGACGGGCTGCACCGATCTTGAGCAAGCTGCCGACCACACCCTTACGGTTGAGCTTGGGCCTGATGCGCTTCTTGTAAATTTTTTCGATGATCAGCGGGACCACACACATGACGGTTGGACGAACCTTCTGCATGGCGGGCAACAAGGTCGTAGGAGTCGGCGGACGACGCAGGTAGTGGATGGAAGAACCGCAGTGAATGGGAACCAGCGTACCCACCGTAGATTCGTAGGTGTGGGACATGGGCAGCACGGAAAGAAAACGATCTTCCTTGTAAACCGGGATAGTCTGGATACCCGCGATAACGTTGGCGACCAGATTGCCGTGGGTCAGAACCACGCCCTTGGAGTGACCAGTGGTGCCTGAAGTGTAGAGGATCACTGCCACGCTGTCCTTGGTAAGAACAAACACCTTACCGGTCTTGCTATCGAAGAACTTGCGTGCCTTGAGGCTGAATTCGCCGAACTTGGAACGGGCAGTGTCTACCGCACCGGAAATCTTGGCCTTAGTGTCATCATCGACCTTGTCCATGAGCTTCTGGGCCTTTTCGCCCAGCTCATCGAACTTATCCCTGGCGTTCTCGACAGCCTTGCTCTCGGTTTCGCTGTCAATGAACTTGCGGGCTTTTTCGCCCAGTTCTTCAAAACGCTCACGAGCGGTGTCCACGGCTTCATCAAAGGTCGTCTTGGGAGCGTCCTCATTGATGATGGACAGGTCGTTCATGCAGATGACCGTCTTGAGATGGGGCAGGTTCTCCCCTTCCACCTTCTCCATGTAACGTTCCGAAGCGATGACCACCTTGGCCTCGGAGTGGCGGAGGATGTGATGCACCGCGCTGTGATGGAATTCCTGCAGAATAGGAACCGCGATGGCACCCATGGTGGTGATGGCGAAATAGGAAATGGCCCAGTTGGGCATGTTTTCGCTGATAATGGCGACCTTGTCTTCCGGCTTAATCCCGCAGCCGGCCAACATGATACCGAGGTCACGAACCTTTGCCTGCATCTGGGCGTAGGTCATGGGTTCGTCGCCCACGAAGCTGAGGGCTTTCCTTTCGGCGTACTGGGCTACGGAGCTATCCAGCAGGTCTTTGAGAGTCTTGATCTGATCGTTCACGCGGTCCTCCAAAAGATGATGCGCTGCATGCGCGTAAGAGCCATATCATCTCAGGCTACGGCGTCAAGCATCTGTTTTCCGTTTACGCACGGCAGCGGAGAGGCGGGAGAGAACACCGACCAGGTCCACGAACTCCACCGGCTTGGCTAAATAATCATCCATGCCCGCTGACAGAAACTTCTCCCGGTCCCCTTTCATGGCATGCGCCGTCAGTGCCACGATAGGCATATCAGCCCGGGCAATGTACTCGGGATACTCCCTGATGGCCCGGGTAGTGCTCAGGCCATCCATGTTGGGCATCTGGATGTCCATGAGTGTCACATCGAAATCGTTCCACTTGAGCAATTCCAGCGCCTGAAGGCCATCCACTGCCTCGGTGACCGTATGGCCGAGCTTCTCCAGATGACGCTTCACGGACATGCGGTTGACCCGCTCATCTTCCACCAAAAGGATATTCAAAGGCTCGACCTGAATAGCTACTGACGCAGGCAGATCGTCGGTCATGGGAACACCGAGTCCGGCCTGCACCTTCACAAACAGGTGGATTCTCGTCCCCCGCTCGCCACCGCTTTCCACGGCAATCTCACCGCCCATGAGGTCGACGAGCCGCTTGACGATGCCGAGGCCAAGGCCAGTACCACCGTAACGACGGGTGTAGGAACCGTCAGCCTGTGAGAATGCGCGGAATACCGACTCGATCATATCGTCCGGAATACCAATGCCTGTATCGGACACGGTGATGAAAAGCCGCATGGGTTCGCCCGTTGCAACTGGAGGCAGCTTCCATGACTCCACGGTCACGCTGCCTTTGGGCGTAAATTTCACGGCATTGCCCACCAGATTAAACAGAATCTGCCGGATACGCGCCTCGTCACCAATGATAATCTGCGGCATGTCCTCGGCGATTTCCACCTTCATATCAAGCTGCTTATCACTGGACTGAACCGTGAAGTTATCGAGCACGCTATTGACCATATGACGGAAATCGAACGGCTCTTCTTCCAAAATGAGCATCCCGGCTTCCATCTTGGAGAAGTCGAGGACGTCATTGATGACGCGTAACAGGCTGCGCCCCGAAGTAAGTGCGGTAGCCACAAAGTCGCGCTGTTCGTCATTGAGTTCGGTTTCGTTCACCAACTGGAGCATGCCGAAGATACCGTTGAGGGGCGTCCTGATTTCATGGCTCATGTTGGCCAGAAATTCACTCTTGGCCCGGCTGGCCAATTCTGCGGCCTCCTTGGCCTCCACCAGTAACTGACCGGAGTGATTCCGCTCTTCTTCCACGCGCATGGCGGCCACGATAATACCGATAAGCCGCTCATCTACTGCGGAAGGCTCGTAGTCATCCTTGAAAAAGACGCTCAGTACACCGGCTGGGAGCCCGTCGACACGCACCACATGCCCGGCATAGGTCTCGGCCTCCAGAACTTCCACGTCCGGATCGGTCAGGACAAAACGGGATTCCTGCAACTTGCGAACGACATACATGCCCTCCACATTGCGCCCGATCAGATCATGAGAGAGGTGCCCGGACACCACTTCGGACCCCAGATGCTCTTCCATGTTCCAGGCGCTTACCGTCACCAGACTGGCCTGACGTGCGCGACAGTAAAACGCGACACTGCCGCCAAGCAGTTGCCCCGCCAGATAGGTCAGACGAGTAATGTTTTCATCCGGCACAGAGCCGAATTCCAGCATACACTCGTTGATACTGGCCAGACGGTTCTCGGTCTCCTTGCGCGCCGTGATGTCGTAGGCAACACCGGTCATACGCAAAGGCTGGCCGGTCTCTGTCCGCTGGGACACACGACCACGGGAAGAAAACCAGCGCCACTCCCCGCTACGAGTACGCAGACGGAACTGCTGGTTGAGACTGGTGTTCTCGTTCTCCAGCGCACGGCGCATGTCATCCTGTACCTGATCATAATCCTCAGGGTGCAGTCGGACCAACCAGTCGTCATAGGTATCGCCCAGCTCGGACAAGGTGTACCCCAGCATCTCGGCGTAGCGTTCGCTGAAGACCATGGAACCGGTCACAACATCCCAATCCCAGAAGGCAAGATCACCGCCCTTGACCGCTTGGTCGAGGCGTTCTTCACTTTCCATCCGGGCCTTTTCCGCGGCCACACGCTCGGACACGTCCACCACGGTGATAAAGTTATGTATTTCTTCATGGATGTAGAGCGTACTGATGAAAAGCTCCACATCACGAACCCTGCCGCCAGCGAGGCGGTGTTTGGCCATGAGGCGGTTGCGCCCCTGACTGATTTCCTGAAGGTATCGTTTGACCTTGGGCAGGGGCTCGGCATTGACATCAAAGAGACTCATCCCGATCAGCGCCCCGGCAGGATAACCGTAAAAAGACTCGGCAGACGGATTCACCTCTACAATTTCATGGCGCGCACCGTTAACCAGCAATTGCGGCAACATATTGTCGGTGAACATGGCGCGGTGGCGCTCCACACTCTCCCACAGGGCGACCTGTGCACGCTTTCTGACCTTGGTTTCCTTTTCAAGTTCCTCTTCACGGCGAGAAACTTCCGAGGACGTCAGCGTTAGCCGTTGCCACAACCACAGGCCACCGACTAGCAGCACGGTAACAAGCAGGACGATGCCGGCTACCAGATAGGGTGAATCGGTAAGAAGATCGAAAGAACGAACCGGAGCCAACCACTTTTCCAGACCAATATAGTAGGCAGAGCGGCTATTTTCTTTGAGCTTGCCCAGATGCGCATCCAGCTCCTGCAACAGCCCTTCCCCGCTGACCATGGACACGCCGAAGCGGATGCTCACGGGATTGAAGAGCACAGTGGACGCGTGTACGCCCATACTCTCGGAATGGCCCAGACCGTAGAGTCGATTGGCAATACCGGCATCCACGGACTTATTGGCAATGGCCCGGAACACATCGTGATAGCTGTCGAACTGGATCAGGGTAAAACCGGTACCAAGACTACCGGCCAGATTCTTGAAGACATCGGCGTTGGGATCACCCTTGACCACGCCGATGTACCGCCCTTCCAGATCCTGGATGTTGTTGACGGCCAGATGGGAGACGTACACCGCTCCCCAGTCGGCGATGATGGAATGGGTGGTGAAGCGGAACTTGTCCGCATTGTCATAACTGAACGGCAAAGCAGCGACGATATCCACATCGCCACTTGCCAGCCAATTGTAAGTATCGCTGCGGTTGCCCCGGCGGAAATGGAGCTTCCAACCGGACTGGGACGCGATCTCCTGCAGGATATCGATGCTGAGCCCCTGAGGCCTGCCTTTGTCCCCACGAAACGAGAGAGGGGCATCTTCATAATAACCGACCCGAATATCCACCTCAGCCGCCGCAATGCACGGCAGCAGGCAGATAATCAGAACTATGAATGCCAACCAGCGTTTCAAGCCTCTCGTCTCCTCTTGTTTGTTAGCAGGCTTTCACCATGCCGCACGAACAAGACGCTATACTACATATCGAGAGCCTTTTCATCCATTATATATACATGGGAAAATACTGTTACAATTCTTCTGAAAAAGCCAGTTCCACACATTTTTCCGCGTGAATGCGGCAGGTATCCAAAACCGGCACATCAGTATCCTTCGGCGTAACCAGCAACCCGATCTCGGTACATCCCAAAATCACGGCCTGTGCGCCCTGTGCAGCCATGTCTTCGATGATGCGGACATACTCCTTTCGGGCCGCATCCGTGAACTCGCCTTTACACAGTTCGTCAAAGATGACCTTGTCCACCAATTCGCGATCCGCTCTGGACGGCACAATGGATTCGATGCCGTTTTCAGCAAGACGATCACGATAGAACGGCTTCTCCATGGTGAAGATGGTGCCGAGCAGGCCGACCTTGGTGGCACCCTGCTCCTTGCAGGCCGCAGCCGTGGCATCAGCGATATGAACCAGGGGGACATCTACGGCATCCGCCACCTGCGGAGCCACCATGTGCATGGTGTTGGTGCCGATGACCATAATGTCTGCGCCCGCCTTCTCCAGCGTGCACGCCGCACCGGACAGTTCCTCGGCGATGGCGTCCCAATCCCCTTTGAGCATATGGGCGCGCAGCCCGGCGAAATCCACGCTGAACATGATGATCTTGGCCGAGTGCAGCCCGCCGAGGCGGTGCTTCACGGTTTCGTTCATGACACGGTAATATTCAGCCGAAGATTCCCAGCTCATGCCGCCGAGCAACCCAATAGTCTTCATCATGATCTCCTGTGATTATCCTAAAAAGTATCGTCCGGCGGCGACCAACCCCATGCCGAGGGCAACGGTGCCGAAGAAGCTCTTGGTTTTCCACGCCAGCAGGAAGGCGGGAATGGCTGCCCAGAGGAAGAAATTATCGCCCGAGAAATCAAAGGCGTTCTCCTTGAGCAACAGGGACGGGAACAGCATAGCCGACAAGACGGCTGTGGGCACGTAGGAAAGCCAGCGCACCATGGGTTCGGGCAGGGAGCGAGAGGCCAATGCCAACATCGGGGCCACGCGGGGAATATAGGTGACAATGGTCATGCCCACGATGGTCAGTATGACTATCTTTTCATCCATGTCTCGACTCCTGCGCCAAAGGTTGCGCCAAGCAAGGTGGCAATAATGACACTCCACTGATCCGCGCCCGACTGCACCAGAATGATGGCAGCCATGCCGGTGAATCCGGCCACGAACACATGCAGTCCGTTCTTCACCTGCATAGTGAGGAGCGCAATGAACATGGCGGGCAAGGCGTAATCCAGCCCCAGCGGTTTGACATCCGGGATGGCGGAGCCGGTCATGAATCCGACCCACGAGGCCACGATCCATGAAACGTGAGCGATCATGTTGGTGTAGATGGACACCCGCTTGGACAGGTCGCCATTACCGAAGCGCGCAGAGTGGACAGCAAAAGATTCGTCCGTGATCTCGTAACCGAAGATGACGAGTTCACGCTTCTTCCAGCTGCGCAGGTACGGGGCCAGCGAGGCGGACATGAGCAGATGACGCAGATTGACCACAAAGGTGGTGGCAATAATGGACAGGGGCGGCATGCCTGCGGCGAACATGGCCACGGCGATGAGCTGGGCCGACCCGGCAAACACGATGGTGGACATGAGCACCGTGCTGAGCATGGACAGCCCGGTTTTGTGGGCCAGCACGCCAAAGGCCGCCCCCACGGGCACATAGCCCATGATGATGGGCGATGCATGGCCGAAGGCTTGCGCCAACGGCGATTTCACCCGCTCGTTTTCAATAACATCCGTTGTCATTTTCTCTCTCTCCTTCATACGAGGTTTCTCTCTCAAACCGTCACTTGCAGTAAAGGAGAAAAACTGCCATCAGTACAGATACAGTTTTCACAAAGATCAAGCATAACAGTTTTGCATTTTCCATGGGGTAATCATGAGTATGACAACCATGAACAACGACGTATACCGCTATCAGGCCGTGGAGAAACACATCCTGGGCATGGTGGAAAACGGCGCACTGCAACTTGGCGAAAAGCTCCCTTCACTGCGCAAGCTGAGCACCAATCTGGGCGTATCCATCTCGACGGTTAATCAGGCATACGTCGAGTTGGAGCGCAAGGGGGTCATCGAATCCCGACCCCGGTCCGGCTTCTTCGTCAAGCAAAAGGCCATGCGCCTGCCACGGACCGAGTCCGGCCCTACGCCCATGGAAGCCCCCCGTCCCGTAACTCGCATCGGCCTCATTCAGACAGTGCTCGAATCGGTGGGCGGCACCGACACCAATGAAATTCCACTGGGCGTCGTGGCGCCGGGCACTCCCCTGCTCCCGCTCAAGGAGCTGGGACGCATCACCGCTGCCATGATCCGCGACAATCCCGAGCGGGCACTGGCGTATGCTCCCATCCCGGGTGACGACGAACTCATCAGACAGATCGCATTCCGCTCCATGGAGCTCGGCATCCCGGCAGGACCGACTGATCCGGTCATCACCGCGGGCTGTATGGAAGCCCTGTATCTGGGCATGCGCTCCATCACCCGTCCCGGTGATACGGTCCTCATCCAGTCCCCCACCTATTACTGTTTCCTGCAACTGCTGGAGACCCTCGGCCTGCGCGTCATTGAGATCCCCTCTGATCCCGAAGGCGGCGTTTCTCCGGCCGAGCTTGCTCATGCCCTCAAGACCTTCGACATCTCCGCCTGCATCCTTGCACCCAATTTCAACAACCCGGATGCCAGCCTTACACCGGACGAAGCCAAGCAGGAGATCGTGCGCCTACTGGCCGAACGCGATATTCCGCTGGTGGAGGACGATGTTTACACGGACCTTCACTTCACTCCCAAGCGGCCCGGCACGTACAAACAGTTCGACGAGAAGGGACTGGTTCTCCTGTGTTCCTCCTTTTCAAAGACCATTGCTCCTGGCTATCGCGTGGGATGGATGCTGCCCGGCAAGTTCCGGCAGAAGGTGCTGGAGATAAAGGCCACCACCAATGTCTCCACCTCGGCTCCAGGGCAGATGGCCATCGCCGAATACCTGAGACAAGGGCGTATGGAACGCCAGATCAAGCGACTGCGAAACGCCATGGAAACACAGATGGACACCATGCAGCTCCATCTGGAACGACATTTTCCGGTCGGCACTCGTGTCACCCATCCTCGTGGCGGCAGCGTGCTCTGGCTGGAGTTGCCCAAGCAGGTGGATTCGGTGGAGCTCTTTTTTCAGGCCCGCGCCAAAAGCATCGGCATCGCACCCGGCCCGATCTTCTCCACGCAGGACAAGTTCTCCAATTACATCCGCCTGAGCTGCGGCGCGCCATGGAGCGAACAGATGCGACAGGGCATCGAGACACTTGGCGGCCTGGCCACAGAGCTGGCTCAGAAGTAGCATAAGCATCTGTCAATCGGTAACTTTCCGCTTTACCACTCAAACCCGCAGGCGTAGTGTGCATCAGCCGCATCTACGGCTGAGAGGTTACCGATGACACCACGTCCCATATCCGACAAAACCAGCGGATTCCTTGCTGCCTTGGGGGCCTTCATGGCCTGGGGCTTTCTTCCCATGTACTGGAAAGAGGTTCAGTCCGTTGCGCCTTTGGAGATCCTGTGTCACCGCATCGTCTGGTCACTGGTCTTCATCGCGCTGGTGTTGACCATAAACAAACGGTGGGCCGAAACCTTTGCGCCCATGCGATCCTTCAGGAATGTCGGCATCCTCGTCCTCAGCAGCCTTTGCATCGGTACCAACTGGCTCCTTTACATCTGGGCCGTGAACACCAACCACGTTCTGGAATCAAGCCTTGGCTATTACATGAATCCTCTCATGAACGTGATCCTCGGGTTCATTGTTTTCCAAGAGCGCCCGTCCCGCATGCAGTACGTGGCCATCGGACTGGCCGCCATGGGCGTGGCCAACGCCGTGATCAGCTACGGAGAAGTACCGTGGGTCTCACTGGCCCTTGCCATCTCCTTTGCCTTCTATGGACTGCTCAGAAAAATCGCTGCCGTGGAGTCCCTGCCCGGCCTGTTTCTCGAGACCCTGATTCTTGCGCCTGTTTCCCTCTATTACATCCTGCACTTGCAGGTTGAAGGGACCAGTGGGTTTCTCGCTGGCGACATGCATGTGGACCTCTTCCTCATGGGTGCCGGAGTAGCCACAGCCATGCCGCTCATAGGATTCGCCTTTGGTGCACGGCGGCTACAGCTCTCCACACTCGGCATTTTGCAATACCTTGCACCGAGCATTGCCTTCCTGTTGGGTGTATTTCTCTACCACGAGCCCTTCGGCTCCAGTCAGTTGATCACATTCGCCCTGATCTGGTCGGCTGTGGCCGTCTATTCGGCGGAATCCATCATCACCATTCGCAAGCAACGCCGCTTAGCCGGCAGCGAAACCTAAACCGAAACAAGAGGTTGCAACGCAATCATTCTGGACTTGTCAGAGTCTCATTAATCGTTTATCGTCGATCAACGATTAACGGAGATTTTCATGACGCCATTCAACGACGACAAGCTGGCTGATATCTGCAAAGCGCTGGGACACCCGGCGCGCATAAGCATCCTGCGCCAACTCATCAAGGAAGACCGCTGCATCTGCGGCCGAATAGTGGAAGCGCTTCCTCTTGCCCAATCTACGGTGAGCCAGCACCTAAAGGTGCTCAAGGAGGCCGGACTGGTACGTGGCGAGATAGAAGGCCCAAAGACGTGTTATTGCATTGATAAGGAAACACTCTTTCGCCTGGGCCTGACCATGGACTCACTGATGCCGGAAAACGAGGTGCAACCATGACCTTGAACAAACCTCCCTTTGAGCCCATGGATATGATGGACCCGAAGGACTGTGCGCCCACAGTCTGCACGTCCACTGACTGCGCTCCGGGCACGCCTACGGCGCCGGAAGACGACGCGCCCTGTTGAGGCCCCAAGCCTGTCCCCCGTGCCGGGGACTTTGAAAAGCCGGGCTATGCACTGGAACCATTCGTGGATGGGTTCCTCGACACCGCTGTCGGTCCCGTCCCTCGCGTGGCCACCGATTTGAACTTCAAAGACATGCTCGGGACCATCGGCGCCCGAACAGGGTATGGCCGTTACGACTACAAGGTCGTGCCGGGGCTGTATTGTGTGGGCAACCCCACCCCCGAGTCACAAGTCCTTGTCACCGCCAACTACAAACTCACTTTTGACGCCGTACGCAAGGAGTTGGGCGGTCAGGATGTCTGGCTGCTCATCGCAGATACCCGCGGCATCAACGTGTGGTGTGCGGCGGGCAAGTCCCTTTTTTCCACCGAAGAGATTGTCCTGAGCGTTCAAAAAGCCCAGCTGGACAAGGTAGTATCCCACCGCACCCTTATCCTGCCGCAACTCGGAGCAACCGGGACCTCGGCCACGGCCATTCGCAAGCAATCGGGGTTTACGGTTGTATACGGACCTGTTGAGGCCCGAGACCTGCCTGCCTTCATTGCGGCCGGAAACAAGGCCGACGAGACAATGCGCACTGTCACGTTTGATCTTGTTCAACGCGCAGAACTCATCCCCGTTGAAGTGTTCCAGTTCGTCAAGCCCATGGCTATCGTGATGCTGGCAGTATTCCTTCTGTCCGGTATCGGTTCGGACTTTTACTCCATGTCCGCGGCATGGAGTCGCGGGTTGACCTTTGCCGGAGCCAGCATCCTTGCCATACTGGCAGGATGTGTTGCCGTCCCACTACTCCTGCCCCACCTGCCGTGGCGACACTTCTCTGCCAAGGGAGCCCTGACCGGAGGACTGGCTGGCATACTCGCGACGAGTCTGTTCAATGGAGAAGGAGCAACACAAGCCGCTGCTCTGCTCATTTGGAACATCACCGCCGCATCCTACCTTGCCATGAACTTCACTGGTTCCACGCCGTACACTTCGCCCACAGGCGTCGAGCGTGAGATGCGCCAATCACTGCCGTGGCAAATCGGCGGAGCACTGGTCGCCACCATACTCTGGCTGGCAGCACCGTTTATATAGGAAGACAAGCAATGAAAGATTACCGATACCTTCCCGATGTTGCTACTCTCACGCTGAATCATGACGCCTGCGTCGGATGCGGTCTGTGTGTCACAGTATGCCCCCATCGCGCCCTGATCATGAAAGAGGGGAAAGCTCACATTGCAGACCTCAACGGCTGCATAGAGTGCGGTGCGTGTATGCGTAACTGCCCCACCGAGGCCGTAAACGTGAATCCGGGGACCGGCTGCGCCACTCTTATTATGGATAACTGGCTCTACGAAATGTCGGGTGGAAGACTCAGAAAAAAGTGCTGTTGATTGCCTGAAACAGGCTACGCATTTACTTTTTCACGATTTTAAGCCACATCATAAGGAGAGAAGATCGGTCAATTGTCGTGAACTGCCCACGAGGAGGCCCCATGAAGCTCAAGGTTGGAATTCCCTACGCCAAACATGGACGCATTACTGACGCCACCCTGAAAAGTGTCAGTGACCTTCGGGCCTCCTGCGATTTCGACGTGACCATCGTGGCTCAACAGGGCAGCAATGTTCCCCGCTCGCGCAACGCCATGATCAACGGGGAGCAATCCAACCATATTTATCAGAAGCTTGACGACTTCGACTACTTCCTGTGCGTCGACGCGGACACGGGCTTTGCAGTGGAACATGTCCACCAACTCATCGCCCATGACCTCGATATCGTCAGCGGCGCATATCTGCACAAGCAGAACAAGAAACAGATGGTCGCCGGATGGTTCAGCGGGATAGAGGGCATCTCCTTAAAGGAAAACCGAGTGTCTGCCGACAGAACCGGCCTCTTTGAAGTGGACTGGTGCGGCGCAGGCTTTCTCCTGCTCAAGCGGGAAGCGCTGGAGTCCATGCCCTACCCGTGGTTCACCTGTATCGAAGTCGAATACGACAGCCCGGAAGGCAAATGCGCGCAGATCACCAGCGACGACATCGGCTTCTGCATGAAAGCCCGCCAAAACGGAAAGAAGATTATGCTGGACGCGGATTGCCGCGTTGCTCACGTGGCCCATCCCAACGAAAAAGGTGGCTCCCTACCTGATGCGCTCAACGACCTGCTTCGCAGCCGCGAGACCATCATCAAGCACGTTCAGGCCATGACCGAGGAGAACAAGCTGCTCAAGGAAAAACTGAGCAGCGACTAGCCGTTTTTACGAAACCACCATTTGAGTTTGAGTCGTTCCCAATAGGTAAAGGGAGGCTTGATAGCATTTTCCGGACGAGAATCAAACAGCAAGTCCAAGACATGGTGTGCGTCCATTGACTTTCCAAGTGACCCCACGCATCCGGCACAGGATGTAACCACGGCCCGTTTACCCACAAGAGCTTCCTGCTCTTTGGTCCACATATCAGCCAACTCCGGTCGCACAAAGGAGACCATGCCGCCTTCGCCACAACATGTGGTGAGTCTGCGTTCCTTACGCCCCGCCTTAAACGATACTCCGCAACGCTTGCTCAGGATTCGAACCGCATCCTGCACGCCCCCTTCGTGCCGAATAACGCATGGATCATGCACGACCGCATCCATTTCAACTCGAGTATCGGCTTCGACACCAACTTCTGCGAGCAGTTCATAAGCGGTCACTACGTCAATGTCCTTACCGTACTGGGAGAAAATATTGTGACAATTGGGGCAGGTGGTCACCACCCGTTTCACCCCGGCACGAGAGAGCTTTCCATGCAGCCGCCCAAAGCGCTCCTTGAAGACAGCCTCACGACCCAGATCATGAGACGGCTTGGCACAGCATCCCAATGCGATACCGAGATCTGGTAGATGATCTCTCAGGGCAAGGAACAACTGACGAGTGGTGTCCGGCCGGGTTCCCGGCACTGTGCAGCCTGGAAACAGCACGGTGTCGCCACCTTCGGGAAGTCGAAGCATGGAAAACAGAGAACTGGCACCCAATGCTTCGTAAGTCAGAATGGGAGCATAGAGCTTCAAATCCACTTTGCCAGCCCGGACCATTGCCCGGCGCATCTCCCGGAACATCTCCACAGGACGCAAACCTTCGGGACAAAGGGCCCCGCACAACCCGCACAGGCTGCACGCAAAAGGATCTGGCCACTCTTCGGGCGGCAATTTAGCCACCTTGACCGCTATCTCATACGGAGTGCCGAACTCTTTCAGAAACCGGCAGGACTTCCAGCAGACACCACAATCAGTACATTTTGAGAGAATTGCTTGGGTGCGGCCACCTGCATCGATTCGGTCTATGGATTCCATAGAGGCGAACCTATGCTTTGCTCAAATGAAAAGCAACATCCTACTTAAATCCACATTCTGTAGAGGCTAATGATTGTACATCTACAAAAAATAGACCTTTTAAAAACAGTATGAATTGAATGCCGCCGATCTATCCACCACTAAACCATCATTACTATTTGATATTTAATGAAAAAATCAATTTATCCACGATTTATTCAATCATGGCACAAGTCTTGCGATTACTAAGACAAACATAACCATCACGGAGAAACCGACATGACCAGCAACAGACGAAATAACAAGACGCGACGCGGCATAGCAGCCGTTGAAGTCGGTTTGTTGTTGCCCGTGTTCATGATGCTCCTGATGGGGATTATGGATTTTGGCCGCATGTACTGGACGCAGAGCGTAGTACGTGGCGCGGCCTATGAAGGTGTTCGTGTTGCCATCCTGTCCGAAACGACCAACGCACAAGTTGAATCCACGGTCCTGGAAGAGCTTAACATTGGTGGAATCACTGACACCGCATCCGTTTCCGTAGGAGCCAGAGAGCCCTCAACCCCCGTAGATGTCACCGTATCCGTACCCTTTACTTTCATCGCAGTGGACAACCTCATCCCGACCCTTTCCGGGGTCAGCACCATTTCGGCGACTGCCGTCATGACGCACGAGAGGTAAACCATGCGACGCGACACCGAAGGAAGACAAGGCGCCACCATCGCCGAATTCGCATTCACCCTCGCCCTGCTCATGGCCCCTCTGTTTGCAGGAGTATGGGATGTATCCAAGTTCATCGACATCAATCAGGTATTGACGCGCGCCGCCCGTGACGGTGTGGTCGCTGCATCACGCGGCGAGGACCCCACCGCCATGATCAAGGATTACGTAGCAGCGGCAGGCCTGTTCCCCGAAGACCTCATCATCTCCATAGTCCAAGGGCCTGAACAGCCGGGTTTAGGGGAAGAGGTAAGTGTCCAGCTCGCCTATGATTTCTCCGGCTACACCATCTTTCCCTGGGAAGACTTCCTGCCTAACGGCCTGACCACTTCGGCCTACGCCAAGATGGAGTAGATATGATATCCCGATTAAGTAATTTCCGACGCGACCAGCGAGGCATCGCCAGTGTCCTCGTCGGTCTGACAATGATGGTCCTCATGGGATTTGCAGCCCTTGCCGTCGACCTCGGACAGGCCCATCTCAAGCGCGGCGCCTTGCAAACCGCGGCAGACGCCGGCGCCCTTGCCGGTGCCAACTCCCTGCTGGCCGAAGGCAATGACTATGACCAGCTCAGAGTCATCGTAAAGAACTACGCCAAGCGCAACCTCGTTGACGAAGACATGTCGGATCTCGCCATTACCGACGATGATATTCTGTTCCTCAAGGACGGCGTCCCTGTTTCGGAAGACGCCAATCAGGTGGAAGTCAGCATCAACCGCCTCCAGTCACGCGGAAACCCGCTTGAATTGTACTTCGGTAAGATTCTCGGCGTACCGAACATGGACCTCAGAGCAGTATCGCGCGCCGGTATCGTCGGCATCTGCTCCAGCAAGTGTGTGAAGCCCTTTGTGGTCCCCACCAAGTTCAACTGGAATGACCAGGCTGCCCCCGGCACCAAGTATTATGAGAATGGAGAGATGGACGTCGAGAGTCCACAAGAAGTGGATTCCGTGGATATCATCGGCTACGGCCAGGATGACATAGGCACACAAATCATCATCAAGCCCGGCGATCCCAGCCTTGCCATCACCCCCGGCCAGTACAACCTCGTTGACCTGCCTCCTGCCAACAAGGGCTCTCCTATCACGGGTGCCGACGCCGTTCGCGAAAACATCGCAGGCTGCACTGGCTCCAATAGCCTTTACCCGGTCGGCCCGGGAGACGAATTGCTCCTCGAACCCGGCAACTCGGCCGGACCGGTCAAGCAGGGCACCGGCGACCTCATAGGCGAAGATCCATACGCCTATTGGGACTCCTCCACCAAGTCCATTGAAGGCAGTATTTTCCCAGACCCGCTGGACAGCCCCCGCGTTGCGCTCATGGCCTTCTATGATCCCAAGCAGCCTCCGCAGTCCGGCAGAAATTCCATCATCGTGTACGAACTCGGTGCCTTCTTTATCGAGAGCGTTGATTCCGTCGGTAACGTCACGGCCCGGTTCATGAACACCGTAGCCGTTGACCCGGAATCCACCGATGACTCCGACTGCATGCTCCGTATGAGCAGGATCATGCTCGATTCCAGTCGTCAGTAACAATCACTTCCCCCCACGTAAGAGGCCCCGTTTTCCATAAGGAGACGGGGCCTCTTATTATATCTGCAATCCAACTTGACCTAAGTTTGTGATAAACCGGGGTCATATGCACAATTGTTTGCATTAATGTATAAATATGACATAAGATCGATAAGTAAAAGACAATAGGAGCTCGCATGCAAACGCCCCTTCGGCTGATCATTCTCGTCCTGTTCACTGCCGTAATAGCCCTGCCGTGGAAACCGGCACAGGCCCAGGATCCGCTGCGCATTGCCACCGAGGGAGCATACCCGCCATTCAATGAAGTGGACAAGGACGGCAAGCTCGTCGGATTCGACGTTGACATAGCAATGGCCCTGTGTGAGGCCATGGGCACCACCTGCACCCTTGAGTCGGTTGCCTGGGATAACCTGTTGCCGGAACTGAATGCCGGGAAATTCGATGTCATCGTGGCCAGCATGGCCAAGACCCCTGAAAGAGAAGAACACGCCATCTTCACAGACTATTACTACCGCTCTCGCTCCATGTTCGTCGGCACACCATCCACACTGTTCTTCCAGACCCGCGAAGGTGTCAAAGGCATGAAGCTGGCCGCCCAGGAAGGAACGGTTCAGGAGCAATATCTTCGTGATAATTTTGAAGGGTCTGCCTCCATTGTCACTGCTCCGGACATGAAGGACTGCTTTGACATGCTCCACAAAGGCGAGGTGGATGCGGTCCTCTCTGACAGCCTGACCATTTTCGATTTCCTTCAATCCGACAAAGGGAAGCGATTCGATTTCATCGGCAATCCTTTGCCCGCAGATGATCCGTCCAGTGAGGCGTGCATTGCAGTGGCAAAGAGCAAGCCGCAACTGGCGGCACAGATCAACAGCGCCCTCAGGGAGATTCGTTTCAACGGCACCTATGACCGGATCAATCTGAAGTATTTCCCCTTCTCCATTTACTAGGAAAGGACCGCGCTCATCATGACCACAAATCGCGAATACGGGAAGAATCGACGGAGCAAACCTCGTTTGATTCCGACTATCGGCCTGTATAGCGTCATCGCACTTATCTTCCTGTTCATCATCGGATTGGTGATGAGCCGATCGCTGGCAGAAATCGGCTCCATGGCTGAAGAGTCACGCGACGTGCTTCTGCCGTCCATTCTCGACCGCCAGCGCACGGCCATCAACCTGGAGCGCATGGGGCGCTTCGCAGAGATCGTCTACCGGACCGAGACCCCCAGAGTACGCCGCCAGTACAAGCTGGCAGCACGCATCCTCTCCCAGGACTCCATCTTTGAAAAGGACATGACCATCAACAGACAGGTAGTGGACGCCTACCACGATGTTGAGACCATGGCCCGTATTCTGGACAATCAGGACGAAATCATCGCCCGTTGCAATACTATCCTCTTGGGATTCATGCCCGGCTCAGACAACTCGGCAGAGCTACTGAAAATGCCCAACGGCAAGGAGATGATCTCCCTGCTCTTCCTCTCTGACAAAGCCACGAACCTCACCACACTGGAGGAATTCAAGGTCCGCTTTGTCCAACTGACCAAAGAGTCCAAGACGACAACGACACGGAAGAACCAAGCCCTGGACGATGCGTACACTCTTTTCTCCCTGCTTCAAGAGAGGTTGACCACCAAACATACCACTCAAAAGCTCTGGACCCGCATCAACAATTCTCTTGAAGGACTTTCTGCAAACCTGTCGGTCAACGCAGCCTCCACAGCGGACACGATTTTCACGTCCATTGTTGATGAAGCCAACACTTCCATGCGCCACAGCATTCTCGCGGCCGCAAGCCTCTTTGGCGCCCTGCTGGTCATGCTCTTCTTCACCCAGCGTGACATTGTGACGCCAATCATGAATTACGTTCATGGCCTGGACCGCATCGCCCAAGGCGACCGGGACCTCGACCTGACCGAGGCACGCCTCAAGGAGATGGACAACATCCGCACCGCCGTGGAACGTTCTGCCACCCTCATGACGCAACTGGCATCCCGCACTCAGGAGATGCAAGAGGTCAACAGGGCGCTGGAAATCGAAGTAGCACAAAGAAAGAAAGCGCAGAGTGAGCTGGCCGATGAGAAAGAACGTGCTGAGTCCGCAGACCGGGCCAAGTCCGAATTCCTGGCCGGTATGAGCCACGAAATCCGCACTCCCATGAACACCATGCTCGGCATGGGCGACCTCATTCTGGATACCAACCCAACACCGATACAGCGCAAGTACATCGAGATATTCCAGTCGTCCGGTGAAATGCTCATGGCTATCATCAACGACGTCCTCGATCTCTCAAAGATCGAAGCTGGCGAAGTAAAGCTGGAGCACGTCCAGTTCAACCTCGAGGAATTTCTGATCAGAATGCGCAAGATCGTAGGCGACCGGGCCGAACAGAAGGGGTTGGACTTCTTCATCGACGTAGGCCCGGGCGTACCTACCCAGATCAAAGGCGACCCAACCCGTTTGCGCCAGGTGCTGGTCAACCTCATCGACAACGGAGTCAAATTTACCGAGAAAGGCGAAGTACGGCTTACCATCCAACCCACTTCCCCGGATTCACCGGACAGAATCACCTTTGCCGTCATCGACACCGGCATCGGCATCGCTCCTCAAGCGCAGCAACAGATTTTCCATCGTTTCACTCAGGCGGACAGCTCCACCACACGCAAATACGGCGGAACCGGTCTTGGACTGGCCATCTCCCGCCGCCTGGTGGAACTGATGGGTGGCGACATTCACCTTGAAAGCACACTTGGGCAGGGCTCAGCCTTCTATTTCACCCTCAAGTTCGATCTGGTGGAGGCTCCCGTGGAACAGGCTGTCGCAACCGCCAACTCAAAAGAAGATCACGCAACCTATCTCTCCCGAGTGCCCACCAATATTCTGGTGGCCGAAGATTCAGAGAGCAACCAGGCTCTTATCGAACTCTACTTCAAGAAGACCGCCTGCCGCCTCGACTTCGCCTCAGACGGCAGCGAGGCTGTTGAATACTACAAGCGGTCACCCTATGACCTCGTGCTCATGGACATCCAGATGCCGGTCATCGACGGCTACGAAGCCACACGCATAATCCGCGACTATGAAAAGGAGCAGGGAAAAACACCGGTCCCCATCGTAGCGGTAACGGCCAACGCATTCAAAGAAGACCGCGACAAATGCATTGAAGCGGGATGCACCGGGTATCTCCCCAAACCTGTAAGCAAGGCGGGGCTGCTGGAGTGTGTGGCCACCCATGTGAGTGTTCCGGGCATGGAGGGGAGGCGCGATGATTAGCGCAAACGACGTCCAACAGATGATGCGCTTCCACACTCGGGACGCCGTCTTTGTGTTCCCATTTCCTACACCGGAGACGTTGGAGTCCATTACCGTATTGAATGCCAATGATGCGGCTTGCCGCATGCTGAAATACACAAGGGAAGAGTTACTCGGCAGGCCCCTGCGCGACTTCAGTCCCAATCTTTCATACGATCAGGAAACCGCAGACTCTTTCCAGAACGATGGTTTTGTTCGTTTGGAGCGAATCTTCAAAGCGAGCGATGGTGCCGCCATCCCTGTCGAAGTGGACGTTCTCAGCCAGAACATCGATGGCGATAACTACTGCGTGGCCGTGACGCGAGACATCACCACCCGCAAACTCCGCGAAGCAGAGCAACGCCTCAGAGAGATGCGGTTCAAGACGCTGTATCATCTTTCACAGATGATGGACGAAAACGAAGGCGCCATCCTCCAATACGTTTTGGACAGCGGATTGGAGATGACCGGTAGCAGCATTGGGTACATCTATCTCATGGACAAACGGGAGAAGGACCTGACGCTTCAGGTCTGGTCCAAAGAAGGGATGAGGCAATCCAGTTCCCTTGAATGTCCGGCAGCGCTCAACATTGAGACCAACACCTTCTGGTCCGAAGCCGCCAAGATGCGACGCCCGATCATTACCAATGATTTTTCTACCCACCCGTGCAGTGCGAACCTGCCGGAGGGACATCTATCCATTGACCGCCACATGAATATTCCTGTGGTGGAAGACAACCGCGTGGTGCTCGTAGCCGGTCTGGCCAACAAGGAAATGGAGTACACGGATCAGGATGCGGCCCAACTCGCCATGGTCATGGATGGTGCATGGCGCATCATCCAGCGCAGGAGGATGGAGAACAACCTGCGCGAGGCAAAGCGGGCGGCAGAAGAAGCCAATCAGGCCAAGAACCACTTCCTGGCCAACATGAGCCACGAATTGCGCACGCCGCTCAACGGCATCATGGGCATGACCCAGATTCTCATGGGCACAGACCTCACGCCGGATCAGAAGGAATACCTTTCCCTCTCGCTGGATGCCACCCGGCATCTCGCCAAGGTTGTCACGGACCTGCTCTCCCTCTCCATAGTCGAAGCGGGCAAGTTGGAACTGGCCGCGCAGTGTTTTGACCTGCACCGCTCCGTACAGGAGTTGGTAACACCACTGGAACTTCAGGCTCACGAGAAATCCCTGTACCTCACCCTGGCCATCGCACCGGAAGTTCCCAAGATCGTATGCGGAGACGAGGCCAAGTTACGCCAGATCCTCACCAACCTCATTTTCAACGCCATCAAATTCACGGTCTCGGGCGGCATTTCACTGAGCATCGCGCCGACAGGCATTCCGTCAACCGAAGAGAACCACACCCTTGTACGATTCTCGGTTAAAGACACCGGCATCGGTATTCCCAAAGAGTTGCAGGAGGCCATATTCGAGAGCTTCACACTGGTGGAAGATTACATGACCAAGCAGTACGGCGGCACCGGCCTGGGCCTGTCCATCTCGCAGGAACTCGCCTCGCTCATGGGCGGACGGGTTTCGGTTGAGAGTGAACCCGGCCAAGGCAGCACCTTCTCTCTGGTCATACCGCTGGAAGTGGAACAGGCAGAAGAGAGCCCGCTTTTCTCAAATATTCAAGCCGATGCATCCATCAGCGAGGTGCGCGGACTCAAGATTCTCCTTGCCGAGGACGAGCAGGTGAACTCCATCATGGCGTCGCGCCTGCTCAAGAAGGCGGGGCATCACGTCACCCTCGTGGGTAACGGCCAGCAGGCCATTGAGCAACTCAGCGCCACTCCCTTCGATCTGGTGCTCATGGATGTGCAGATGCCAGTGGTCAACGGCATTCAGGCCACGAGAATCATACGCAGCGGGGGAGTGGAAAACGTCCCCAAAGACCTGCCCATCATTGGCCTGACAGCCTATGCACACACCTCGGAGAAGAAGGAATTCGAGGAAGCAGGCATGGAGCGTATCGTTACCAAGCCCTATGAAGCAGACGATTTGCTGAAGGCCATTGCAGCAACCATGGGGAATCGAGTACACTAAGGGCAGACTGGTCGGGGAGCATGAAGTATGGCGGACTATCATGATTATACACCGGAAATACTGAGCCAGGTCTTTGACCATCGGCTGCAGCAGTCTGACATCCGGCGTATTCTCGACGGTCTCAGCCAGACTGACCGTAACATCTTCCTGGATAAGATTTCCGAGACCTTTGAAAAATTCACTGCCCTGCTTGAGGTGTCCAACCGTCTGGCCGACTCTCTTTCTCTGGACGTTCTCTTCACACGGCTGGTCAGCCTCACGACCGAAGCCCTTCGAGCCGACCGCGGCACCATCTTTCTCAACGACGGCAACACCAATGAGCTATTTTCCCGCATTGCCATGGGCGAAAACATGCAGGAGATCCGTTTTCCCAACCATTTGGGTATTGCAGGCACGGTGTTCACCAAGGGCGAGGCCCTGCTCATACCGGACGCCTACGCAGACTCCCGCTTCAATCAGGATGTGGACAAAAAAACAGGCTATCGCACCCGCAATATCCTGACCGCCCCCATCCGCAACAAGTTCGGCAAGCCGGTTGGGGTCATCCAGATTCTCAACAAGCTCGACGGCGCTTTCGACGAAAGCGACCTCTCCATGCTCGAAGCCATGGGCGCTCAGGCATCCTCGGCACTGGTCAAGGCACAGCTCTATGAAGAGGTGGAACGCTCCCGCAAGGAAGAGAAAGAGCTCTTTGAAGTTACCCGCGCCATCTCAACGGAAATTCATCTGGTGCCGCTCATCCAGAAGATCATGTCCACCACCACGACCATTCTGGAGGCGGACCGCTCCACCCTGTTCGTCAACGACCCCAAAACCAATGAACTCTGGGCGCTGGTGGCCGAGGGTGTCGGCACCAAGGAAATCCGCTTCCCCAACCACCTCGGTATCGCAGGCACCGTGTTCACCACCGGCGTGACCGAGAACATTCCCGATGCCTATGCCGACCCCCGCTTCAATCAGGAGATCGACAAGAAGACCGGCTACAAGACCGACACCATTCTCTGCATGCCCGTGCTCAACAAGGACGGCGCCCCCATCGGCGTCATCCAGTCGCTGAACAAGGCAGGAGGGCCATTTACGGCCAAGGACGAAGCTCGCGTCATGGCCTTTTCGGCACAGGCGGCCATTGCCATCGAGAACGCCCGGTTGTTCGAAGATGTGCTGCGCATGAAGAACTACAACGAGTCCATCCTCGAATCCATGTCCAGCGGCCTGATCACGTTCGATGACGAGATGCAGGTTGAGAAGTGCAACGCCGTAGCGCTCAAGTTGCTCGACGAACAAGAAGAAGCTCTTTTGGGACGCCCTGTGGCCGAGCTTTTCACAGGCGATGCGCAATGGGTGGCCGACACCGTAGCCAAGGTGATGGAGACCGGCGATCCGGACATGGCCCTCGACACCGAAATGGCCCTGCCCAAAGGGGAAATACTGGCCGTAAACGCAACCACTCTTCCTCTCATAAATAGAAAAGAGGAAGTGGTCGGAACCCTGCTCGTATTCGAAGACATCAGTGGCGAAAAACGACTGCAAGGCACACTGGCCCGCTATATGACGAAGGAAGTGGCCGACCAGCTCATGGAAGCAGGCGAGTCGGAGTTGGGTGGCCAGATGAAACCCGTAACCATTTTCTTCTCGGACATCCGCAGCTTCACCACCATCTCCGAAGCTCTCGGCGCGCACGAAACCGTGACCATGCTGAACGAATATTTCACAGACATGGTGGATATCCTGTTTGATTACGGCGGCATTCTGGACAAGTACATCGGCGATGCCATCATGGCGGTATTCGGTGCGCCCTTCCCCACCGGGCACGATGCGGACAACGCCCTTCACGCTTCAGTAGAGATGATGCGCGCGCTGGCCGAATTCAACCGGCGTCAGGCTGCCGACAACAAACAGATACTGGACATTGGCATCGGCCTGAACACCGCCGAGGTGGTCGTCGGCAACATCGGTTCGGAAAAGCGCATGGATTACACAGTCATCGGAGACGGCGTAAACCTCGCCTCACGACTGGAGGGAGCCAACAAGCAATACGGCTCCAACATCCTCATCAGTGAAGGTACGCTGAAAGAGCTACAGGATGAATACGTGGTGCGCCCGGCCGACCTGCTCCGTGTGAAAGGCAAAACCGAACCCGTAGCCATTTTCGAAGTGCTGGATCACCACACCGAAGAGTCGTTTCCCAACAGGGAACAGTCACTGAAGATTTTCCACAAGGGATATGACGCCTACCACAAGGCAGACTTCCCCGGCGCGTTGCAATTATTTGAAGAATGCCACACCCTCAATGAGCGGGACAGACTCGCCGCCCTGTACATCGAACGCTGCCGCCACTTCATCGAATCGCCGCCCGGTGACGACTGGGACGGCGTCTGGATCATGACCAGCAAGTAATTTGACCCTTACATACCATTGGAGACACCATGCCCCTGCATGAAAAAGATATGGTCCGGGACCAGCTTCTCGACGACGTATACGCATCTACCGACCTGTCCGTTCGGATGCCCAAATTCAGCTTTCCCCACAAGGAACACGATCCGCGCCACGTCTATCAAGTGGTCCATGATGAACTGATGCTCGATGGCAACTCGCGCCAGAACCTGGCGACCTTCTGCCAGACATGGGCCGAGCCCGAAGTGCACCAGCTCATGGACGAGTGCATGGACAAGAACATGATCGATAAGGATGAATATCCCCAGACCGCCGAACTTGAGGCGCGCTGCGTACACATGCTGGCCGACCTGTGGAACTCGCCGGACGCCAAAAACACCCTTGGTTGCTCCACCACCGGCTCCAGCGAGGCCGCCATGCTCGGCGGCATGGCCATGAAATGGCGTTGGCGCGATAAGATGCGCGCACAGGGCAAGCCCACTGACAAGCCCAACCTCATCTGCGGCCCGGTCCAGATCTGCTGGCACAAATTTGCCCGCTACTGGGACATTGAGCTTCGCGAAATCCCCATGGAAAAGGATCGCCTGATCATGACGCCCGAGGAGGTGCTCAAGCGGTGCGACGAGAACACCATCGGCGTGGTGCCAACCCTTGGCGTCACCTTCACCTGTCAGTATGAGCCCGTCAAAGCTGTCTGCGATGCCCTCGACAAGTTGCAGGAAGAAACCGGGCTGGACATCCCGGTTCACGTAGACGGCGCCAGCGGTGCGTTCCTCGCTCCCTTTGTGGAACCGGAACTGGAGTGGGATTTCCGCAATCCGCGCATCGTGTCCATCAACGCATCAGGACACAAGTATGGCCTTTCTCCTCTCGGTGTGGGCTGGATCGTATGGCGCGAGAAGGAATTCCTGCCCGAAGACCTGATCTTCAACGTCAATTACCTCGGCGGCAACATGCCCTGCTTTGCCCTGAACTTCTCCCGGCCCGGCGGTCAGATCGTGGCTCAGTACTACAACTTCCTGCGCCTCGGCCGCGAAGGATATCGGCGCATTCATCAGGCGTGCTACGAGACTGCCCAGCGCATGGCCAAAGAGGTGGGCAAGATGGGCATGTTCGACATCATCTACGATGGGCACGGCGGCATCCCGGCCTTCAGCTGGTCGCTCAAGGAAGGCGACCACGGCTACACCCTGTATGATCTGTCCGACCGCTTGCGCAGTCGTGGATGGCAGGTCGCGGCATACTCCATGCCCGCCAATCGTGAGGACCTCGTCATCATGCGCATCCTTGTGCGCCACGGTTTCTCCCGCGATCTGGGCGACCTGTTCATTGAGGATATGAAACGGTGCGTGGATTACTTCAAACGCAATCCGGTGACCGTGCCTCTGACCGAAGAGGAAGCGGGCGGATACAGTCACTCGAAATAAGACAAAACAAAAAGGCTACGGTCACCCCATAGCCTTTTTTCTTTCATTGGCCGAAGCCAGAAATGCGTTAGCTAATTTTCCAAAGGCAATCCAGCGCCCTTCCAGTCAACGATTCCCTTGTACAAATGCCAGACTTTGGTGAATCCGAGTTTATGCATCAGCTTGAGCGCGGACGAACTCCGATTACCGGTTCGGCAATAAACAAAATACTGGGCGTTCTTATCGAGTTTGGACAGTTCGGCTTCAAAATCCTTGCTGTAAAAATCGACATTCACCGCGCCGGGGATATGGCCACTGTTAAACTCAGCGGGGGTACGGATATCCAGAACGACAACGGCTTTGTTGGCGTTCAGTTGTTCCTGCGCCTCAACGGCCTGAAAGTCGGTATATCCTTCGGGCGTGGGAGCCATGTTGAAGAAAAACAACATACCTGCCACCAGCAGGATGACAACGGGGATAACTATCTTTTGATTCATTGATAATCCTCATCATGTTGCAAAAAAAGCCGCCCCGGCAGTTGTCAGGGCGGCTATAAATAACGATCAGTTTCGGACTAGCCGAGCAGTTCGTTCACTTTCTTCATGATTTCAAAGGCATCGCCTACGTAGAGGACGTCGCATTTGCCCTGCGCCCAGCCGCAGCCGGCATCGGTATTGATGGCGCGGCGTTCCTGGATGAAGCGCCAACCAACAACGTGGGGCTCTTCACCGTGACAACAGGTTGCCAAGCCCTTTGCGTGACGCGGGGAGGAACCGGTCTGGCCGACCTGATGCATGTGCGTCAGGAAGGAGATGACTTCGCCCTCTTCACCGGTGATGTCCACCAGAGACTTGGAGGAACCGATGGAGCATTTGGTCTGCCCCATGAACTCGGAGATCAGGGATTCTGCATCGGCCACATGGGTAGCGCCATCGGCCTGCTTCTTCATCCAGCCAGCGCCGGTCACGAACAGCAGTTCGGCATCGGGGCGGATGGTCTGCTCGTCCTCGGACACGCATTCCATGCCAGCGGCCTTGGTACGAATGCCGGACAGGTCTACGGACACGGCTTCAACATCTGCGGAACCTGCGCCTTCAAAAGCCTCTGCACAACCGGAATCCATGGTCAGCACCCAAGGGCGCTCCTCACGGGTCAGGGTGCCTTCCATGCGCTGGCGGTAGAACCAGCGCTTGGCAACAGGCTTACCATCCACAGCTTCCACGCAGGACAGGTGCGTGTCCACACGGCCACCCAGACGGATAGCCAGACCGGGCAGTGCACGGCTGTAGCGGGAGGTGGCGGGAGCCAGAATAATTTCAGCGTCAACGGCCTTGGCGATTGCCTCGGCAGCAGCCAGATCGGTAGAGTAGATACCATCGTTGAACTCGGGACCGGTGACAGCAAAGAACTTGCCGCCGCAACCGGCGATGGAGTCAGCGGCAGCAGCCACATCAGCGCCAACCAGACCAACAGCGAGTTCAGCGCCCATGCCTTCGGCCAGATTCTTGGCAGCGGCCAGGGTTTCCAGGGAGACGCGGGCAAGAGTGCCGTCGCATTCGGTGTGTGCGATGTACAGTACAGTGCTCATATCATTCTCCCCCTAGCCCTTGATCCATTCGACGATTTCTTTGGCCATATCTTCGACCGAGGCATCCTTGACCACGCGGGTCTCGCGACGCTGCTGCGGCACTTCCACGCCCTGGAACTTCAGGGAGGAGCCGGACAGGTCGGCAGGCTTGGCCTGCTGCAGTGCGGGCATATTCTTCTGCATGTTCTGCATGCCGATCTGCGGATTGTTCGGAGGCTCAGGCAGTTCGCCGGTGGCCCAGCCCATAACGGCCGGTGCGCCATCAACGACGGACTTCTGGTATGCGCCGCCTTCTACGCGCTCGAGGACTTCGATGCCATCACCGTTCACGGTGATCTTATCAACGCCCTGGAACTGTTCGGTCACGCCCTGCATCTCACCAACCATCTGCATCACGGCACCGGAGCCGCGGGAAGCGGACTGCCAGCCGCCGAACAGCAGCATCTTGGACTTATCCAAACCAGCGATTCCATCGATGGTGTCGGACAGGGTTTTGGCGGTTTCATAGCTATCTTCGAAACCGGAAGCGGAACCATCAGCCACGACCAACTGGAACGGGGCTTTCTGGGAAACGGCCATCATGACCTGCTGGAGCTTGGCCTTGGGACCGAGCGCCACCAGCCAGACCTGGCTTCCGGGATTCTGGGCGGCCAGATTGGCAGCCTCATACAGGGCATGCCCTGCCCAGGGGTCCAGCACAGCCGGAAGCATCATTTCGTTTTGCAGAACCGGACCATTGGGACCGTCCTGAGGTGCGAGCGTCTGGAGCGGATCCGGAACGATGGAACCGCAGACCACGATGTGGAAATCAGTGCTCATTGTGTGTTTCTCCTTGGTGTTTGTGAGTGGCCTCCGGCAGCGCTTGCCAGCGTGGCCTCCTCGCCGGAGAGGCGTCTCCGACGGGTCAGGAACCCTTTGAGAAAAGGGTTCCCGACACCCTCCTAAACTTTTTGTCACTCGCTTCGCTCGAAGTCGTGCGAGCTTTCAAAGACATCTTTCTTGTATACAACCCATTACGGCGACAGCCGCAGACGGGATTCCAAAGGCCCTCGGCCTTTGGTGGGGTGCAGGGGCAAAGCCCTGCTTGTCTAATTCTTCATCCCGCCCGCAAGGGCGGTTCGACCCTGACTCTCTTACCCTAGTTCTCGGCAGAGTGCGAGCCACCGGAACCACCGCGGAACTTGATGTTCGTCCGCTCGGGGTCCTGATAGTTATCTTTGCTGCAATTCCACATACATGCACCACAGTGCACACACTTCTCACGATCGAACAGCGGCGTTCCGCCTTCAGGATTCGTGTAGATGGCCTGACCGGAACATGCTTCAACACATACCTGTTCCTTACAGATCAGACAGGTGCTGGGATCAGCAAAGGTAACGTGATCGGCGTAACCGGGATTGGCCTGTACCTTGCCGCCCATGAGGAGCGCGTCCTGATGGGAAACGAGGAGCTGACCGTCCAGCGGAACCTCGGGCCACCCCACGCGATTCATGAGTGCGTCGTGCAGACTGGAGCCCTTCTTGAGACACTCGGCACGAATCTGCTCGATCTCACCCTTGGCGATGTAGCCCTTGTAGTATTCCTCGATGGTCGGAATACGATCCTGCGGACGAAGCGCCTTGCCCGGGAAGTTGAGCAGGCCATTGGTCAGACCGGTCATACCCATGCCGAGGAAACCGGGAATCACGCCGCGAGTGAAGCCGTCACGGGCTTTCTCGGCGACCTTGGCTTCTTCTTCGACCCAGGAATCACGGCGACGGGCGACGTAGGTTGCTTCGAGATTTTCCTTGGTGAATTCCTTACCCTGCTTGAGCAGTTCAAGAACAGCCTCGCCGAGTTGCACGCCAGTGGCCCATGCCTCATCCACACCGGAACCGGTGAGCACGTTGGTGGAGCCGGAGCCTTCACCAATACGGGCAAAACCGTCACCGCACAGGAAAGGCTCGCCGCGCTTGCCGGACTCGGCCAGGGACTTGGCGCCCCAGGAACGCATGGTGCCGCCCTCGAGACGCTTCCAGAGGTACGGGTGCAGCATCCAGTGCTGCATGTAGCGATAAGCGGTGCGGACCGGATTGTCGAACCAGGAAGGCACGAAGATGCCCATGGAGGCGACATTGCCGGGGTAAACGTACAGGAATCCGAAAATTTCCGGCTCAGGATAGCCGATGGTGTGGAGCACAGTGCCAGGCTTCCAGTCGCAACCCTCAGGCAGGTCCACGACACATTTCATGCCCACGGCCCACTCACGCTGATGGTTGCCCTCGGGCAGACCAAGCTCGCGGTCGAGATGCTGGCCGACAGGACCAACCGGACCGTCAGCTACCACTGTGAGAGCAGCCTTCATGTCCATACCCGGCATGAACATGCCGGTGGGGGTGCCGTCTTTTTCAACACCCTGATCAGCCATGCGCACACCCTTGACGGCCTTGCCATCCAGCAGGGGCTCGGCAACCGGGCTGGAAGGCCAGATCTGAGCAAGGCCGGTGCCCATCAGATTACCGCCCACCCACTGGTTGAGCTGGCCAATGGAGAAGATCAGACCGGGATGCTTTTCAAGGAAGGGAGGAATGTACGGCAATTCGTAGGCCCCGTCTTCCATGTACTTTTCCAGTACCTTGTCTGCGAGCTTGAAGGGAGCCGGACGGCGGCTGGCACCATACGGGTCATTCAGGTACAGGATTTTCTCCTCGGTGACTTCGTGAGCCATGGGAATCTGGGAGAGATCGAGATCCGGGAAAGAGGCCTTGATGGAGCGGCCCTTGGTGACAACACCGGATACACCGAAACCGATGTCATCGGCGCGCTCGTAGCAGATGACCTGCGGCGGCATGCCCGGCATGGCTTTGGATTCGGCCACAGGAGTGCCGTCCTCGTTCATCAATCCGCGTGTCAGGGTGGTCAGGAAACCGCCAGCAGCGGGCCCGAATCCGACACATACAATATCAGTCTCCATTTCTGCGCGGGGAGTCTGATCGCTCATTGTTGCCTCCGAGAGTCGTGGTGAAATTCGAAAAGAGAAAAGCGAGAGGGGAACCGTAAGCTCCCCTCTCGCGTTGTAGATGTATTAGCCGATGGGATAATCCAGCGCTTCCGGGATCATCACGCCGGAAAGAGCGTTACCTGCTCTGTCCTTGGCCATGCGGGCACCGGACATGCAGATGTCGAGCTTGGCCTTGAGTTCGGTGAACTCCTTGTTGACCATGCAGCACGGCTCTTCCACAGAAGGCTCGGCCAGAATCTGGACGCCGTTGTTATCCTCACCCTGACAGGTGTTGAAACCGTAGACCAGTTCGGTGCAGATGCGAGCCACTTCGCCAGCGGCGCGGGCTGCCTGCACGTGGCAGATGTCCTTATAGAAGGAAGTCAGGTCTTCGAGACCTTCGGCCAGAGTCGGAGACATGGGGCCCTTCTCGATGAGCTCCATGACGTCAGTGGCCAGGAAGTAGGGTCCGAGGAGCCAGCCAAGCGCATCGGCCATGGCAAAAGTCACGCCCTGACGCTTGTTGTGGTACAGCTTCTTGCCGTTATCATCCTTGGCGCTCTGCAGGTGGTTCATGGTCCACTGCCAGAGTTCCATGGCGGAGGCGAGAGCGTAACCGCCCAGGCCCGGCACGTCCTTACCTGCGACCTTCATCTGCTTGATCCAGTTCTCCATGATGCGACCGAAAACGTCACTGGTCATGGTCATGGTCAGGTGACGACGCTGCACAGCCTCGGGGCCTTCGTAGGTGGCTTCGAGCTGAATGTCGGTCCACTTCTGCATCAGGAAACCGGGGCAATCCTCGGTGATACCATAACCGCCAACAAGAGAGACGGCTTCGCGCATCATGTTGGCGCCTTCACCGGTGTTCCACAGCTTGACGCCGGGGTTCAGGATACCGGCCAAGGCTTCCATGTATGCGTAAGAAACAAAGGTATTGTTCTTGAGTTCCTCGTAGCGAGCCTGATCGCGCTCTGCTTCCGGGGTGTATTCAAGATCGATGAATTCGTAGACTTCGTCTTTCATCTTCTTGAGGGCCATCATCTGCTTGCGCGGAGAGGTAACACCCTGAGCCTCGAACTCGACTTCCTTGGCCTTCTCGATGGGGTCGAACTGGTCGGCCAGACGGGAAGCGGCAAAAGCGAGGGAACAACCAGCTTCACCGGATGCCCAGACGTCGATGAGACGCTGCAGGGAATCTTCGTTGGACTGGATACCCTTGTCGAAACGGGGGGAACCTTCCTTACAAGCGTCACCGCCACGGAAACGATTGCGATGGTAGCGGATGACCGGCTCAATGGCGGAAATCAGCTTGGCAGAAGACATGAGACCGACCGGGATACGGGTGCGGTGGAAAACCGAACCGATGATCTCGGAGTGGTTGTATTTGGGAACGATCACGCCGTCGACCACGTCGTAGCCACCGATGATACGGGAGGCGGGAACCTTGAGGTTCAGGATGGGGTCACGGGTGGAAGAAAGCTGGTGAACCATCTTCAGGGTGGGCGCGCCACGGTCGAAGATGCCTTCATCGTCCTCTTCAAGAATGACCATGAAGGTGCCCTTGATGCGCTCGTCATTGGACTCGACAGCTGCGGTCACGAAGTTGGCGAAGTCCATGCCGGTGATGAAACGGCCGCGCTTGTCGATCTGGAGCATGGGCTCTTCGCCGTCGTTCCAGTCAGCCACGGTGGCCTTGCCGCAGAGCACGCCGGTGTCCACACCAACGTAGGGAAGCGGCTCGGTCAGCGCGAATGCGCCGCGCCAGATTTTGCGGTCCTCGCCCGGCTGGGGCGGAACACATTTGGACATATATTCGTCGCGCTGCTCAGTAGTACCCTTCTCGTGGATGGGAGCCAGAGCGAGGCAGGAAGCCAGCGCGGAAGTTGCTGCACCGGCATCAACCCATGCCAGCTCGTAGGAAACGAGGGCCAGGGCCAGGTTCTTGGGACCTTCGATGAAGCCACCCTGATGGGGGTCCATGAAAATGGCGGTCAGACCGGACTGGTCGAACGCGGTCAGGAGCTCGTCTTTCTGCTCAGTCCATTCGTGGGTATTGCGTGCGCCTTCGGCCACGAGCTTGGCCACGGTGCTGCGAGCGATGGAACGTGCGGACTGTACGGACATCTGGAGATCGAAGCGATCAGCGAACCGCCACATGATCTGGCGGACGTCATCTCCCGGAAGAGTGCGTAATGTATACATAAATTCTATCCTAAGTTTAATTGAAAACCGGACCTGTCAGTCATTATAATATTAGTTCGGCACGATATGGCATGTTTGGGGTCGAGTCAAAGTGTTTTTCTCTTTAAAACGATCGTTTAACCCGCATGAAACCTCACTTTTTCGGTCTCCGAGATACCGGCGAAGCCACATACTCTTGCCACGTTTTGAAAAAATATAATAGTCACTGCCCCCTACCGACCTTTACATCCCTCGGAAATCACTGCAAACTGGTGTATCATCTGCATAAAGGCGGAACAGATGAGCGACCCTGAGTACACAATTACACAATTGGCGGCCGAGCTCCGCTCCTATTCTCCCGACGCGGTTTCATCCGAACCCGCCGGGCTCAAGCCGCTTGTGCAAGGGTTCTTGAATTTCCTTGAGAAAACCCCACCGGAAGAAACCCGGCAGGCCGCTCCCAAAGCTGACACCGTCCTTTCCCTGAACAGAATCCTCCAGAAGAGCCAGGATCCGTCCACCATCAAATCATGCCTGAGGGCCATGCTGCGAGCAGGTCGATTCGGCCGCATCCTCAGCGCCCGGTTCGTACACGGCAAGTCCATCCCCATGCGTAAGCTGGCCGCCATCCTGACCTCACTTCCGGCACGGGACCGCCTTGCCCTGAGCCATGAAATGCTGCTGGACAAAAGCATCCAGCGTGACAAGCAGACCCGGGAATGGCTGGAAGGGCTGATCAACTCCCTCGCTGCCGTGCAACCAGAGGAACTGACGCCCTTTGTTGCCGAACTGGGCCGATGCGGTGAAACGCTGGCATTTCCTGCCAAGCAGGTCATCATCAGCGGGCTGTTCGGCGAATGGCTGTCCACCACTCTGAAAACCGGCACCAGCGGCGATGCCATGGAAGACCTTTGCTACATGGTCTGGGCGTTGGACGATCCCGAGCATGCGCACACCCTGGCGGTATCCATCAGCGTGGGATTCATCACCGCAACACCGCTTGCCCTGCGCACCGTCGGCCACCTTGCCGAAGCCGGCACAAAGCCGGTACTCGACATGTTTCTCAAGGTGCTCAAGACCTCAGACAAATCACTGGCCGGCCCCTGCCTGGATGGCATCATCGCCCAGTACTCCCCGGCCTCCGGCAAGCTGTTGGCCACCCTGCGCCTGAAGATGCCCTCGCTGGCCAAAGCGGCCAATACGCGTGTCCCGCTTCTTGGCGAGAAGGCTCACATCTCCTACCTTTCCTCACTACCGAAAGACAAACGAGAAAAGGCTGAGGCCGATGCCTTCTCCGCCCTTCTCGCCATTGCGCCCGACTTCGTTGAGAGCCTCACGCGCACGGGCGTGGCCCCGACCGCTGAACCCCCTCCAGAACCCACCAATGGAAACGGCAACGGCGCGATAAATACAGGCACCAGTTGCCACAAACCGGGCTTCCTCACTCGCATCCTGGGCCGTGCGCCAAAGACATTGGAAAAGGTCCTGCCCAAGGCCCGCAATGTTCGCGACATGGAGCTCATCTGTTCCAAGGTAGCGGATACGGAGATTGACGGACGGGAGTTCATCGGACTTAACCTTTCCGGCTCCAGCTTTTCCGACGTCAAGTTCGTCCGCGCCAAACTTGCCAACAGCAAGCTCGTCAATTCGATGTTCAGCGGCGGCGAGCACATTGGCGGCACATTCAACAACAATGATTTTTCCGGCACAGACTTCTCAGACGTTGTCTTCTCCAAATGCTCCTTCAACGACTGCGACTTCACTGGTGCGGCTTTTTCCAACTGCAAGTTCCACGAATGTCGCTTCCGTGGCTGTACACTGAGCGGCGCAGCGTTCATCAGCGGCACCATGATCAAAGTCGGATTTTCAGTCTCAGTGCTGTCCGGCGTCACCTTTTTCGAGATCCACGTCACTTCTTCCCGCTTCGATGAGGTGGAGTTCACGAATGCATCTTTCGAATCCGCCGAGTTTCAAGGCGTGGAGTTCAGCGATTCCGTGCTGCTGGGAGCATCACTGACCAGAACCACCTTCCACGCCGTAGACATGCCCGGCTCCACGGTTCACAACTGTCGCATTTTACACTCGGACCTTCCGCACTCACTATTCCTGACCAACCGGGTCCGGCAGTTCTCCACACAGGCATCCAAGGCTGAGAGCGAACCTCTGCCCGACCCCAATATTGCCCCGCCCGGCGCTGCCGGGAAGGTCCTTCGTGCCTGGGCTCGCGAGATGACCTTCTTCCGCCGCGAAGAAAGAATGCAGGCATACAACCGCGCCCGTCTGAGTCGCGCCATCAACGCCTTTGAGCTCAACCAGCAGATATACATTCGCATTCTGCCGTACCTGCTTGGCACCGATGTTTTCGAAAACAAATTCGACATTCAAGGCGTGCCTTCCTGCTCTGTGTGGGGCTACACTCCCGGACTGACCACGCTGGAACTCGCCTCACAATATTTCCCGGAACACAAGCCTAACCGGGCCAAGGCCACGGTCAACATCGTGGCTGTCTACGCCATGGGCAGTCTCGGCTCCGTGGCCCAGACCGCCAAATCGGACATCGATGCATGGGTCTGCTACGACGGCGACCTGACCATGCAGGAAGAGGCGGGACTCAAGCGCAAGCTTGATGCTCTCGGGCTATGGGCAGAGAGTGAATTCGGAATGGAAGCGCACTTCTTCCCCATGCGCATGGACGACGTACGCGCCAATATTTTTTCTTCCGGCGACGAAGAGAGCTCCGGCTCTGCACAGGCGCTGCTGCTCAAGGAGGAATTCTACCGCACAGCCCTGCGCATAGCAGGCAAACACATTGCGTGGTGGGTAACACCTGCCGGAACCGACAAGGCAACCTACGATAAATACATGCAGGCAGCTCGTCGCTATCCTCTCACAGGGCGCCCTCGCCTGGAAGATTTCGGCCACCTCGCGCCGGTTCCGGCCGATGAATATTTCGGTGGTTCACTGTGGCAAATGGTCAAGGCAGTCCACTCGCCCTTCAAGTCGGTGCTCAAACTCGGCCTGCTCGAAACGTATGCCGACCCCAAGACTTCACCCATTCCCTTGTGTGACCGCATCAAGCACAACCTGTTCATGCGCCGTAGAGGGGTAAAGCGGACCGATCCGTACGCCACCCTCTTCTCCACCCTTCGCGGCTACTACGCCAAACGTGGCGACAAAAAAGCTGCAGGCCTTCTCACCGAGTCATTCAAGTTCAAGGCAAACCTCTGCGATATTCCCTTCTTCATGAATCTGCCCGCCCGGCCCGAGGATGCCAGTCTCATTGAAGCGTTGTTCGGCAAGGCATACACCGATCCGGACAAGATCTGCTCCGCAGACACACCGTGGACCTTCGACAAATCACTCAGGATGGGTTCAGCGGTTCGTGAGTACATGGTGAATACCTACCAGCGTATTCAGGGAGCGTTGCGCCAGAACGGCAGCACCGACGCCCTCATCAATGCCGAAGACCTTACCCGCATGGGCCGCCGCATCGGCGCGAACTTCTCCAAGAAGCCCAACAAGATCATGCGAGTACCGTTCATGGACACCAAAGGTGACGGTTTCCCGATTCTTCATCTTTCCGCACAGAAGGCTCCGGGCAAGAAACCCATCTGGATCGCACGAGGCGGCTCCCGCTCCGAAGCAAAGAAGTCAGCCGATTCGCTCCAACTGCTGCACCGCAGCGGCGACGCAGTCATCATGCTCACATGGCTTTTGGCGAACCGCATCTACAATCCGCGCAGCCTGCTGCAGGCGGACCGCACCATCGCGCCCCTTTCCGTGGCAGACCTGCAGAAACTCATGCCCGCCATGTATGAGTTCTTCCCCTTTGACGAAACCTTCGAGCGAGACATCAACGAAGGCTTAGACGCCGAACGCGTGACCCGCGTATTCATGATCTTCAACCTGATCACCGCAACAGAGGCGAAGAAGATTGAGACCGTGTCCTGTGTCTATACGACAAACTGGGGCGAAATGTTCTGCAAGACCTTCCGCAATCCCGGCAAGGAATTCGAAGAATTTCCTTCCAAGTATCTCGCCAAGCATCTCGATCAGCCTGTGATTGATGCACCCCAGATGCTGCTGTTCATCCCCAAGGGATCACAATGCAAGAGGATCAATCTCATATGAGTTTGAATAAACCGGAACCGCCGTACTACGCAGTAATCTTCACTTCCACTCGCACTGAAGTCGACACGGGGTACGCTGAAACGGCTGCACGCATGTTGGCCCTTGCCCAGACAATGCCAGGATTTCTCGGTGTGGAATCCGTCAGAGAAGAAACCGGGATCACTGTTTCCTATTGGGAATCACTGGAAGCCATCAGAGCATGGCGGCTCCACCCGGAACATTTGAAGGCTCAGAAACTGGGCCGGAAAGAATGGTATGAGAATTTCACCACCCGAATCTGTGTGGTGGAAAAACAGAACAGCTTCGTTCGCTAAAAACGATAGCGGTAGTATTTGACGTCTACGTCCATGAGAGGGACGGAGTCAGGGACGTCATTACGCGCGACTTCGACAAAGCCGTTTTTCTCGTAGAAACGATGGGCGGCGTGATAGACGTCCACGGTGCCGAGATAGATTTCACTCACACCGCCAGCCTTTGCCCCTTCCAGCAACGTCTGCATCAGAGCGGCAGCAACGCCGTGCTGCTTTCCACGATATTCCGACTTCACGAACATCTTGCGCAGAGCACACACTCCGTCACCGCAATCCTTGATGGCGATGGTGCCAGCCAGATCATCTTCCACATAGGCGAGCCAGAAATTGCCCCGCCCCTGCTGATAGAAGCCGGGAATATCCCGCAGGTCGGGCTGGGCCTCGGCAGAGGTGGCAACGCCGAACTCTTCGATCTGGATGGTGGTGATGAGCTTGATGATCTCGTCGGAAGACTGATTTACGTAGGGCGTGATGCGCATGACTAGAACATCCTTGTGGCGACCCAGTCGAGCACCATGGCCGGGTTCACCGGGACCTGTGTGTTGAGGGCTTCCTGGGCCTGATCGAGAATGAGCCCGATGCGACGCAGAGACTTAGGATCATGCTGCTGACGCATGGTATTGGAGAGCGGCGTAGCGCAGTTACCGGACAGGGCTTCGCGCAGTTCACGCTGCATGCCCAGCACCACCTGCATGGCGAGGTGCTTGTCCACCGCCCCTTTTGCCGAGGTGCGGCCAAACCAGCCGCGGCCGCTGGACCAGAAATTGACCAGCGCACGAGTCCATTCATCGATCTCGGGATTGTTTTGCCGAACATCGGGCCACGCTAAAGTCACGACCCACGAACGGGATACCAGCGTCTCAAGCAATCGCTCCCGCTGTGGTGCAGTCAGCACGAACACATTACCGGGACGCGGTTCTTCCAGCGTCTTGAGCAGTGCGTTGGCCGACTCGGTCATGAACATCTGGGCCTCGGCAAACACGGTCACGCGGTGGCCGTCGCCGTTGGGCGGCTGGCCCCAAGTGCCACGCATCTCACGGACAGGTTCCACCTTGATCAACCCTTCGCGACCATCAAACATAATCAGGTCATTAAATGCGAAATCCGCGATCTGCTTACACGCCGGACACTGGCCACACGGAATGGAACCGGAGGCGCAGTTAAGACGCATGGCCCAATACAGGGCGAGGGCGACGCGGCTATCCGCATCGCCCCCTTCGATAACTATGGATTGCGGAGGATCATGGGCGATGGCATTGAGGCGTTTGACCGCGTGTTCGTGCCCTATGAGGGCAGCCAACGGATCGGCGTTCGATGTCATCTACCGTTCCCTCCTTAGAATGTCTGAACTCGGTCCGGACCGACAGAAACGATGCCGATCTTCACGCCGGTAATCTCTTCGATACGACGCAGGTAGTTAACCGCGTTCTCGGGCAGTTCATCCCAGGAACGAGCACCAGTGATGTCGTCATCCCAACCGGGCATGGTCTCGTAAACCGGCGTGACGTAAGCCATGCCGTTCTGCTCCTGCGGCGGGTAGGCGATCTGCTCACCCTTGTATTCGTAGGAAGTACAGAGCTTGATTTCCTTGAGGCCGGACAGCACGTCCAGCTTGGTGATGGCGAGCTCGGTGGGACCATTCAAACGGACGGACTCCTTGAGCACCACCAGATCCAGCCAACCGCAGCGGCGCTTGCGGCCGGTGGTTGCGCCGAACTCGTGGCCCTGCTTCTGCAGGTAATCGCCGTCAGCGTCGAACAGTTCAGTTGCGAACGGGCCGGAACCAACACGGGTGGTGTAGGCCTTGACGATGGCGATGATGCGATCGAGGTCACGAGGGGAACAACCAGCGCCACCAGCAGCATTGGCGGTGACGGTATTGGAGGAGGTCACGAACGGGTAGGTGCCGTGATCGATATCCAGATGGGTACCCTGCGCGCCCTCGAACAGGACGGAGCCGTTCGCTTCCTGAATGGCGGAGGACACGTCGCCCAGATACGGGACGAGGCGCTCAGCCACGGGCAGAACTTCGTTGAAGACAGCGTCGACATCCATGGGCTCTGCACCGTACAGGTGCTGGAACAGAACGTTCTTCTCTTCCAAAGCCTTGGCGATCTTAGACTTAAGCAGATCGGTGTCGGTGAAGTCACCGGCGCGGATACCGCAGCGATTCATCTTGTCTTCGTAGCAGGGGCCGATGCCGCGACCGGTGGTACCGATCTTACCGTCATCGGACTTGGCGGCCTCACGGGCCGAATCCATGAGCCGGTGGTAAGGCATGATGATGTGAGTCTTCTTGCTGATCATCATACGGGCCGCGGAGACATCGAGTCCCTTGGCGTCCAGCTTGTCCAGCTCTTCACAGAAAACGAACGGGTCCAGAACCACACCGTTACCGATGAGGCACTGCTTGCCTTCGTGAAGAACACCGGAGGGAATGAGATGCAGGATGCACTCTTCGCCGTCCACTACCAGAGTGTGACCAGCGTTGTTACCGCCCTGAAAACGGACGATAGCCTTAGAGTCCTCTGCCAGCATGTCGACGATTTTGCCTTTGCCTTCGTCTCCCCACTGAGAGCCGAAAACCACAATATTGGCCATGTTATTGCTCCTTAAAAAACCGGGAAAACCGTCCCGGCGGAATTTACGCACACAAACGGTTATCTTCCGTAAGTATAAATATGTACGTATGTCAACTACAGGAGGGTATGAATTATTTCCTGTTTTTCGGTGTCAGAGTGAGTAGCTTGCCCCGACGCGCCTTCTTCTTTTCCTCTTCCCGGGCGGCCTCTTCCGCCTCCAGCGCCTCTGGGGAGTCCTGCACGGGCTCCCTCTGGACGGGAGTCTGCGGCGCGGTCAGAGCCATGAGATCAATATCCGAAGGTTCTTCACCGGGCATACGAGATTGCGCCCAGTTGTAGTTGAAAAGCTGGTTCTTCATGCGGGTGGACTGGATGAGATTGAAAACGATAACCGCTTCTTCCCATCGTTTGGTGGGTTCGAAGTTCGCCACGATTTCCGCATATTTTTCCCAAAGGCTCATGAGCGAGGCTTCGTCAAACGCATTGATCTGACGAGCCAATTTGAGAAGGGCCTTTTCCATATATGAATCAGACATGGTTAATCCTTACATTGTACTTGGCGCGAACGCCGGGATTTTTAGCCATAGCAAAATTACCGTCAACCCGCCAACGCAAAATCGCCCCCGGCCCCAGAACGAGGCCGGAGGCGATTAATTCAATTTCGACAATCTAGTACAGGCCCTTCTTGTTGAAGTACGGGCTATATCGATGATCCACACCCATGATGTGCTTCACCAGCCAATCCTTCAGGAAATCAAGAACTTCCATTGTCACCGATGCCTTACCGGACAAAATCTTCTGTTCGAACTCTACAACCTTCTCCACGAACATCTTGTGCGCCTGCACATGCCCTTCTGTCTCGGGGTAGTCATACTCCTCGAACAGCGTCTCTTCGTGTGCAAAGTGGAATACGGTGTAATCCTTGAGCTCTTCCAGCACCTGCGCCACGGCTTCCTTGCCCTTGCCGGACACCATGGCCTTTTGCAGGGCATTGATAAGATTGATCAAACGGATATGCTGCTCATCAATCTCACGAATATTGGTGGACAGTTCATCGGTCCACTGCATCATGCCGCTGGAATCGCTGGCCCTGAGACCGGAGCGATCTGACATGCGCAAGCCCTGCACCTTGAGCTCCGCCTCGATTTCCTTGAGTCCCCGGCCCGCCTTCTCCACCTGAGCCGAACCTGTGGACATGTCACGAATAACAACATCCAGATCAGAGGTCATGGCAGCCATGGAGTCCAGTTTCTTCGCAGCCAACGCCATGCCTTCAGCGGTTTCGGAAGCAACCCGGGTAACGTCGGCCACGGCCTGATTGATTTCTTCGCTGGCAGCAGACTGCTCTTCCGACGCCGTGGCAATGGATTCCACCATATTGGCGGTATCCTCGACGATGGCCACGATCTCATCCATGAACCGCCCTGATTCGCTAGCTGCTTCGGTGGATTTGACGATATCCTTCACGGAATTCTCAACAGCGCGAATATTGCTGCGGGCCTGTTCCTGAATGGTATTGACCGCCCCGCCGACTTCCTTGGTGGCGTCCATGGTCTTTTCGGCAAGTTTGCGAACTTCGTCTGCAACAACGGCAAAACCGCGACCGGCCTCACCGGCACGGGCAGCCTCAATGGCGGCATTCAGGGCCAACAGGTTGGTCTGGTCAGCGATATCCGTGACCACGTTCATAATATGGCCAATGCTTTCGGCCTGCTGGCCGAGCTCAGACATGGATTCATTAAGATCAAGAATCTGATCCTTGATTGCATCAATGGAAGTAACAGCCTGACGCACGCCCTCGGCACCAGTCTGTGCGTTTTCACGAGCACGGGCGGCAGCTTCTGCTGCATTGGAAGCATTATTGGCTACTTCAAGAACAGTCGCATTCATCTCTTCCATGGCCGTGGCAGTCTCGGTCATGCGGTCACGCTGTACATCTGTACCGTGATTGACCTCATCCACCTGAGAAGCCAATTCAGTGACGGAACCGGCCACATCGTGAGAGATTGCGCTAGCCTTCTGCGCGGCTTTAGCCATGGCATCCAGCAATTCTTTGACCTGTTCCTGCTGTTTTTCAGCCGCCTCCTTGGCCTTTCGTGCTGTCGAAGCATTTCGTTCGGCCTCGGTCTTCTGAGACGCCACTTCAGCGATATTTTCCTTGATATTCTCCACCATGGTGACGATGGAATTTTTGAGGACCAACAGTTCCTTAACATAGTCGCCCTCAATCTTCGCATCCAGATTGCCCTTGGCCACCTCACCAGCGTAATTCTGCAGGTTGGAAAGCGGCGTCGTCAGCCGAGAGTTGAGGCTGATCAGGACAATGAGGACGATAATAATTCCAACTCCCACGCCGACCATCTGTACAATGAGCAGAGTAGTAACCCGGCCTTCCGACTCTTTCTGCATCATGCCCACAGCGCTATTCATTTCCTTGAGCACGTTCAGGCTGATTGCAGAGAGTTTGGTCACATCAGGCTGTCCTGAAGCCACAGCCTCTTCAACATTCTGACGATAAGCGACCCACAGCTTTTTCACCTTGCCCAACTGAGCGTACACGGCAGGGCTGGCTGCTGGCAAAGAGGCCTTTGCTCCGGCGGGATCCAAGCTCAAGGGAGCGTTACCGGAATCAGACAACGCCATAAGGGTGGATTCGAAGACAGCGATGGTCTTCTCGATATTTGCTTTGTAAGCAGCATTGCCACTCGCACCATATGCCAACGTTTCCTTGGCCAACTTCTGGCTGAGCATCCGCTGTCTTCCAGCAAGATTGATGATCAGGCTGTCATCCTTCTGGCTTGAGGTGACGACCCAAGTGGCGGCGAACATGCCGACAATGATCAGAGAAATGAGTGCCACTGAACCAATAAGACGCATTTTGATATTCACACAGTCCTCCAAAAAAACGATATGCCTGTCTGCGAGACTTCAAGCCCACTTCCGACAGAGGGAAATAAGCGCATTATGAAGAACCTAACCGACTCTGCTGGAAATAACAACAAACAGGGCCCCTCCTTTTACGGAAAAGCCCTGTTTATATTAGTGGTTCTTTATTAATTAGAAGCGCTCGAATCCGGTATCATCGTCATCCATGCCCAAGTCTACGCCGTTGCCCTTACTCGGTGCCGGAGCAGCCGAGGGGAGCGGCTGAGCCGGACGATTGACCACGGTAGTCTTCTTTGGTGCAGGAGGTTGGCGCATCATGGTGTTGCCGCCATATCCGCCTACCTGGAAGAAGCGCATGCTTTCCTGCAGTTGCTGCGCCTGACCGGCCAGCTCTTCTGCAGTGGAGGCGACTTCCTCAGAAGCGGAAGCGTTCTGCTGGATAACCTTGTCCATTTCGTGCACTGCGGAATTCACCTGATCACCGCCGTTGCGCTGCTGGTTACTCGCGGCTGCGATTTCCTGCACCAACTCTGCGGTCTTCTGGATATCCGGCACGATCTGGCCAAGCAGCTCACCGGCCTGTTCCGCTACTTCCACACTGGACACCGAGAGTTCACTGATCTCGGCAGCGGCGGTTCCAGAACGCTCGGCCAGCTTGCGAACTTCGGCCGCAACAACTGCAAAGCCCTTACCATGCTCACCGGCACGCGCGGCCTCAATGGCTGCGTTCAATGCCAGCAGGTTGGTCTGACGGGCAATGTCTTCAATGATGGAGATCTTTTCAGCGATCTGCTTCATGGCCTCCACGGTCTTGGCTACGGCATCGCCGCCGCGCTCGGTATCCGTGGCCGCCTTGTTTGTCATGTCGTCAGTGATCTTTGCATTACTGGCGTTCTGCTCAATGCTGGAGGTCATCTCTTCCATGGAGGCGGAGACTTCTTCAACACTGGAGGCCTGCTCAGTGGCACCTTCGGACAGGATGGTGGCGGAGGATGCCAGCTCCTCACTACCGGCAGCAACCTGCTCGGTAGCGGTAGCGACTTCGCCGACAACCCGACGGAGCGCCGTCAGCATGTCTGACATCGCCTGGGTCAACAGACCAACTTCATCCTGACTCTTGACCTCAATGTCATGGGTCAAGTCACCTTCTGCCATGGCATTGGACACGATCAGTGCCTGCTGCAACGGCAGGACCAATCCGCGAACAACGAAAATGACCACGGCAATAAGCAGTGCGATACCTATGATGGTGGGTATCAAAATCTGCAACCTGAGACTCATGACCTGAGATTCAACATCGTCGACATAAATACCACTACCCACGATCCAACCCCAAGGCTTATACAGCTTGACGAAGGAGATCTTGGGAACAGGCTGGTCAGATCCGGCCTTGGGCCAACGATAATTTACGAACCCCTGTCCGTGCTTCTTGGAGACAGTGACCATTTCCCGGAAGAGGTAAACGCCATCTTCATCCTTGAGACCGCTTACGTCCTTGCCTTCAAGGGAAGCCTTGGCACCGTGCATAACCACGACATGGTTCATATCGTTGATCCAGAAATACTCACTACCCTTGTAGCGGAAACCCCGAATCTCGTCCTTGGCACGCTTTTCAGCCTCTTCCTTGGTGACAGCACCAGAGGCGGCCTGCCCTGCCCAGTAATCGATGACGCCATAAGCGACCTCGACCACGCTCTTGGTGGCGACGCGCTTTTCTTCCATCAATGAATTGCCAACAACCGGGATAAAGTATCCCAGCAGCCCAATCAGAACCAGGGCCACAGTTGCGAGGAACAAACTGAGAATCTTGCTCCTCATTCCCCAATCCCTAAAGCGCTTCATGACAACCCCCTTTTTCTGCCCATTCAATTTGAGATCTGCATACTATTGTACAACTTTGGATCAACTATGCCACATTTGTTAATATGTGGGAATTAGAATCTTATTATAAACTGCAACGTTGAATGATTTTTTGACCGTTATTATGCATTTCACACCATGAATATCCCACCCATTTGCCTATTGAGGAGACGTTTGCCCGCCGTGGGAAGGTGTGCTAAGACCGCGCCACCGAGAGAACAACAGGGAGTTTACCGACATGAGTGATCTGAAAAAAATGTATAGTACCCTTCAGCAGGACCCGTTTCCGGAGGACCTCAAGCTCACTCTGGGCGACCAGGAGCTGACCTTCCGCAAGCGCACCTGGGAGATCGACGGCGAGACCAAAGGTCTGCGTTACGGCGAGAACCCGGACCAGCCCGCCGCGCTCTACGAGCCGGTGGCAGGCGCGCTCGAAGTGGGTGGCGTCAAATTCATCGGCGCAGGACAGGGCCTTGTTTCCGCACTGACCGAAGAGCACATGCTCCAGGCAGGCAAGCACCCCGGCAAGACCAACCTGACCGACGTTGATAACGCACTGAATATTTTGCAATACCTTTCGGCCAAGCCCGCCGCGCTGATTCTGAAGCACAACAACCCGTGCGGCGCAGCCTGGACCGAAGACGGCGTAGCCGAAGCTTTCCGCCGCGCCTTCGAGGCTGACCGCATTGCCGCATTCGGCGGCGCTGTTGTGGTCAACCGTACCCTCGACCTCGCCACTGCCGAGCACATCAGCAAGGTTTACGTGGAAGTGGTCGCAGCCCCGGCATTCGAAAACGAAGCCCTTGAGCTGCTGAAGAAGAAAAAGAACCTGCGCATCCTGCAGATTCCCGGCATCACCGAGCTGGCCGAACTGGCCCAGCAGCCGTTCCTGGACATCAAGTCCCTCTCCGACGGCGGCATGGTGCTCCAGTTCTCCTTCCGTAACCGCATCCTCACTGCCGACGACTTCATCGAAGCCAAGGCAGAGAAGGACGGCAACGTCTTCCTCGCCCGCACCCCCTCCAAGCAGGAAGCGGACGACATGCTCTTTGCCTGGGCCGTAGAAGCCGGAGTAACTTCCAACTCCGTCATCTTTGCCCGCGACGGTGTCACCACCGCCATCGGCACCGGTGAGCAGGACCGCGTTGGTTGCGTGCTCCTCGCCACCACCAAGGCCTACATCAAGTACGCCGATCTGCTCGCATCCAAGGAACTGGAAATGTCACTCTTCGAGTTGAAGTTGGCAGCCATCAAGGATGCAGACATGAAGGCCAAGCTGGAAGACATCGAGAAGCGCACCGAAGAAGCTCGCGGCGGCCTGCCCGGCTCCGTAGTCGTTTCCGACGGTTTCTTCCCGTTCCGCGACGGCGTGGACCTCTGTATCGATCAGGGCGTCACCGCCATTGCCCAGCCCGGCGGTTCCATCCGCGACAACGAAGTGATCACCGCCGTGAACGAAGCCACCCCGCAGGTGGCCATGGTCTTCACCGGACAGCGCTCCTTCAAGCACTAAACTGGCGAGACATTGAAAAAAAAGACTTCGCCGAACACGATTCGGCGAAGTCTTTTTTTAGATAAGACACTAAAGAGGATGCCGCTACGCGGCGATGTCTGATGACTTCGCCTCCGGCGGCCAAAGGGCTATAACCCTTTGGAATCCCATTCTGCGCCTGAAGGCGCAAAGTGATTGATAATAGAAATTTCCGCGCCGAAGGCGCATACGGGATTCTTAAGGCCCTCGGCCTTAAGCCCGCCAGAGGCGAAATCACCTGACAATCGGAGGCCGCAGACCGACCTCCCCACCTGATTTCACTCTTTAGGATTCCGAAACCGCAGCTTCATGACCAGCACGGACGCGGCCAGAACAAGGGTCACGCTGTTGGCAAGAACAACGGACAGTGAATCCACAAGCAGGCCGTAGACGAGCCAAAGCGTCACACCTGTGCAGAGCAGCAGATACATACGCAGGGAGATATCCTCCACGGATTTTGTCCGCCACGTATGTAATACCTGCGGAACAAAAGAAGCGGTGGTGCAGCACCCGGCGATGATGCCGATGATTTCCATGGTTTCACGAGTCATGGACACTGCATAGCCCGGCGTACTTACGCTGGCAACAAAATCGTGTTAAAAAACGGTCACACTCAAAGTGACCAGAAAATAAAGTAGTTATACATGGCTAAAACGATGATCCCCGGCCCTACCCTCCGCCCCGGCACGGTGGTGGAATTCATGCACGGCGACCAGCCCCAGCTCGCTTGGGTCTTGGAAGACGCCTCGGGCAAACTGCGCATCCTGACCATCAACAAGCGTGAGATGAAGCTGCCTGCCGCGCGCCTTTTGCCTTGGCACGGCCCGGTGCATGACAGCGAATCCAACCGTCAGGAGATTCAGGATATCCTGAATTCGCATCAGGAAAAGCGAGGAGAAATCCAAGCCGGACTGGACGTCATGGAACTATGGGCCCTCGCTCAAGGGGAACTGGAAAGCGCCCCCCTTTCATGGTTCGCCGGGCTCCTGTGGGAAGAACCGAATGAGGATGAAATCGCCGCCCTCGGCCGCGCCATGTTGGGAGCAAAGACCCACTTCAAGTTCCGCCCGCCGAATTTCGAGATCTGGTCCGAGGAACAGGTCGAACTCAAGATGCGCCAGAAGGCCGAGGAAAAAGCACGCGAAGCCATTGTTTCCGCAGGCCAGGTGCTGCTTCAGGAGCTGTGGGCCGCATACAATCAGGGGCGCAAACCTAAGCTGCCCGTGTTTGAGGACGACCTTGCCGACAACCTGAAAGGCATCCTGCGCCGCAAAGTTGGCGACAACCTCGACGAAAACGAGCGCAAGATCTGGACTGCCATCAGCAAAGGCCTGCCGGACACACCACACCTCGCACTCTTTCTTTCTCAGGCATGGGGCATCCTGCCGCGCCACCACAACTACCTGCTGGACGAGGCGGAATATGATTGGGGCAACGAATGGTCTGAATCATTCAGCAATGAAATTGAACAGATAGAAAACACATTTTCCAATCAGTCCGAAGAGATCGATCCAACCCCATATATCAGCATCGACGCCATCACCACCCGTGATATCGACGACGCATTCTTTATCGAAAAGGAAGATACCGGCTACAAGCTGACCATCATTCTGGCCCGCCCCGATGCCCACTGGGAGTTCGGTTCCCCGCTGGATCGCGCTGTCATGAACCGCGCTACCTCCCTGTATCTTCCTGAGGGCACGGCACACATGATGCCAGAACAGTTTGGCACCGAACTGTACAGCCTGATTGCCGGAAACAAGCGCCCTGTGCTGTTTGCAGATTTCCATCTGGATATGGATGGCAAGCTCACCAAGGTTGAGCCACGTACCGGCTGGGCCGAGGTCACTGCCAACATCACATACGAAGATGCTGACGCCGCCATCAGGGATGAGACCGACCCGATGCTGGTACTGGCGCATGATCTGGCCGAGAAGCTGATCGCCCGTCGCATTGAGGCAGGCGCCTGTGTCATCCGCAAGCCCGAGCCCATCGTGACTGTAGAAGGTGAAGGCGCACAGTCTTCGGTGAACATCACCTTGAAGGAAGAGTCACCGCGTTCCGAACTAGTCATCAGCGAGTTCATGATTCTCGCCAACTCCGGCCTTGCTCTTTGGGCAAAAGACAATGACATCCCGCTGCTGCACCGCACGCAGGATATTGCGCTGCCGCAGGAGTCCGCTGGTATATTCACCGAGCCCGCAGAGATTCTTCGCGCGGTCAAGCTGCTGCTGCCGCCCATTCTGGAGACCTCCCCCAAACGTCATGCAGCCCTTGCGGTTCCGGCCTATGCGCCCATTACCTCGCCGCTGCGCCGCTACACTGATCTCATCAACATGGCGCAGGTCTGTACACAACTCGCAGACGGCACGCCGCGCCTCGACAAGGACGCCCTCGACAAGCTGGCCGTCACCCTCGGATTGCGCGTCAAATCTGTCGGTGCCGTGCAACGGTTCCGCCCACGCTACTGGAAGCTGGTGTACCTTGCCAAACGCCGCAAGCAGTTCCAGTCTGCGGTCATGGTGGACGACAACGGTCCCATGGCGACCCTCGCCATGCCGGAACTTCAGGTGAACGTCCGCGCTCCCAAAAAGCTCCTGGGCGACAAGCTCTACCCGGGCCAACGATTCCAGATCAACTTCACCCGGGTCGATCCTCTCACCAACGAAATCCGCATAGCCGAAGCGTTGGAAGAGTAGCTACCGCACTTTATAAGCAAGAAAAGCCGCTCCAAATGGAGCGGCTTTTTTAGTGCCATTTGTATGAGAAGCTAGGCGTCCAAGCCCTGCTTCATCATGTACTTGAAAATAGTCTCCATGAACTTGCCGCTTGCAACATCCGCCAACGAAAACAGTGGCAAATCTACCGCCATGGAGCCGGTGTAGGCGAACCATATTTCGGAAGAGATCTTGTCCAAAGCCGGAGTCAGCAGTTGCGCCCACAGGTCGCCATCTGCGCTCTCATCCAGACCAAAGGCACGGCACTGCAAGGGACGATGTTCGAACAGCAGGCATTTGTCTTCCACCAGCAACGGACAAATCGTATTGGCTGATGCCAGACAGTATTCGCTATCTTCACCCTCTTGCCCGATATCGCTAGCCGCCTTGCGTTCGCCTTGGGCGGTTTCCACGGCCCGCTCGATGACTTCAAGACGTGCTTGACCAGTCAATTCGAGATTGATTCGATGGCTGATATGAACGGCCTCGGCGAGGCTGAGACGAACCGGAGTAGTACAGCATTCCTTGTGATCCAGACCACAGGCGATACCTTGAGGGCCATCACCGGCAAGCTCGTTCACACGCTCTACCAACTCTTCATAGTCATTAAAAAATGGAGAGAGATCGACGAGGCGTTTGACCTCTAGCGACGGTTCGCGCACCGTCAGACGGCCCGACTGTTTGCCGTACTTGCGCACCGTGCGCCACTGCACGAAGTTGGCAGGCTTGCTCTTGAGTTTCTTGAGCGCCTTGCCTGCGAGCTTGTGCCCCAGGCCGCGCCGGAGGAGATAGGAGTTGAGGACTGTGCCAGTTCGTCCGATACCGTGTCGGCAGTGTATAAGCACCTTCTTGCCAAGATAGATGGCCTCGTCCAGCCATTCCAGTGCCTTTTCCAGCTCGATCAACTCGGGAGCTTCCTCATCCTCCAAAGGAAGATAATGGACCTCGAAACCGGCATCGGCCTCGATGTCATGCAGATCACAAAACTCACCGCACAGGTTGAGGATGGCGTCGATACCCTGCACCTTGATGGCCTCAAGCTGGGCATGGCTCATGGGGGCATGCCCCACGCCGAGCTGATCGGTCACCCATGTGACCTGATAGGCGTACTGCTGTTTTTTCTTCCTAAATCCGAACATCGCGGCTCTCCGCATCCTCGATGAATCGTTCTACCTCGGCCTGCACCTGCTCCTCGTTCTCCATGCGCATATCCATGAGGCGAGTGACGGCCATAAGATACCCCAGTCGCATGAGCAAACGGCGAGTTTCGTTCTCCGACATCTTTGCGCACTTGGCGTCGATCATGTCACCACGCGTAGTGGTCTCGAAACCATAGCGCGCCAGCACGAGACGGATGAACTCCAGCCGCAGCAATCTTTGATCGAAACCGGCCCCACCGCCCTTGAAACGGAAATTGATGTAGTTAGCCCCTACATCCGATCCGCACACCGAATCCACCACCGAGAAGTGGTAGCCGAAACGGATCATGAGGTGGAGATAATCGGATGAGATGAGCCCATAACTGGCAAGCAGTTTGGAATCAAAGCTGAACACGCCAGCCGAAATCTTGTCGAACTCTTCCCAGTCCATGTGGGTCATCTTATTGGGCCACTTTACACGCGGATCGGACAGCCCGTACCACAGCGCCCACATGGGACGGCTCTTGATATCCTCTGGCGTAACCAGCTTACTTTTGGAGCCGTTGCCAAAAAGGCCTTCGCCCAGATCAAGAAGGTACATGACCAGCGGCAGATCGGTCTTGAGGCGTTTGGAAGCCCCCATGCCCCTGCCTCGCTTGTCCACCAGCGAGAACATCTCACCCACGGCCTTTTCATGGCAGAAGCGAACGACATCATGCATGGAACGGCATCCGGCCGGAGTGAATTCCTCCGCATCCGGGTCGGTCAGATTGAGCTTGACCGTTAGCGGCACCACATTGGCGTATTGCTTGATGACCTTTTCCGGAACAGTCTTGCCTGCACGAGCACGGGTCAGGATAGCCTCTACGCACCCTTCATAAATATTCCCGGTAAAGCCATCCACGGTCACGACTTCGCCCTGCTCGGGCATCTTGATATCGCCAACCAGCACAGGGCATCCGACCTCGCGTGCAACTGAAGCGAAATGGCTGGCACGACTGCCCGTCGTCGCGATAACACCGCTCATTTTGTTCACGAAGGTCAGTAGCGCAGGCTTGAGGGTCGGCGTGACAACAATGGCTCCTTCCGGAATACGCGCGATTTCCTCACCGGAAGGCGCGTAATAAACCTCGCCACATCCCACGCCGCGAGCAGCGCGTTCCATTCCCTCGGCAAAGGGGATGGCAGAGATGGGATCGTGCTCAACAGCGGCTTCCTCGCGCTCACTCTGAAGTGGACGCGCCTGAATAATATACAGTTCACCGGTCACATCCTCGGCCCACTCGATATCCTGCGGACAGCCAAATGCTTCTTCCAGCGCCAAGGAATGACGAGCCAACTCCTTCAGTGTGTCCTCACTGGGCAATCCACCCACGTCAGGGGTGCAGTCCGGATCCAATTCGAATGGTTCCACCCGGGAAATAGTCGCCTTGTCAGGTGAAATGCTGCCGTCAACAAGGGCTTCACCAAGACCATGAACACCGTACACGCCAATGGAGTTGCCGCCCCGGCAATCCGGATCCTGCGTATAGACCACGCCTGCATTATCAGCGTCCACCATGGGAATGACCAAAATGGCCATGGCGGTTTCCGAGTCGGTCAACCCATTGGAAATACGATAGGAAACAGCGCGTGGACAGAACTTGCCCGCCAATACCCGCTTGTACGCTTCCAGCACGTCATTGGGCTGAACATTGAGTTCGCTGGCATACTGTCCGGCGAAGGAGATATCGCCGTCCTCGGCCAATGCACTGGACCGGACCGCAATGAGGTCGTCACCGGAGATGATCTCGGACACCGCGAAACGGATTCCACGCGCAATCTCTTCCGGGACTTCGGCGTCAAGGATCAGCTCCTGCATCTCAGCGGTGAGTCGGGCCAACAGGTCGCGGTCGCCCACCACCATCTGGCGAAGCCTATCCTCGATTTTGCCATTCAGGTCATTGTAATCGATGAAATAGTTGTAGGCATTGGCTGTGACCACGAATCCCTTGGGAACAGGTACGCCCTCTACCTTGGCAGCCCGGCCCAGATTGCAGGCCTTGCCTCCGGCCAAATGAGGGAAAGAGGCAGCGTCTTCAAGGGTAAGGATATACGGCGGACCGACCTCGGGCTGTTCCAGTTCCAAGGCCATGCGGACGTAGAACTCGATCTTGCGAAAATACTCGGGCAGCTCCATGTAGCCGGTGGGGTTCATCTCCACCAGCTGCCCAGCCATGGTCCCCACGGACTCGGACAGCTTGCCCGCCAGATAATTTGCCCGCTGACGGTCGGCCAGTGTTTCTCCATAAAAAAGCTCTTCAAGATCGGCGATGAGTTCCAGCGCAATAGCGTCGTGCCGGAGTAAAGACTTGAACGCCTCATATTTGCGGCGAAGCAGAGTGCCGGGTGCAAAGACCTGATATGTCCAGTGCTTGAAGAGCTGTGCAATATGCATCCGCTAGCCTCCGATCACTTCCGCGACCTTGGTCTCCAACTCATCCTTGTTGATGGGCTTGACGCAATACTCCTGCGCACCAAGACGCAGTGCGTCGCGCGCGGTCTCCAGCGTGGGATACCCGGTCAGCATAATCGCCTTGATCTCGGGCTTGAGTTTCTTGAGTTCTTCAAGCACCTCCACCCCGGTCATCTTCTTGAGCTTGATATCAAGAATGGCGAGTTCCACCGGATTCTCAGCCACAAATGTCAGAGCGTCCTCTTCTTCGGTGAACGCGTTGACGGTGTGTCCCTTGCGCTCCAGGATGCGTTTAACCAGCATGCCAGCATCGGAAATGTCGTCTACTACGATAATATTGGCCATGGTTCCTCCTTAGGGAATGTCGGCACTATCAGCCTTGATGTCTTCTGCGGGCGCCGGGAGTTCATCTTCACTGTGGTCCAAAGGCACCACTACTTCGAAGATTGTCCCCGGGCCATATTCGATATCCTCTGATTGAGGAAAATTGAAATCCGCCGGCACCGGACTGGTGGCATAAATGTGGCCGTCGTGGTCCTCGATAATACCGAAGGAAACCGACAAGCCGAGCCCGGTTCCCACTCCCACCGGTTTGGTGGAGTAGAACGGATCGAAAATATTTTTGAGTTGATCCTGCTCAATACCTTCACCCGAGTCAGCCACCCAGAGGGTAACTACGCCACTGGGCGTATCCAGCAACGTACGAACGGTCACAACGCCACCATGAGAATTATTGCCGACCATGGCGTCGCGGGCGTTGTTGAGCAGGTTGATCCACACTTGCTTGAGCTTCTCCGGGTCGCCATAGATGATGGGGAAACGGTCATCCAGCTGGAGAATGATTTCCACATGATCCATCGAGAAGGTGTGGCGGACAAGGCTCACGGCCTCCATCACCGAGTTATTGAAGCACATCTCCCGCTTGGTGGAATGAGACTGGCGTGAGAAACCGAGCAAGTCGGCCACGATCTTCTTGCACACCTTGGTCTGCTTCTCGATGATGGCGAGGTCCTGATGAATCTGGCTGCCCTGTTCCACGTCTTCCTGCAACAGCTGAGCGTAGCCCAGAATGATACCAAGCGGCGTGTTGATTTCGTGGGCAACGCCACCAGCCATGAGGCCGAGGGACTCCATCTTCTGGGCCTGCAGCAACTGCTTCTCGTAGCCTTTGATATCGGTGATGTCGCGGTCGGTTCGCAACAGACCAGAAATGGCTCCGTTGTCGTCATAGACCGGGATACAGACCACGTGGAACCAACGTTCCCCTTCATCGGTCCTCACCACCACCTGTGTATCCAGACGTTCGCCGGATTGCAGGATGTCACGGGCCGCCATGTGGCGCTCTTCGGCTTCCTGCTCCTCGAACAGATCAAAGTCGGTCTTGCCTTCAATATCGGACAGCTCTTTGCCTACGTAATCGGCAAAGCTGAGGTTCGCGCCCTGATAGCGCACCCGGGTATCCACCAGAGAAACGCGGTCAGGCGTCACATCCAGAATGGTACGCATGAGCCGCTGCTGATCACGAAGGGTCTGTTCGGCGCTGCGAAGCTCCTCAATGTGCGTCTTCAGAGTCAGGGCCATGACGTCAAAGGTCTCGGCCAGATCCTGCAACTCGTCACCAGCGCCTTTCTGATACACGACACATTCGCGGCAGGAGTCATGGGAGTCACCCGCTTCATCGGGACACTCGGGACACATGGTTCCGGCGATGTACCAGCACCGACGACGGCGCTCGCCAAACGCCGGGCAGGTCGTGATGCCGCAGTTCTGCACTTCCCAGCAATGGACCACATCCCGCGGGCCTGAGTGGGTGTCGAGGTTGCCCATGAGCATGGCCTCGGCGTGTTCGCGCAAATGGCTCAGTCGCTGGGTTACGCGACGGGCGAAAAAGGTTCCGAGCACTGTGGAGAGAAGTAACGCTCCGGCAAACAACCCGGCCATGGTGGTCAACTGCCTGTTCACGGAGGCATCGATACGGGTCTTGGACAACCCGACGCGGACCGTGCCCAGACGGTCGCCGACAACCATGATGGGCGAGGCAAAATCGTAAATACGTTCCAGCCCGTCACCCAGCAGCTGAATATGGAGCTTGGCGTCGTCCTGAACCGTATTGGCCTTGATAAGGTCTACGGGAAAGCCCTTGTGAAATGTATGCGCCAACACATGTCCATGCTTGTCCTGCACGAACACGTAGATGACGTCACCCACGGCAATCTGCTCATCAACCATATTCTTGAGACGCAGAAAGTCCCTCGCCAGCACGGGATCAACAGCTCGCGATGCCAAACTCTCTGTCAGCGCAGAGCCACGCTTCTTGCTCTCTTCCACCAATGTGTTTGAGGTCATGGTACCGACCAGAGGCAGCAGCAATGACGCCATGACAATAAGCACAGACGACATGCCCAAAATGAGCTTGGTGCGAAATTTCATTCTGCTGAAAACGCGCACATCTCCCCCTAGTTCAATCCCAGCTTGTCAGCCAGCTCGCGGACCGGATCGTAATCGACATCCTGAGCCGGAATAATACCGCGCATACCTGCGGATAACAGGATTTCTCTGTGCTTGGGCGTATCCTTGTTCAAAGCAAACATGGCATCGGAAACGGCATGAACAACTTCCGGGTCCAGCCCTTTGCGGGCAGCATACACCCAGCCGGGATAAGGACGAGTTTCGGCCAGTACGCGAATGTCACCGAGATCAATCTTGCCTGCCACAACGTCCAGTGCGCCCTTTCGGATTGTACCGATATCATAGGCCCCCGCGTGAATCGCAAGCACGACCTTTTCCTGCTTGCCACCCGGGCCGGGAGCAAAGTCCACCTCGGCAAAATCATTCAGCTTGATGCCGCTGTCATAGAAGAGACCAAGGGGGAACAGATAGCCGCCAGCGGAGCCAGGATCGACCGCGATCCAACGCTTGCCCCGGCAATCGTAAATGTTCTTGATGGTCGGGTTATCACTGCGACAGATGATCTGCCCTTGAAAATAGGGTTTTCCCGACGGCTCAACCGTACGGGCAAATGCCGTGGCGCCGGCCTCGGCCAGCTTTACGTACACAAAGGGGTTGGAAAAAGAGATGTCGATTTCTCCACGTTCCACCATGGCGATATGTTCGTCAAAGGTATCCGGAAAAATCTGGCGCAACGGCAGGCCGGTAGCCTCACGCAGGTATTGCAGCAAAGCGCGATGACGCTGGAAGGAAATAGTATGCGAATACTGCGGCAGGTAGGCGTAGGTAATGGCGTCTTTTCGGAGCGGTGCAGTGATTTTCTCCCGCTTGCTCATATCAACCCGAACCAAGTCCTCGCCTTCATTCTCACCGCAACCGACAAGCGAAAAGGCCGTCAGCAATCCCAAGGACACAATGGCAAGGAGAATGATGAGGGAAAGCCCTTTTCTGGAGCTGCGTGCACGTTTTTTTGATGTAATCATAATTCGGCTTTTGGTATCTCGGTCAAACATCCTCGCAACAGTACAACATTTCGCAATTCAGTCCAAGATGTTATAGCGCTTGGCAACGCTTCGCATTCACCGTATGACTGTTCTTGCGCGCGTAAGGCAATAAGGAGATTCTACATGGGAAAAACATATAAAGTACCGATGAAAAAGGCCGTTTTGGCCATATTCCTCATTTTCGTGGCCGCGGTTACCGCTGCCGTTGTCTGGTGTTTCCGTTCCGGGTTCATGTGGTCGGCCATCTGCCTCATCGCCGTAGCCGGGCCGTTGTCAGTATTCTACTGGTACATGATCTACATCACGCCCAAACGGGCCGCCATCACTGTGGCCGAAGAAGGCATCCTTCTGGCTGCACCACCCTTTGCCAGTGCGGTTATTCCATGGGCTTCCGTAGTCAAGACCTTCCCGGCCAACCTGAACACTGATGAGGCTTTCAAGGTCGTCAAATCCAAGAAGCTCATGCACTTTGCAGGCTACCGCTCCGGTCAAATTATCGTGAAAGACAACCGCGAAGCCATAGTCGTCGCCAAGCAGCCCGAAGTGCTCTGCATCCAAACTGAAGACCGCTTCTACCTGCTCGGCCCCGCCGATCTCGAAGGGTTCACCGCCGAAGTGGCCGAGGTATTTGGCAAGTAGCGCTGCCAGCGGACGGCATTCACGCCGTCTCACCAATTTTGCTTCAAAGAACAAAGCCGCCCCTTGGGGCGGCTTTCATTTTGCTCGAAATTCTTAGGATTCGGCTGGCTGCCGCTTGTCCTTGACGATGTCCGAGAACATCATCATTTCCTCTTCCCCTTCGTTCTCCTTGATCTTTTGCTTGATCATCCGGAACAGCGGGATGTGATGTTTCACTTTGCCAAAACCCCAACGAGTCAGGATGTAGGCAGGAATGAAGATGAACGGAGGGCCCACTTCGCCGATAAGCGGCACGATGAAGTCCACTTCACCGAAGCGATAGAACATCCAGCCAATGGCAAACGGTACGACCCAAAGGGACGATGCGAACAGAGCGATGTGGGAGAAGAAATTCTTGCCGAAAGCATCGTTGGCGATGGAGTTGCAAGCCTTCCATGCTTCCTTGTTCTTGGCGCCGATAGCCTTCACCGAGAGATTGTGATGATTGACCATGTTACGGTTAATCTGGGCGAAGTGCTTGGCATTCAGGAAATAGACGCCAGCCATGAAGAGCTCACCGATGATGGTGGCAACGAGGCAGATCCAGAAGATACCGATGGCAAAACCGACATACGGATTGTCGGTCAAGCGAAATGCCGGGATCAACCAAGGATCGAGAAATTCATAAATCATTTGGCCGGTCATGCTTGTTCCTATGTGATTTTATGGGGCCGCCCACAGCGGGCGGCCCCTTTTTTCGCGTTCGTTATCAGCGACCTAGAAGGGGGGAACCAGGGAGTAACCCAAGAAGCCCTTGGTGGTGTAGCGGATACCAACGTAGAAGGCGAGGAAGATGAAGATGTACTTCAGCACCTTCTCGGGGATGAACTTGGAGGTCTTGGGTCCGAGGATGGAACCAATGACGATACCAATAAGCTCGGCGCCGATCAGGCCCCATGCAACCGGAGTCTGCTTGAGCAGCATGTAGGAAGCAATGGAGTTGACCATACCGACCAGAACGGCCAGTGCGGAGGTACCGGCAACGAGGTACATGGGCAGACCGGCAACGGAGGTCAGGAACGGCACCAGCAGGAAGCCGCCGCCAACACCGAGGAAGGAAGCCAGAGCTGCGATGAAGAAACCACCAACAACGGGGATCAGCGGGTTGAAGGAAAATTCAACGCCGAAGAAGGTGAACTCACAAGAGGTGGGGGTGAACTTCTGAACCTTAACGCCCATTTCAGCCATGTCGACTTCGCCGCCAGCCTGCTGTTCCTTAACAGACTTCTGGAAAGCTTCAGCAGCTGCCTTGGCAGCCTTCTTGTTGGCCTGACCCTTCGGAGTGGTTTCGTAGAAGAGGTAGCAGCCCAGGAAGAGGACGAAGAGACCGAAGTAACCGAGGTAAGCCTTCAGGGAGATCTTACCAGCGGTCAGCCAGGGAACCAGCCAGGAGCCGGAAACGGCACCGATTGCCAGGGCGATACCCAGGGGCAGCACCAGGCGGCCGGCCTTATAGTAGTTGAAAGAGGAGAGAGCAGCGGAACAACCGACGAGCCACTGGTTGGACACGCGGATGGAGTCGGTAACGACCTTGTTCAGCTTCATGGTCTTTTTGAAGGACTTTGCATAGTCACCCAGACCGTAAATGGTGATGTGACCGACACCGGCCATGATACCGCCGAATGCACCGACGGTGGAGAAGATCCAGCCTACCCAGATCGCCCAGACGAGGCCGATGATGACGTTGAGCTGGGGAGCGCCGGGGATACCCAGGTAACCGGGTTCACCCTGCGGTTTGGCTTCGGCGATAGCGTCAGCCAGACGGTCGGCCAAGGCAGGCTCTGCCATCAGGCAAACGGCAGCTACCAGAGCCAGCATCAGGAGAGATTTGTTGGAACGTAACACAGTTACTCCTCCTCGTTTAAAAACAGTTAATAAAACCCCGAAAAATCACCGCGCAGCTCCGCGCCTTGCGGTTTCAACCAGTTTATTCAGGCCGCACAAATTCCAATGCATTGGCAGTACAGCCGGTCACGCAGGCCGGGATGCCGCCGGCATCAATCCGATCCACGCAGTAGTCACATTTCAGCGTCTTTCCGCTATTCTCATCGAATACCGGAATATTCCAGGGACATGCCTCGATGATCTCCATGGCAAGTTCCTTGCTGATCTCTTTGGTCTCATCGATCAGAACGAGACCGTCCTCTCGCACGTAAAACGCCCCGTTACTGGCGGGAACGCACTGCGGCTTCTTGCAGTGACGGCAGTTTTCGTACTTCAGCTTTGCCGTGGGATTGCCGTCCTTGTCGGCAATGGGGCCTTCCGCGATCATGCGGTTGAGGCTCAACCCGGTGGGCACCTTGTTCTTCACCTTGCAGTGAACGAGACAGGCGTCACAGGCAATGCAGCGTTTCTTGTCAAATTTGATTTTGTAAATGGCCATGTGTGTCACCTCACCTATCGAGATTAATGCGCGCAGTTCTTACGATAACTCTGTGTGTGAAGAAAAAAAGCACGCTGGTCAATTATACTTCTGATTGTGATACATTTCACATAATTTTCATAAAAATAAAACCTTTTTTGATTAAAAAACGGTAAAGTCATGTGACACATTTCACAACCCAACAAATAATTGCGATTGGTTGACACTCACTGATAGTTTCCGTCGTACATTGAAAAGTGTCGTTTAATCATCGTGTTTTGAGGAGGAGTCGATGAGTAAGGAATATGTGAACAGCATCTGCGGTATGTGCTCCGTACGGTGCCCCATCAAGGTTGAGGTGGTCGACGGTAAGGCCCAGTACATTCAAGGTGGAAAAGCCCTTAAAGGCTCCCTCTGCCCCCGTGGTGCTGCAGGCACGGCTCTGACCTACGACGAAGAACGCCCCCAGCATCCCATGATCCGCACTGGCGAGCGTGGCGAAGGCAAATGGAAACAGGTGTCCTGGGATGAAGCCCTGGACTACGTGGCCGACAAGATCAAGGAGATCCAGGAAAAGCACGGCAAGGACTCCATACTTTTTTCCGATCGCGGCGGTCCGTTCCGCGATCACTACCGCGCTTTCCTGCGCGGCATCGGCACGGTCAATTACAATAACCATGACTCCGCCTGCGCCCGTAACGTCCAGAATGCTGCCCTTTCCGTATTCGGTTTCGGCCGCAAGGGCGTTTCCTACGACTTCGGCAACTGCAAGCACATCGTGCTCCAGCAGCGCAACGTCATGGAAGCCATCAACGTGGCCGAGTGCAACAACGTGCTGAACGCCCTGGATAAAGGCGCCAAACTGACCGTCATCGACATCCGCGCCAACGTCCCCGCCACCAAGGCTGACAATTTCTTCATGATCCGCCCCGGTACCGACTATGCATTCAACCTCGCCGTCCTCAACGTCCTCATCAATGAGAAGTTGTACGACAAGGATTTCGTTGCCAAGTGGTTCGATGGCCTCGACGACCTCAAAGCCTTTGTCCAGCAGTACACCCCGGAATGGGCCGAACAGGAAACCGGCATCAAGGCCGAATCCATCGTCGCCTTCTGTCGCGAGCTGGCAGAAGCTGCCCCGAGCGTCATCTGGCACCCCGGTTGGATGACCGCCCGTTACGGCGACTCCTTCTGGATGACCCGCATGATCTACCTGACCAACGCCCTGCTCGGTGCCATTGGCGCCAAGGGCGGCCTGCCCTTCATGGGCAAGCCCGGCGATGCAGGTGCAAAGGGACTTCAGTCCTTCATGAATCTCTACCCGAAGCCTGAAGGCAAGCGTGTAGACGGCATCGGCTGGATGGAAGGCCGCAAGCACTACGACGCTGGCCCGGGTCTGGTGAACCTTGCCTACGACGCCATCGTCAGCGGCGAGCCTTACCCCATCAAGGCGTACATCTGTCACCGCCACGATCCGCTCATGGCTTTCCCGGACGTGGATGACGTCAAGGCCATGTGGAAGAACCTCGAACTGCTCGTGGTCCCGACCTTCTCCTGGTCCGACACCGCATGGTTCGCTGATGTGGTTCTGCCCATCTCCCCGTTCCTGGAACGCGACTCCATCATCATGACCAAGAATGGCCCCAAGCCCGGCTTTGTCATGCGCAAGCGCGCCATGGAACCGGTCTACGACACCAAGGCAATTTGGGAAATCTACTCTGGCCTGGCCAAGCGCTTCGGTCTGGACGAAATCGCTTTTGACAAGGTCGAAGACCTCTGGAAATTCCAGCTGGAAGGCACCGGTTACACCATTGAAGACTTTGCCGAGACCGGCAGCGTCAGCCTCGCCTCCGAAGCCATCTACAAGCCCATCACCGACCAGACCTTCAAGACCCCGTCCGGCAAGGTTCAGGTCTTTGACAAGAAACTGGAAGAAGACGGCCTGCAATCGCTCCTGCCATACAAGTCTCCGGAGTTCCCCCCGGCAGACAAATTCCGCATCACCTTCGGACGCTGTGCCCTTCACACCCAGGGGCACACGGTCAACAACTCGCTCCTGTTCGAGCGGATGCCGGAAAACACCTTGTGGATCAACACCGACAAGGCCAAGGCCATGGGCGTCGAGACCGGCGACACTCTCAACGTGTCCAACAACGGTTACTCTGCAGAAATCAAGGCGTTCGTCACGGACTTCATCCATCCTGACGCTGTCTTCATGATTCACGGCTTCGGCCACACCCTGCCCTGCGAATCCCGTGCAAAGGGCCGTGGTGCTGCCGACAACCAACTCATGCCCAAGGGCATCAAGAAGTATGACAAGGGCGGCGGCGCAATCTCCATGCAGGAGCATTTCGTCACCGTTTCCAAATCATAGGACTCCTCAATCTCATCCTAACCCCCAAAGAGGGTCGGCTTCCCCCCAGAGGCCGACCCTCTGGCTTTTCCGACAATTAACAACAAAAAGCCTCTTGCACCCAATCAGTGCAAGAGGCTTTTTGGTATAACTGGCTCAACTTAGTGAGAGAGATACTTCTGCAAATACTCCTGCTGAATCGACAGCGGAGAGACGCTTTGAAGCCCCTTATTGAACAAATTACGAATTCGCTCACCATCATCTGTTCTTTTAAAGGCTACATGCAGATGGAGGATAGCGAGCAGATGCGGGTCCATCTTGAGTTCACCACGCCGAGCATGGAGGAATGGGTCTTTACTCATGAGATAGGTAAACACGTTGCTGTCGATGACCCCATAATCGACTCGCCCAGCCAGCACCTTGCGCAGAACGAAGATGTCAGAGACAGACTCATCGACTACAATCTCGTTCTTTGCCACCATTTCATCGAATACAGGAGAGTTGGCATACCCCCTGACTGTAGCAAAAACAAACTTCTTCCAATCAAGCACGGAGTACCATCTGATGGCCCGTGCACGACGCTTGGCAAACCCCAAGGGGCTTCTACCTATGCTGTCAGAGAAGAAATATGTGTTCACCCGTTCCGGGTCAGGATATTCAGGGAAATAGCCCATTATCTCAGGGTTATTATGGGCTTCGTAAAGCGTCCGGCTCCACGGAAAGTATCGAATATCAACGTCAATATCCACTGCTTCAAAAGCAGCCCGCACAACCTGGGCAGATATTCCACCACTGTGTAACGAGTTGCCCACGTATGGAGGCCATTCAACTGACGCCAATACAATCGTCTCCCGTGCCATGCAGGGGGCTTGCAACAGGAAAAAGGCTATCAAAAGAAAGGCAAAACGTCTGAACATGCTTTAACCATACGACAATCCCTACAAAAGGTGAATGCCGTTATCGCAATAATCAGATTGCCTGAAGATTAACCAGTCATTTCCTTCCGGGGAATGACAACACGAACGGTTGTTCCTTCACCGAGAGTGGAATTGAGAGACAGACTCCACTGATGAGATGCGACGACCTTGCTCACCACACACAATCCCATGCCCGAGCCATTGGGCTTGAGGGAAAAGAACGGATCATAGATGTGAGCCATGTTATCTTCGCTGATGCCCACGCCCTTATCTTCGATCTCGACAACACAGGCCAGGCGCCCAGGAGAAACCGTCACCGAAACCTTGGGACGGCCATCACTGAAATCCACGCTGTTCTGCATGATTTCGGTAAAGGCTGAAGCGAACAGGGCGGGATCCACCTGCACAGTCTGATCCGGACAAACGACATCCCACTCCACACCGTCTGCACCTTCATAGCGAGCATCCACCCCTTCCATGACCTGCTCCAGCATGTCACGGATATTGGAAGGAACCATCTCAGCCGCCTCAATTGAAGCATAATGGGTAACGTCACCCACCATCTTCTCCAACCGTGTTGATTCCTCACGAATGGTTTCGAGATACTCCTTCACCTCTTCAGAACACCCTTCCCGGCGGGAAATGATCTTGGCGAAACCGGCAATGGTCATGGTCCGATTGCGAACCTGATGGGCCACGGACATGGCAAGCAGATGCAGGCCACGCTGGGACTCATCAATGGTCTTGAGATCGCGATAGGAACGAATGGCAGTGGTGACGGCGGTAACAAGGCTATCGGCGGTCATCTCAGACTTCTGCCGATAGTCGTTGATATCGAGATCGGCTACCACCTCTCGTTCGGGCGCCTCGCCGGGTTGGCCGGTGCGAAGAATGATGCGAACAAGCTTGTTCTTTGCTTCGGAGCGCACAAAACGGGCTACATCCAAACCCGAATGCGAGGTCTCCATGACCACATCGAGCAGCAGCACGGCGACATCCTTGTGGTCAAGCAACATCTTCTGCGCTTCCTGCCCGGAGTAGGCGCTAAGACATTCCACGGACCGTCCCTCGAAAGTATAATCGGCAAGCACGAGGCGCGTGACAGTATGAACGTCCTTCTGGTCGTCCACAATCAACACTCTCCAGCTGTCGTTTATCTCTTCCGAGACAACGCTCTCCGCGTCATCTTGTTCGTCCGCAAAGATCAACTCATCGTTCATTAGCAGCTCTCCCGATAGCTCCATATTATCAGAAAGCATGTCAGACGCCATGATTAATCTTCTTCAGGCTCTTGGCGAGGAAAAGGTAGACGAATTACTGTCGTGCGCGGAACTTGTAGAGGATTTTACCGAGGGTTCCATTGGCCCGGATAATATCAAGCCCCTTCTGCAAAGTTGCCACGACTTCATCCGGCACCTTCTTGTTGAAGGCTACCCATCCGCCTTCGGGATTGAAGAGGTAAAAGCTCTCCAACTCATCAGCAGTCACCCCACCCTGCTTCAAGGCATAATAGGTGGCTCGCTCATCCCCCATGAGCAAGTCGCATCTGTCATGGGCAAACTTGCGCACGACCAGTTCCGGGGACAGTGATTCGATAATATTTCTGGAGGGCACTCCGATTTCCAACAGATAGTCCCTCATGCCGCTGAACTTCTGGACCCCGACCGTATAGTTCTTCACATCAGTCAACGAGTTGATCGAAAAACGCCCTTTCTTGGCGATGAAAACCATCTGAAAATCAACGATGGGACCAGCCCACTTGAACAGCTGCTCACGCTCTTCAGTACGTCGGGTAGTAAATGCACAGGTATTCGGTTCATGTTGAATGCTATCGTAGATTCTGGCCCACGGGAATGTCTCCACTTTCCACTTGTCCAACGGAGTACCGACAGCATTGAGGGCTGCCTTCAGCACTTCATAGCTGACACCAGCAAATTGGCCATTTTCCAGATGGGTATACGGCGGCAACTCTTCCACCAGGAAACGGATATCCTCAAGTCCCTTGCCCCGGCTTTCAGCAACAGGCCAACCGACGCTGCATAGCAGCGTAAGGAACAGAACAAGCGTCCACCGTTTTACCTGATTATGGGACAGAATCACGACCGCATCTCCTTGAGATATTCAGCAACCCTCAATATATAGCATCACTGAACACCCCAAACAATGATAAAGGGCCCTGGCAAAACCAGGACCCTTTAATCGTTGCCTCCGATGGAGGCGGTACGAATGCGCTTGCTGTTGTTGGACTAGGCGTCCATTTTGGGCGATTCGTTCAAGTGCTCACGGCACAGACACACAATGGCGCCGCGCTCGCTGTCGTAGTGGGGGCTCACGTCGTGGTCAGTCCCGCACACGGCGCAGACGTATTCCTTCTCACAACGCGGGAAGCACTCCATACGATTGAGCATCTTGTTGAAGCGGCTAATGATGGGAAACATGGGATGCTTCGCATGCCGCCTGATATCCTTGCTGTTCAGTTTGCCGTTGTCGTTCACTTTGACCGTGATCATTCGGGAGCGGTTGATAACACCCTCCTTCTTGTTCATGACGATCTTCGTGGGTTCTACCCAACGACAGATAATCCGTTTTCGTTCCTGATCGAAACGCATAGACATGACTTTTCTCCTATAGTGACGTTCATTTCTCCCTTGTCACTTAGCTTTGAAATACACGTCAATTTTCATGCAGGAACCAGGCACTCCCGGATCGGCCCAGCTCGGTTTAAATTTCGTAATCAATTGCCTGACGACTGCTCACCACGGTCTTGACGAATTCGACGCAAGCCAGATGTTCAGGATGCGTAGCGTAGTGGGCCAGTGCCTCGGCATCGTCGTGCTCGGAGCAGAGAATCACATCAACCTTGGGGTCATCGGTCAGAATCTTGTAACCAACTTCGATGTGCTGCAGGCCTTCAATGCGACCCATCAGGGCTTCGAGCATTTCTTTCATCTTTTCAGCGTTTTCCTGAGCGGAAACGCCATCAACTTCCTCTTTCAACGTCCACCAGACGATATGCCTAACCATGTTCGTACTCTCTCTATTTTCAATTAACTCAGTATGTTGACGAAATTCCTGAAAAAAGACTACTCGCCTACACAATCCATAGTAAACATAAAAACATTATCTGTCATCCAGTAAGCCATTTTTTATAAAAGGTTTACTGCATTTCACGGATGATTTTGGTCAGGTCTCCGGCCAACTGAGACAGACGTCTGATGGCCTCGGAAGCCTCGACCATGAGAGACTCGGTTTCGCCGGCCACACGGGTGACTTCCATGGTGGCCTCGTTGATTTCCTCACTGGCAGCGGACTGCTGCTCAGCTGCGGTAGCAATGGCTCGAACCTGATCGGCGGTTGCTTCTGCCACTGTCACGATGGCAGCCAACGCTTCGCCGGACCGTCCGGCCATCTCCGTACTCTTGTTCACGGAGTCGACCGCTATTTCAGTAGCCTGAACATTCTTGCGGGCACCATCCTGAATACCGGTAATGGCGGAATGAACTTCATTGGTTGCCTGCATGGTCTTTTCAGCCAGCTTGCGAACTTCATCAGCAACCACCGCGAATCCGCGTCCGGCCTCACCGGCACGGGCAGCCTCAATGGCGGCGTTGAGAGCAAGCAGGTTGGTCTGATCAGCGATATCTTCGATGACGCTCAAGACCTTGCCGATGGCTTCCGAACGTTCGTCCAGTTCCTCCATGGAACCTTTTAACTGATCCGCATGGGTGGCAACCTGATGGATGGCGTCCACCACTTCGGTCACGATACCCTCGCCATCTGCTGCACGGGTGCGTGCTTCGTCGGCGTTGATGGCGGCATCCTGTGCATGACGGGCCACTTCCAATACAGTGGCATTCATTTCTTCCATGGCCGTGGCGGTCTCGCTGGAACGCTCGGTCTGAACATGAGTACCCTGCTGCGCATTGGACACAAGACCTTCCAGCTGGGTTGCTGCTGCGGCCAGCTCTTCGGATACCGAAGTAGCCTGATTGGCAGCAGTGGCGATGCGCTCATTCTGACACACGATCTCGGCCTCACGGCGCTTGAGTTCGGTGGTGTTCAGATACAGGCAACAACCGCCAATGATTTTGCCTTCCACATCATGCAGCGGAAAGAGATTTGCGAGAACGTTGATATCGCTGCCGTCCTCGTGGATGAAGATCGCTTCAAGGTTCATGTAACGAGTGTCGTCGTCCATGCAGTCCGCGATCTTGGACTTACGGTCATCCTTGTAAAATATCTGAGAGATCTTACGTCCGTAGTAAGACTCCGGGTTCTCGTTGGAGCCGATCATCTGAAGGCATTCACGATTGAGAAACGTGATGTTCTGATCGGTATCAACGATACAAATGGGTACGGGCAGCCCTTCCAAAATGGAAGTGGAGAAGCCTAGACGTTCCTTGAAGCGAGAAGACAGTTCCGCAACCAGCTCACCCAAGCCGGGCATGGAACCAACCAATGCTTCCTCTTCCTTGCGATCATAAACACCATCAAGGATATGTCCCACGTAGGAGGCGACTGTCTTGACAGGCTTGATCATGCCGCGACCAAGCATAAAAGTCAGTGCGATTCCGGAGAGTCCAAAAATGACGAGAAAACCGCAACTCACTGCCATGGCGGCCCACGGTTTGTCCCCATAAACAAACGCGAACCCGATGGATGCGGCTACCGTCATCATGAGGGCACCAAAGTACATGCCCACAAAGAGACGAAGATTAAAATTTCGAGCCTTTCCCATAACAGTGCACCTCGAGATTCGCTGGTTCTCGATGCAGACCTTCCCATTTTCCTGCATCAAACCATATTTGATTTGCCTAGTTGCGAATCCCTTAAAAGATTAAAAAAAATGGTCCCCCGCCCCGCAGCGGACGGGGGACCTACATGAAGGCTATAGTCTCTTAGGAGGAAGCGTGGCAGTTGCTTCGAGGGGATTGCGGTCCAACCTAATCAAGAGAGCCTCATGTAATCTTAGTTGGGGCAGACTACTTTTTCTGAGCGTCTGCCAGTACTTCCGACACGTGTCGGACTTTAACCTTGGAGCCGCGCTTCTTCAGTCCGCCGCGAAGCTGCATGACACAGCCGGGGCAGTCGGTGAGCAGCACGTCTGCTCCAGTCTCCTCGACGTTGTTGAGCTTCTTGTTCAACAACTCGGCGGAGAGTTCCGGGAATTTCATGGAGAAGGTGCCGCCGAAACCGCAGCAGACTTCTTCTTCATTGCATTCAATGTATTCCGAGCCGGACTTCTCGATGAGCTGGCGCGGAGCTTCGTGGACATCCAGACCTCGGCAGAGGTGGCACGGAGCGTGATAAGTGGTCTTGGTGCCTTCGCCCTTGTAGTCGTCTGCCTCTACCTTCAACACGTCGTTCACGAAGGAGGAGAAGTCGATGACCTTGGAAGCGAACTGATCGGCCTTGAGTTTCAGGCCGGGCTTGTCCATGACCAACTTCGGGTAGTTATGCTTGAGATGCGATGCACAGGAGGCGCAGAGAGTAATGATGTAATCATATGCGCCAGCGTCGAATGCACGCAGGTTCTGGGTGGCAACGTCCTTGGAAGTCTTCATCTCACCCATCATCTGGACGGGCAGACCGCAGCAGGACTGATCCATGGGGTATTCCATGTCCACGCCGTTTGCAGCGAAGATCTTGACCGCGGCCTGCATCTGCTCGGGGTAGACGAAGTCCTGTACGCAGCCGGAGAACAGAGCAACCTTCAGCTTGGGCTGATCCACGTAGGGACGGTTCTTCTGCCACCAGTCACGGAAAGGCACTTCAGCCACGGTGGGCAGTGCGCGGAAGGAGTGTTCCTTGGAGAAGATCATGGGCAGGTGACGGATGAAACCATCGCCTTCGGCCACGGGCTTCTGGCCCCACTTGGCGGTGCGAAGCAGAGTGTGGAACAGCTTGCGGTTCTTGAGCACAGCACCCATGAGACGCTGAGGAATCGGGCTGCCGTCTTCTGCCTGAATGCGAGCGTGGATTTCCTTGATCAGACGCGGCAGATCGATGCCACCGGCGCAGATATCCTTACACGCTTCACAGTTGATGCAGTTCTGAACGAGGTTCTTGGCCTTGTCCTTGCCGTGGAAGAAGTAGGTCAGGATCAGGCCGATGGCGCCGATGTAGATGTGACCCATCTTGTGACCACCAACCAGGCGGTAAACCGGGCAGACGTTGGCACAGGCGCCGCAGCGTACGCAGCGGTTAACCTGGGAGAACAGCGGATCGTTGATCAGTTCGGAACGACCGTTGTCCAGAACCACGTAGTGGATTTCCTTCTTGCCGTCTTCAGCCTCGGCAGCGAAGCACTCGTTGGCGCCGGTGATCCAGGTCACGTAGGAAGTGATCTGCTGACCAGTGGCGTTACGGGGCAGAGCCTTGAGGATGCGCAGTGCGTCATGCAGCTTGGGCAGGAGCTTGTCGATACCCATCAGGGCGACGTGGACGCGAGGCAGCGTGGAAACCAGACGAGCGTTACCTTCGTTGGTGACCAGGCCGATACCGCCGGTCTCGGCGATGGCGAAGTTGGCGCCGGTGATACCCATATCAGCCTCGATGTACTCCTTGCGGAGCTCACGGCGGGCAACCTTGACCAGCTTGGCGATGTCGTCGTCCTGCTTCTTGCCGGTGACGTCGGTGAAGAGGTCGGAGACCTGATGACGGGACAGGTGAATGGCGGGCATAACCATGTGGGACGGGCCCTCATGGCGCAGCTGAATGATCCATTCGCCGAGGTCAGTCTCGATAACTTCGAAACCAGCGTCTTCCAGGTCATGGTTGAGGAGGGTTTCCTCAGCGGTCATGGACTTGGATTTGACGATCTTCTTGACGCCGGCCTTTTTACCGATTTCAGAGATGATGCGGTTGGCTTCGTCGCCATCCTGAGCGTAGTGAACGTGGATACCAGCGGCTTCTGCGTTCTTCTTGAACTCGGCGTAGAGCTCCTTGAAGTTGGCGGCAGCAGCATCCTTGGATGCGGCGATGTCGTCGATCAGGCCCTTGACGTCCATGCCCTTGAAGGCGTTGGCGCGACCGGCACGGTATGCGACGGCGAAATTATCCAGAGTGGTGCGGAGGAAGTCGTTATCCAGAGACTCACGCAATTCCTCGCGATATTCTTTCAGATCGTTTGCTTTCTGCATGATTTAGTCCTCCAAGACCAAGATGTGGAGTTCAAGGGGACCGTGGACACCAATGGAGAGCACGCGCTCGATGTCCGCGGTACGGCTGGCACCGGTGATGTACGCCATGTAGTTGGGCGCTTTCTTCATGCGGGTCAGCATCATCTTTTCCACGCCGTAGGTGTTGGCGCGGAGCTTGGATTTGGGCAGGACGCAAACGTGAAATTCGCTGACCATGGTGGCCAGGCGGAGTTCTTCGCTGGGACAGTCCACCATCAGGGTGCCGGTGTCGGCGATGCCGTAGTCGGCGAAGGTGAACCCGATATCGATACCGGCGAGATGATCACGCATACCGGTTTCGATACATTTGAAGCCAGCTTTCTCTGCCTTGGCAGCCAGGGCCTTGTAGAGATCAGCCTTCAGGCCGGGAGCTGCGATGACTTTCTGCTGTTTGGTTTCGCACAGAGCTTCTGCTTCGTCAGACAGATTCTGTTCGCAACCGGCAGCAAGCAGCTGACAGGCTTCTTTTTGATCACAAATGTCGATAACGTACTGAAGAGCTTCTTCTTCGCTCTTGATTTCCGTAATCTTGGCAGAAACGAGTTCTGCTTTTTCAACAAACAATTTGTACTGTTCTTCCTTAGAAGACATAGTAGCACCTCCAACTTTTAGTAAAATGTAGGACCAAGGGCTCCCTCTTTGAGAGAGGGAGGGAGCCCCCCGCAACGGTCCAGTTTACTTGGTTATTACTTCTTTGGTCTCGCGCGCAATCGCGAGTTCCTCGTTTGTGGGAATAACCCAGACAGCAACGGTGCTATCGTCCGTGCTGATCTTCATGGGTTCTTTTGCGCGGTTGGCGTTGGCTGCTTCGTCGATTTTAACGCCGAAACACTCCAGACCCTTTACGGATTCATAACGAACGATGTCGTCATTCTCACCGATACCTGCAGTGAAGACGATGCCGTCTACATTGCCGAGAACGGCCATGTAAGCACCGATGTACTTGCGGTTACGGTAGGTCTGAACGCCCAGGGCGATCTCAGCGCGCTCGTCGCCCTTTTCAATCGCGGCATGGATGTCGCGCATGTCATTCAGGCCGCACAGACCCTTCAGACCGGACTCCTTATTCAGCATGGTGTCGATCTCTTCGATGGACATACCCTTGTTGCGTGCCAGGAATGCGTGAACAGCGGGATCCACGTCACCGGAACGGGTGCCCATAACCAGGCCTTCCAGAGGAGTCAGGCCCATGGTGGTGTCCACGGACTTGCCCTTCTCTACAGCGGTGATGGAACCGCCGTTACCCAGGTGCACAGTGATCATGTTCAGCTCATCGGCGGGCTTGCCAATCTGGGCAGCCAGTTCACCGGCGACGAACTTGTGGGAAGTGCCGTGGAAACCATAGCGGCGGACACGATCCTTCTCGTAAAGCTCGTACGGCAGAGCGTACATGTATGCGTGGGCAGGAATGGTCTGATGGAAAGCGGTGTCGAACACGGCGACCTGCGGTGCTTCCGGGAAGAGTTCCATGGCTACGCGGATACCGTCCAGATTGGCCGGGTTATGCAGCGGAGCCAGAGGTACGCAGGCTTCGATGGCTGCGATCACTTCGTCGTTGATCAGGGTCGGCTGGTTGAAAGCCTCACCGCCGTGAACAACACGGTGACCGATAGCATCGATCTCGCTCTTGTCCTTGAGCACGCCCTTTTCCGGATCACAAATCAGGTCGATGGCCAGACGCATGCCGGTGGTGTGGTCCGGAATGGACTGATGAAGCTTGGTGACAGCTTCATCATCAGTGTCAGGGTAGGCTTTATTCTTGAGGTCGCCTACCTCTTCACCGATACGCTCCACGAGGCCGTTGACCATGACCGCTTCGGTCTCGGTATCCAGCAGCTGATACTTGATCGATGAGCTACCGGAATTGATGACCAGAACTTTCATTTTTAATTCCCCATTGAGGTGTTAAACGTTTACGCATGTCAATGAGGCATGCGTTCTATAAGGCAAAGACGGGCCGGGTGAGGGAGGTTGCGCCCTCACCCGACCTGTCATTTATTTCTTTTCTGCCTGGGCCTGAATAGCCGTGATGGCAACAGTGTTCACGATGTCGGGAACGAGACAACCGCGGGACAGATCGTTGACCGGCTTGTTCAACCCCTGGAGAACAGGACCGATGGCGACAGCATTGGCTGCACGCTGGACGGCCTTGTAGGTGTTGTTACCGGTGTTCAGATCCGGGAAGATGAAGACCGTCGCCTTACCTGCCACGTCAGATTCGGGCATTTTAAGGGCGGCAACATCCGGGTCCACGGCAGCATCGTACTGAAGCGGTCCTTCGATGGGGAAGTCCAGACCACGTTCTTTAACGAGTTCCTTAGCGATCTTGGTCGCTTCGGTTACCTTTTGTACGTCCTCACCCTTACCGGAAGAACCGGTGGAGTAGCTGAGCATGGCCACACGGGGCTCAACGCCGAAGATCTGTGCGGTCTCGGCGGCACCGATGGCGATTTCTGCCAGCTGCTGCGCATTGGGGTTGGGGTTGACGGCGCAGTCACCGTAAACCAGGACGCGGTCCTTCAGGCACATGAGGAAGACAGACGAGACGATGGAACATCCCGGCTTGGTCTTCACGAACTCAAAGGCGGGACGAATGGTCTGGGCGGTGGTAGTCACCGAACCGGAAACCATGCCGTCTGCATAGCCTTTGTATACCATCATGGTACCGAAGTAGGTCGTATCAGACATACGATCCCAGGCCATTTCGGCGATCATGCCTTTGTGCTTACGCAGCTCGAGGTATTCCTCGGCAAACTGATCGAGCAGTTCAGACTCGCTCGGATCAATGATTTCCGCTCCTGAGATGTCCACTCCGAACTTGGAGGCGTTGTTGCGGATTTCCTCTTCTCGGCCGAGCAGGATAATCTCTGCCACGCCACGTCTGAGCAATATGTCAGCGGCGCGGAGGATTCGTTCGCCAGTACCTTCTGGCAGAACAATTCGCTGCTTGTCGCGGGAGGCCTTATCAAAGAGGGAGTACTCGAACATCTTCGGGGTGACGCGGGTGGAGCGCTGCTCGACCACGCGATCGCGGAGTTCCTGAACGTTTACGTGCTGGGCAAAGCCACCAAGAGCCGTAGCGATACGCTGGTGATCATTGGCTTCGATACGACCGTAAAGGCGGTTGAGTTCCTGCACGTTATGGTAGGTGTGACCCTTGACGGAGAGAACCGGAACCGGAACGCCGGTCCAACCCTCGATCAGCTTGTGGACGTTGTTGGAAACGTCCAGGCCACCAGTCAACACGATGCCTGCGATGTCCGGGTAGGAGCTGGACAGGCGAGTGGCGAGGCTGGACAGAATGATGTCCGAACGGTCGCCGGGAGTGATGATCAGGCTGCCGGGCTTGATGTAGTCGAGGAAGTTGCCGATCTGCATGGCGGCGACAACGTAGTTGTCCACCAGAGCCTGCAGGCCGGAGTGACCGTAGAGCACGTCGGCGTCGAGCCAACGCTTCACGTCCGCAATGGACGGCTTGCCCAGTTTTTCGTCCTCGGGGATCACGTATATGGGCAGGGCCTGGCCTTCATTCTTGCACTCGATGCCGCTGACCATATCCTGAGTCATGCCTTCGGGTGCGCGGTTGACCAGACAGGCCACGAAATCAACGCCCTTTTCTGCCAGGGTGTCCAGAGTGGTCTGAGTGATGTTGACCACCTCTTCAGGGGTCTTGTCACGACCGGAGGTCACCACGAGCATGGGTGCGCCGATGTTGGCGGCGATGTCGGCATTCAGGTCGAACTCGAATGCCGGATCCTTGCCCTTGAAGTCGGTACCTTCACAGAGAACGAAATCGTACTCCTGCTCCAGCACCTTGTATTTGTTCAGGATGTTCTCAAGGACGAGGTCCTGCTGACCGGAATTGATCAACTCACGGGCTTCCTTGAGAGTGTAAGCGTAGGTGTCGCGATAGGGGATGGACAGTTTGAAATGCTCAGTCATGAGAGCAATGTCGTGGTCCTTGTTCCCTTCGCCCGGATCATTAATGATGGGCCGGAAAATGGCGACATTATGCAGTTCTCTGAGGAGCATCTGCATGACACCAAGGATCACGGCAGATTTGCCGCTACGTTCTTCCGTCGCGCTCACATACAGGTTTTTGGACATGATCTTTCCTTGTTCCTAATCCGTTTTGATTACAGGGAATCAGCGTACAGTTCGACGACGTGCTTCACGTCCATACGAGCGCCCTTCTGGGACAGCATGTCAGTCATCTGGATCATGCAGGCCGGACAGCTGGTAGCTGCCGTGTTGGCCTTGGATGCCATGATGTTCTCAGCCTTACGGCTACCGATCTTACGGGACATGTCGTAGTGGGCAAGAGTGAAGCTACCGCCGCAACCGCAGCAGGTTCCGGCTTCCGCCATTTCCTTCAATTCACAGCCAGCAGCCTTGATGATGGTGCGGGGCTGTGCAGTAACGCCCAGGGAATTCTTCAGGTGGCAGGGATCGTGATAGGTCACGCTACGGCCGCCGTTATCCTTGGGCTCAATCTTCAAGACATCAACCAGGAACTGAGTGATATCCATGGTTTTCTTTTCAAGACGTTCGATGTCGTACTTGTTGACATGGGACCCCTTATACATGGTGGTCCACAGTTCCTTGATGGTAGAAGTACAAGAAGCACAAGGGGTGATCAGGTAATCAAAATCGCCGTCTTTGAAAAGCTTCATGTTGATATCCACGAGGGAATCGAACGTTTCGGAGTCGCCGCTGGACAGAACAGGGATACCACAGCAGGCCTGGCCCTTGGGCATGTATACGCCCACGCCATGGTGCTGCAGCACCTTCAGGGCAGCTTCGCCGACCTGAGGGAAGATCTTGTCAACAGCGCAGCCAACGTAGAAGGCCACACGCAGACCGGACTTGCCAGCCGGGGTGTCCATCTCGGGCACGATCTTGTTAAAGGGCTTGGGAGCCAGAGCCTTGAAGTGACGGTCCTCGATACCGGGCACGTTGATGCGTGCGCAGGAGGAACCGAGCAGGCTGTCCACCTTCTTGGTGAAGATGCCCTGGAACTTGGAACCCATGTTGGTCAGCATGTTGAAGAGCTTGGGGTTCTTCAGCATGCCGCGGAAGATAGCCTGCTTGACGGGCGGCAGACCGTAGTAACCGGTCATGATGGCGCGCGCCTTCAGGAAGATGTCCATAACGGACACACCGGACGGGCAGTTTGCCTGACAGGTACCGCAGAGCAGACACTTGTTCAGCTTTTCGTTGACGCCGTCGGGGTCGTTGATCATCTCGTGAGCAAGACCGTCCAGCAGAGCGAGCTTACCGCGAGTAACGTCAGCTTCGCGACCGGTGCGGGCGAAGATAGGACACACAGCCTGGCACATACCGCAGCGCATGCAGTTTACCAACTGATCGTCCAACTCCTTGAACATCTGTGCGAGTTTATTAATATCAACCATGATGTTCCCCTACCCTATTTCTTGAAGCCGATGATCTTGCCGGGGTTCAGAATGCCCTTGGGATCAAGAACGGACTTCATGCGGTGTGCGTATTCGATGGTGGCGCGAGAAGTTTCGATTTCCATGTACTTGGACTTGGCCAGGCCGATGCCGTGCTCGCCGGACAGGGTGCCGCCCATGGAGAGAGCCTTGTCGAAGATCATGTCGATGCCCTTCTCAACGCGTTCCCACTCATGCTTGTCACGCTTGTCGGTGAGGATGGTGGGGTGCAGGTTACCATCACCAGCGTGACCGAAGGTACCGATGGTGAGGTCGAGCTTCTTGGAAATGTCTTCCAGAGCCTGAATCATGTTGGGGATCTGAGAACGGGGAACGGTAGCGTCTTCCAGCACACAGGTGGGCTTCAGCTTGGCCAGTGCGGGCAGAGCGTCGCGGCGGGCCTGCCAGACAGCGTCGCGCTCGGCAGCGTCCTTGGCAACCTTCAGCTCGGTGGCGCCGTTTTCCTTACAGATCTTTTCAACCAGTTCAGCTTCGTCAGCAACCTGTGCGGGGTGACCGTCAACCTCGATCAGCAGCAGAGCTGCAGCGTCGGTGGGCAGGCCAGCCTTACGGAAGTTTTCAACGGTGCGGATGGTGAAGTTATCCATCATTTCCAGGGTAGCCGGGACGACCTTGTTGGCGATGATCGCAGCAACGGTCTCGGAAGCGGCTTTCATGGAGGGGAAGATGGCCATCATGGACTTGGCAGCCTGTGCCGGGGGAACGAGCTTGAGGATACACTTGTCAAAGACACCCAGGGTACCTTCGGAAGCGACCATCAGGCCAGCCAGGTTGTAACCGGTAACGCACTTAACGGTGCGGGAGCCGGACTTGACCAGTTCGCCGTTAACGTCCCAGAAGTCGATGCCCATGACGTAGTCTTTGGTCACACCGTACTTCAGGCCGCGCAGGCCACCGGCGTTCTCAGCGATGTTACCACCGATGGTGGAAACAGTCTGGGAGCCCGGATCCGGGGGATAGAAGAGGCCGCGCTTGGCAACTTCAGCAGCGAACTGAGCGGTGACAACACCGGGTTCAACCACGGCGTACATGTCTTCCTCGTTGATCTCGAGGATGCGGTTCAGGCCGTTGGTCAGGACGACACAACCGCCGGGGTGGGGAATGGTTCCACCAGAAAGATTGGTACCTGCGCCGCGTACGGTAAGGGGAATACCGTTGTCGTTGCAGAGCTTGACAGCCTTGCCCAGAGCCTCGCTGTTCTCAGGACGAACAACCATGGCGGGCATAACGGAATCGAGAACTGCGGCGTCATAAGAGTAAGAGTGACGGTCGGTCTCGCTGGTCATAACGTTCTCGGCGCCTACGGCTGCCTCGAATTCCTTGATGATGGCATCTTTGCTCATTTTTAGCTCCTTAAAAATGAATATCTTGTGCCGGGGATGCTTCCGGCTTGTGGAGGGTTTTCCATTTGGGAGCATGGTTAAACTACCATGCTCACCGATTATTACAATTAGAGAAAGAGGCGAACCCGCCGGTCCGCCTCTTTCTTTATTGGGTTGATTAGAAGAGGCCCGGCAGGAACACGAAGCTCATGAGCGAGGCCACGACGCCGACTACGAGACCGTACAGCAGGAAAGGCCATACGGTACGCTTCAGGATGGCACCTTCCATACCGGAGAGGCCAACAACTGCGCAGACAGCAACGATGTTGTGGATGCAGATCATGTTACCCATGGCACCACCAACAGCCTGTGCTGCGACAATGATCTGACGCGGCAGATCCAGGGTGGAGGCTACGCCCCACTGGAACTCAGCGAACAGAAGGTCGGAGACGGTGTTGGAACCGGTGATGAAGGAACCGAGGCCACCAACGAAGGAGGCGAACATGGGCCATGCGTTACCGGTGATGGATGCAACAGCTTCGGCCATGGCCAGAGGCATGGAGGGGTAGCTGTTGGGGTTCAGGGCTGCGTCAGCGATACCGGAACCACGGAAGATGGACACCAGAGCGACAGCTGCGAACAGAGCGATGGTGGGATTCTTCATGGTAACGATAGCCTGGGACCATGCGGTCTTGACCTTTTCGCCGGGCATGCCGTGGATGAGCACGGTCAGCAGAGCGACGAGGACGAACGGGATGGTACCGGGCAGGTACAGGTACTTGATGGAAGCGTTGACAGAGTCAAAGCCGAGGATGCTGGAGAACTTGATAGCCTGGGAAGCGAGCATGCCCTTCAGGCCGAGTTCGGGGATACGGGTAACAACGAGGATAGCACCGATCAGGATGTAGGGCAGCCATGCCTTGAACTGAGACATGTGCGGCTTGAACTCGGTGGAACCACCGGAGACGGAACCGGTCCACTCGGGATCCCACTTGGAGGAATCACCGAAGTCCCAGGGAGTGCTGGGCATGCAGAAGCCGGCCTTGGCGCCAGCGATGATGATACCGAGGCCAACAAGACCACCGATCAGGGACGGGAACTCGGGACCAACGTTCCAAGCGAAGAACAGGTAAGGTACGGTGAAAGCAACAGCTGCGAAGATGCAGAACTTCCAAGCGGCCAGACCGGGCTTCCAGGAGCGCTCGGGGCCGAAGAAACGGGTGATGAAACCAAGCATGAACACGGGCAGGATGAAGATCATTGCCAGGTGCATGACGGTGGCCCACTGACCGATGATGGCATTGAAGTCGCCCATGTTGGCGAAGTTGATGCCAGCAGCGTTGGAAGCAACAGCAGCTTCAACGGGATCCTTCAGGAACTTCAGGCCGAGTACGACGGGGGTACCGACAGCACCGAAGGTAACCGGGAAGGAGTTGAAGACGAGACAGATGATTGCTGCTGCCAGCGGCGGGAAGCCGAGGGAAAGAAGCAGCGGAGCTGCCAGAGCTGCGGGAGTACCGAAGCCGGCGGCGCCTTCGAGGAATGCTGCGAACATGTAACCGATGATGATTGCCTGGATGCGGCGGTCAGCGGTGATGTTCTGCATGCCGTACTGAATGGTTTCCATACCACCAGACTGCTGCAGCGTGCGAAGAATCAAGATTGCACCGAAAACAATGATCAGAATACCGATCGCGGTGACGAAGCCCTGAAGAGTCAGAGCAGCAACGTATTTGGCCGGGAGACCCCAGACCAGGATTGCGCCGGCAACGGCGGTCAGCCATGCGACAGGCATAGCTTTAGTAGCAGGCCAGCGCATGCCGACCATGAGAACTGTGGCTACCAAGATCGGCAGCAGTGCAACGAGAGCGAGCACTTCAATGGACATTACATAAACCTCCAATAATGTGAGACCTCAACCTCACCTGTTTTGAACAATGCGCGGGGCGGACAAGGCCCAAGGGCCTCCGCAAAGTCCGCCCCGCGCTAACATCTAACGTTTATCTAATCCGGCGCTTATTCAGGCTTGCTGAAATCGGCGTCGGCCAGATGGCTGTAGATCGCATAGCGATCGTTGTAGTCCTTCTCGATCTGCTCACGGAATGCCTTGGACAGTTCCGGGTGGAAGCGTTCGAGCATGGCGTAACGGTTTTCGCCGGACAGGAACTCCTGCAAGGAGCCGTCGGGAGCCTTGGACTCCAGCTGGAAGGGATTCTTGCCTTCCTCGGCGAGCTGCGGGTTGTAACGGTACAGCGGCCAGTAACCGGAATCGACGGCCAGCTTCTGCTCGAGCTGGGTCTTGCCCATGCCCTTCTTGATGCCCTGGTTGATGCAGGGAGCGTAGCAGATGATGAGGGACGGACCGGGGTAAGCTTCGGCTTCCTTGAAGGCCTTCATGGTCTGCTGCTTGTCAGCGCCCATGGCGATGGAAGCAACGTAGACGTAGCCGTAGGTCATTGCGATACGACCGAGGTCCTTCTTGCCGGTGCCCTTACCAGCAGCGGCGAACTTGGCGATGGAGCCAAGCGGAGTAGCCTTGGAGGACTGACCACCGGTGTTGGAGTACACTTCGGTATCCATGACCAGGATGTTCACGTCCTTGCCGGAAGCGATGACGTGGTCCAGACCACCGAAACCGATGTCGTAGGCCCAGCCGTCACCACCGAAGATCCAGACGGACTTCTTGGTGAACAGGTCTTCGTCAGCGGCGATAGCCTTGAGGGCTTCGTCGGTGGTACCGGCGAGAGCAGCCTTCAGGGTCTTGCCAGCTTCAGCGGAAGCCTCGGCGTTGTCCTTGGATTCGAGCCAGCCTTCGATGGCGGACTTCACGTCGCCGGAAGCGGACTCGAGAGCAGCTTCACACTTGGCAACCAGGGTTGCGCGACGCTTGTTGACGCCCATCTCGATACCGAAACCGAACTCGGCAGCGTCCTCGAACAGGGAGTTACCCCAGGCAGGACCGTGACCTTCAGCGTTGGTGCAGTAAGGAGTGGACGGAGCGGATGCACCCCAGATGGAGGAACAACCGGTGGCGTTGGCAACGATCATGCGTTCGCCGAACATCTGGGTCAGAGCCTTGACGTACGGGGTTTCGCCACAACCGGAGCATGCGCCGGAGAATTCCATCAGGGACTGACGGAACTGAGAACCCTTGACGGTATCTCGCTTGAAAGCGTCCTTGAAGGAAACGGTCTCTGCGAAGTCCCAGTTGGGCACCTGCTCGTCGAGCTGGGTGGCGATGGGCTTCATGACCAGAGCTTTTTCCTTGGAAGGACAGATGTCTGCACAGTTACCGCAACCCAGGCAATCCTGAGCAGCGACCTGCATGCGGTAAGCCATGCCCTTCACGTCCTTGCCCTTGGCTTCGAGGGTCTCGAAGGAAGCAGGAGCGGAACCCATCTCTTCTTCGGTTGCGAGAACCGGACGCAGAGCGGAGTGCGGGCAAACGAATGCACACTGGTTACACTGGATGCAGTTGTCCTTGACCCACTCAGGCACCAGGATGGCGACGCCGCGCTTCTCGTGCTTGGAGGTGGACAGGGGCATGGTGCCGTCCTTGGAGAAGGCGGAGACCGGCAGATCGTCACCCTTCTGGGCGAGAACCGGACGCATGACCTTCTGGACGTATTCGGGAGCGTCGTCGGAAGCGGCGGCGTCGTCAGCGAGATCTGCCCATGCAGCGGGAACTTCGATCTCAACCAGAGCGTCGGTAGCTTTGTCGACAGCAGCGTTGTTCATTTCAACGATCTTCGGACCCTTCTTACCGTAGGCCTTCTCGATGCCGTCCTTCAGCAGAGCAACTGCCTGCTCGAACGGGATAACGTCGGCCAGTTTGAAGAAAGCGGTCTGCATGACCATGTTGATGCGGCCACCAAGACCAACTTCAGCAGCGATCTTAACAGCATCGACAGTGTAGAACTTGAGGTTCTTCTGAGCGATGGTGCGGCGCATGGCTGCGGGCAGCTGGGCGTCCATTTCTTCAGCGGTCCAGGAGGTGTTCAGTACGAAGGTACCGCCTTCCTTAACGCCGTCGAGGACATCGTACAGGTTGACGTAGCTGGGGTTGTGGCAAGCCACGTAGTCAGCGTCGGTCACCAGGTAGGTGGACTGGATGGGCTTCTCACCGAAGCGCAGGTGGGAAATGGTGATACCACCGGACTTCTTGGAGTCGTAGGAGAAGTAACCCTGAGCGTACAGATCGGTGTTGTCACCAATGATCTTGATCGCCTGCTTGTTAGCGCCGACGGTACCGTCAGCGCCGAGGCCCCAGAACTTGCACTGTACAGTGCCTTCCGGGGTTGTATCCAGGGCCTCGGCCGTGACAAGGGAGGCGTTGGTGACATCGTCTTCGATACCCACGGTGAAGCGGGTACGGGGGCTAGACTCTGCCAGATTATCGAAAATTGCTTTAACCATGGCCGGGGTGAACTCCTTGGAGCCCAGGCCGTAGCGACCGCCAACAACTTCGGGACCTTCGCCTGCTTCCTTGAATACGGTGCAGATGTCGAGGTACAGCGGATCGCCCAGGGAACCGGGTTCCTTGGTGCGGTCGAGTACTGCGAGCTTCTGACAGGATGCGGGCAGGACGGACATGAAGTGCTTTGCGGAGAAGGGACGGTACAGGCGGACCTTGATGAGACCGACTTTTTCGCCCTTGGCAACAAGGTGGTTAACCACTTCTTCGATGGCTTCACAACCGGAGCCCATGGCGATGACAACGCGCTCGGCGTCTTCAGCACCAACGTAGTCGAAGGGCTTGTAGTTGCGGCCAGTGATGGCGGAAACCTTGTTCATGTATTCTTCAACGATAGCCGGGATGGCATCGTATTCGGCGTTGGTAGCTTCGCGACCCTGGAAGTAGATATCCGGGTTCTGAGCGGTACCGCGGACGTCCGGGTGCTCGGGGTTCATGGAGCGGGCGCGGAATTCAGCAACCTTTTCCATGTTGAGCAGCGGCTTCATGTCGTCGTAGTCGATGACTTCGATCTTCTGAATCTCGTGAGAGGTACGGAAGCCGTCGAAGAAGGACAGGAACGGCACGGAGGCTTCAACGGTGGAGAGGTGAGCCACCAGAGAAAGGTCCATTACTTCCTGAACGGAAGCAGCGGCCAGCATGGCGAAACCGGTCTGGCGGCAAGCCATGACGTCCTGGTGGTCGCCGAAGATGGACAGTGCGTGTGCTGCAATGGCGCGAGCGGAAACATGGAAGACGCTGGGGAGAAGCTCACCGGCGATCTTGTACATGTTGGGGATCATGAGGAGCAGGCCCTGAGAGGCGGTGAAGGTGGTGGTCAGAGCACCACCGGCCAGGGAGCCGTGGACGGCACCGGCTGCACCGGCTTCGGACTGGAGCTGACGGACTTCGACGGTTTCGCCGAAAATGTTCTTGCGGCCCTGTGCGGCCCACTCGTCAGCAATTTCGCCCATGGTGGACGAAGGAGTGATGGGGTAGATGGCGGCGGTTTCGCTCATGGCATAAGCAACCCAAGCGGCTGCTGTGTTGCCATCCATCGTTTTCATCTTAGACATGTTGATGGTTCTCCTGTTGAGGCTTTTGGTTTCCGTTGTTTCAAGCGTCCGCGTCTGCTTACCTGCGGACTCATGTCGAAATATGGTTCCCCCTTCTCAATATTCGTGCCAACAACGCTAAAACAACACTTTCCTCATAAAACCAGCTTGTTACGAAATATCAGAGCATTTCGTAACCATGTAACAGGAACGTTCCAGTCCGAAAAAAAGGACAGCTGCAAGAAGACCAGATTGTGCAGAATTGCACGAGCGCCCCCACGATGTGGGTGTTTCCGCCACAAAACCGTTACAGGACTAAAAAAACCGGCTAAGTCTGAAATTTCAGACAATCTCATATTGCGGAATATATGGGGAGGCTGGAATTATAATCCGGAAAAAATATGACTCTTTTTCCGCTCTTCTGAAAAGAAACCCTGATTGTAAGGTTCAGCACCCTATCTGCTATACCAGACGACCAAACAGAGAAGGCCCCCCGCTGCTGTGCAGCGGGGGGCCTTTATCTACTGATGACGTCAGTCGTTATTTGACAGCGTCTTTCAGCACCTTACCGGGCTTGAACTGGGCAACCTTGGTAGCCGGGATCTTGATCTCAGCGCCAGTGCGGGGGTTGCGGCCAGTGCGAGCCTTGCGTTCGGAAACGCTGAAGGTACCGAAGCCGGTCAGGGTCAGCTTGTTGCCAGCGGCCAGCTCATCCTTGATGATATCGAGGATAGCATTCATGCATGCTTCGGCCTGGGCCTTGGAGGTGCCGTTCTTGTCAGCAATCTTGGCAACGAGTTCTGCTTTGGTCATCTGTCACTCCTAATAAGTTTTATGAAATTGGTTTCAAACAATTTGAACGCGAAAGTATTTTCTCCCCTTACACTCTAGACGAATTGAGGGGAAGTCAAAAATCGCGTTCTGTAACAAAAAACCGCATTTTTTTGCCCTGCGGAAGGGGCGAAACGGGCACTTGGCGACTTTTGCGCCCGAAATATGTCAAGCCAACCCATGTGAAATCTCGGCCAATCGGCCGGGAACCCAAGCCACCATTACATATATAATAGCTTGGACTGCTAAAAACAGAGGGGTGAAACACCCTACATGGACAGGTCGTATTTCTTCAACAGAGAGTAAAAATGAGACCGAGACAATTTGGATGCTTCCAAAATCTTTGGCAGCTCTCCTCCGCACTGACGGATAAGCTCGCCCAGATAGACCTTCTCGGCAATCCCCTTAAATTCTCTAAGAGATGGCAATTCTTGGTCAAAAATATCTTCAAAAATCTCTTGTCCGATTTTTCGGACTCCGGAAGTTTCCACTGCATCTGCATCGGTTTCATCCAGTACTTCAGAGCCAGTCATCTTCTTGATTTGCGACTTGGCGACCTGAATACGCAGCGTGCGCGGCAGGTGCATGGCATACAAGGTCTTCTCATCACCGGCAGAGATCACGGCCCGCTCAAGAATATTGAAGAGTTCCCGGACGTTGCCGGGCCATTCATAACTCTCGAGAGCAGCAAAAAAGTCCGACCCGAAGGTCTTCTTGGCCATGCCATACTGATCGCACAACCGCTTGACCTGAAACTCGGCCAATGGGCGAATATCTACAGGCCGCTTGGAAAGGGGCGGCAACAGGATTCGCATGGTTTTGATACGGAACAGCAGATCGGAGCGGAACTCGCCATTCTCAACCATCTCGTCCAGATCACGGTTGGTAGCCGCGATGAGACGGAAGTTACTGGTCTGCTCACGAGTATCGCCAACAGGCCGGAAAGTCCGCTCCTGCAGTACGCGCAGGAAAGCTTTCTGAATGGACAGAGGCATTTCGCCTACTTCATCAAGGAACAAGGTTCCGCCGTCCGCGACCTTGATAAGGCCGATACGATCGGACTGCGCGCCAGTGAAGGCGCCCTTTCTATGACCGAAAAGTGTCGATTCCACAAGGCTTTCTGTAAGGCCAGCGCAATCTACCACTACAAACTGCCCGCTCTTACGCTTCGAGTTGGAGTGGATAGTGGATGCGAACAACTCTTTACCAGTACCGGTCTGCCCATTTATGAGCACGTTGGTGTCGGAACGAGCGGCCTCGGCCATGAGCTTGAAACTTGCTTGAATTGAGGGACTTGTGCCCACAACATTGGCCAAATCAAGAGGTTGTTCCCCTGCCTTGCCCACCTTCTCTTCACGATATTTGAGGGCGCGGCCCAAGGTCAGGGAAATCTCACGCACACTGGATGGTTTGAGGAGGTAATCCCATACACCACCCTTAATGGCGAGTTCCGCACCATCAGGATCGCCCTTACCCGTGAGGATAATGACCTCTGGCGGCATGGAAAGCCCCATAATCTCGGGAAGGATGTCGAGCCCATTGCCATCAGGCAAACGAACGTCCAAAAAAACAACATCATAGCTGTTTACACGGATCTTCTGCAGCCCCTCATCCAGTGAGTGCGCCGCGTCGCATTGGTGGGTCAACCTGGTAATCAGGCTTTCCATAGTCTCGCAGATCTCAAAATCATCATCTATGATGAGTACTTGTGCCAATTTTCTCCCCTTTTATCCTTCTTTGTCCAGCAGCAACACATTGCCAATGGCCGCAGACAGGTCGTCCTTATCGTAGGGCTTGATAATCACTTGCCGGATGTTGGGCAAGTGCGCGGCAGCCATAGCCGCATCCTCGCGCCCCGAGACCAGAATCACCGGCATGTTCGGCGTGAACTCCTTGATAGCTTCCGCGAGCTGAGTTCCGCTCATGCCGGGCATGTCGTAGTCAGTAATCACCAGATCGTAAAGGTGCGACATACCTCGCACGCGAGCCAGCGCTTCTTCCGGAGCACGTATAGCCGTAACCGCAAAGCCCATGGTTTCCAACAGGCGCGGTGTAGTATGCAATTGATCTTCGTCGTCTTCCACAAACAGAATATGGGCACCGCCATGGATCATGACCTTACCCAGCGCCCTGCCACCTGCCATGCTGCTCTCTGTCTTTGGCAGGTAGATTTCAAACACAGTCCCACCGCCGGGACGCATGAATACGCGCAAGGCTCCCTTATGACTTCGCACGATGCCGTGCACAACAGCAAGGCCCAATCCTGTGCCTTCGGTCTTGTCCTTTGTGGAGAAGAACGGATCAAAAATTTTATCAACAATTTCAATTGGTATGCCAGGACCGTTATCCTCAACAGTCAAACGGATATATTCACCTGTCGGGATCGCGAGCAGGTCGGCTTCTTCCTTCTCCAGCTTCGCATTCTCCACCCGAACCTCAATGGTACCGCCAGCGGGACGCAGAGCCTGGAACGAGTTGGTGCAGAGGTTCATGGCTACCTGGTGCAACTGGGTTGGGTCCGCATGCACGTAGTCCAACCGAGGGCCGATGAAAGTCTTCACCTCAATATTGCCGGGCAATGAGGCTTCCAAAAGACTGAGGGCTTCAGAAATAACCGCACCAACATCTGTAGGACGGAAGCCTTCGGTCGAAGGACGGCTGAACGCAAGAATCTGCTTAACCACACGACCACCACGACGGGCAGCCTTGAGTACACGTTGCAGGTCCTTGCTGGTTACAGTATCCGGGTCCAGATCACCTACAGCCAACTCGGTCGAGTTGATGATAGATGTCAGAATGTTATTGAAATCATGAGCAATACCACCAGCCAACGTGCCGATGGCCTCCATCTTCTGCGACTGCAGAAGCTGCTTCTCAAGATTGTATTCCTTGGTGATATTTTCAGCCGTGCTCAGGACACCGACGATCTGGCCAGCCTGATCTCGAATCGGTACCTTATTGATAACCAGCCAAGCTCTGGTGCCAGAGGCATCTGACAATTTACGGCGAACCTTATAAAATTCCCGGCCATTACGAAGGACTTCTCCATCGGCTGCCATGGCCCACCGCACGTGGGCCTGATCACGGATTACGCCACTGGCCCCGCGGTTCACCACCTCATCGCCGTCCTTGAATCCAAAGAACTCGGCAAAGGCCTGGTTAGTACCCAAGTACCTGCCGTGCTTGTCTTTCCATGACACCAAGTGTGGCACGGTATCCATGAGGATTTCCTGAAATGCGAGCTGATCCTTAACCTTACGCTCGATCTTGCGACGCTCAATCATGGTGATGATGAGGAAGACCATAACGATGTTGAGCAGCACGAAGCTGATCATGATGGTCCAGAACAATTCCTTGGGCAACTCATAGAACGGGCTGGGAGCATTGATTATGCGGCTTCCTTCCGGCAGCTTTTCCTCATCAATCCCCAGTCTCCACAACACGTTATAGTCGAATGAGAAACGACCAGTAGGTGTCTGCAAAACCGGAATATCATCAACGCTCTCACCAGACAGGATCCGCAGCACCATGGACGCGGCTTCCTGACCATGACGGAAGCCGGAGACCATCCAGCCACCGACTGCTCCGTTACCCAAAAGGAATTCCCAGGAGGTGTAGATAGGGACTTCCGCGTGTTTGTAGATTTCTGTCATCACCTCTTCCGCGGTGTAGAAGCGATCGCCCACGGTCTGGTAGTATGGGATGAAGAAAAGAAATGTATTTTCGGGCAGTTTCCTAACACGATCAAGGACATCAGTCAGGGAGTTTGCAGTCCAGTATTCAACGCTCAAACGGTCACGATACGAGGGGACGACCGCCTCAACCTGTCTGCGAATGGTCACGCCCGCTGATGACTCATCACCAACAACGATCATGCGTTTCATATCCGGGTTCAGTTTCAGCGCCACATCCAAGGTCAACGCCGGATCAAAGTTTTCGCCCACACCGGTGACGTCCCCCTGAAAAAGACTCACTGCATCAAGATCGTTGACGCCGCAGAAGACCAGCGGCACACCCGGAAATAATTCCTGGCGGTGCTTCGTCATGAAATCGTAAGCATCGTTATCAGTGGTCACGATTACGTCGAAGCGCTCACTGTCATACTTTTCCCGATACAAACGAACCAGCATTTCCGTAATATCTTCGCGCTGATAGCGTTTTGAGTCCATATATTCGATCTGAAGATCGATCTTGTAATCACTCACGTCGAGAACGGACTTCAAGCCTTGCACTTCGGAGTCGGTCCACTTGTATCCCTGATGGTACGAGTTGATGAGCAGGACGTGTCTGCGTTCCTTTTCCGCCTTCGCCATTTGAGGCATCAGGCACAGGACAGCTAGGATGAGGAGTATATATCGTACTATTCGCATGGGTTCCTTGTGTTCAAAAGCAGTATCTCTGTGGAGTTTACACGCTTTTCTGCATATGCAAAAGATGCGCCGCAATACGTTTTTGATTGTATTATTCTTTTTACTCTCAAAACATTTTTTTATTGGGAATCCACATTCCTATTCTGTACAATAAATATGTTCATGCGCTATTATTACTCTTCCACGAATATCAACAAGGCAGGTAAACAATGAAAAAACTCACCGCAATCGCCCTTCTTTGCTTTTTCCTGGTGGCTGGTTTCGGCTGTGCAGCCAATAAAGCCCAGCAGGGTGCAACCGTAGGCGGCCTTGCCGGTGCCACAATCGGCGCACTCACCTTCAAGGATAAACTGCTCGGTGCAGCCGTTGGCGCTGGCGTCGGTGTCCTCATGGGTTACATTGTTGGTAACGAATGGGATAAGTCCGACGAAAAGAAGCTCCAGCACGCCATGGAGAACAACAAGTCTGGTCAGGCATCTTCCTGGACCAACCCGGACACTGGCGAGTCCTACTCTGCCACCCCGAGCCATCCCTACATGGCTGAAAACAAGGTCTACCGCGACGTGGTCATCAAGGACGAAAAGGACGGTCAATCTGTCATGGCCAAGGCCTGGCGCGACGACAAGGGCGTCTGGCACCTGAAGCAATAGCCCCGACAGACATTACATCACCGATTAAAGACGGCATCTTTGTGCATTCCCATGCGCAAAGATGCCGTCTTTTGTCATGCCAATCTTTCGATCACCCCACGAATCTCTTTTCAATATGAAAATCCCCCGCCCTCCAAACGGTTTTCCATCTTTCAAATAGTCACTATTACGGATTTTTGTTGCATAATTGTAACATTTCCCCTATCCGGCGTAGCTGGTTTGAAAACGGTAATTGTCAATGACGACATGCATATCGGCACACCGCGGTAATAGTACTTTTGCATAATCGATAATGGCTCCGGGAAATTACCGTCACATGAAACACCTACATAAACTGCATCGACCTACACGACCTAGTGGCAACAAGGGGGGTACATCGTGTCCATCAAGCAGAAGCTCTATCTGATTGCAGCCATCGCGCTAGCAGGCTTCATAGCTGTTTTTATTGCAAATAGTTCAGCGAAGAAAGCCATCATCAAATACGAAAACATTCAAATCGACGCATTGGAAGCCGAATCTGACATGTTGCAGGCAAGGCGGAGCGAAAAGGACTTTCTGGTTAGAAAGGACGCCAAATACATTGGCAGGAACAAGGCCAATGTGGAATTGGCCATCAGCCAACTCAAGAGCATCATCGCTCTGGATGGTGAGTTTGCTGAACGCGCTGGAGTCACTATCGAAGACATGCGGAGCTACCTCGCCCTGTTCCAGGATGTGGCAGCACAAGTCGAAAAGCAGGGATTCTCCGAAAAGGAAGGTTTGCGTGGCAAGCTCCGCGACACCATCCATAAGGCCGAGGAAATGATCAAGGCTGCTGAGGACGACACACTCCTCGCCGCCATGCTCATGCTGCGCCGCCGGGAGAAAGACTTCATTATCAGAAAGGACTTCAAGTATCTTGATAAGTTCAATGCCGACATGATCAAGATGCAGGCCAAGGCGTCGGCGTCTGAAGCATTTTCTCCGGAACAGGCCGATCAGATGCAAGCTCTGCTCAGAAACTACTCTACCAGCTTCACCGAATATGCGGAGTCGGAAAGAAACATCGTTGAATTGACCAAAGAATTCACCGTAGCCGCGCACAAACTCGAAGCAGACCTGAATGAACTCCTGGAATGGAGTCAGCAGACTCTCGAAGAGCGTATTGACCGCGAGAACATCATCTCACTGATCATCGAGTTGCTGGCGATACTGGGTGTTGCCGTGGCCGTAATTCTTACAGCCCGCAGCATTCTTGGCCCGCTTGGCAAATTGCAGGAAGGCTCTCGCAATGTGGCGGACGGCGACTTTGATGCCTGCCAGTCCTTCACCCTCACCGGCGAACTGGAATCCCTTCGCAACGACATAGTCTCCATGGTTGATTCCCTGAAGAAAGCCATGGACGACGCCGAAGCCAAGGGCGTTGAAGCCGAACATCAGGCAGAAAAGGCCAACGAGGCCATGAACGAGGCCAGGGAGCGTGAAGCGCACACGGCCCGTCTGGTGGCCCAGATGACCACGGTGGCCGAAACCGCCTCCGGCATCGCAAATAGCCTCGCCTCCGCCGCCACCGAGCTTTCAGGCAAAGCTGGCGACATCGTCCAAGGTGCAGAACTCCAGCGCGAACAAGTGACCAGCACGGCCACCGCCATGGAAGAGATGAACGCAACCGTTCTCGAAGTCGCCCACAATTCCTCCAACGCCGCTGAAAACGCCCATCACAGTCGTGAGCAGGCCATTGCAGGTCAGGATAAAGTATCTGAAACCGTTGAGGCAGTCGTTGGTGTTCAGACCACGACCAACGAGCTCACCGAGGTCATGGACGACCTGCTGATCAAGGCTGACTCCATCGGCACAGTCATGAACGTCATCACCGACATCGCCGACCAGACCAACCTGCTCGCCCTGAACGCGGCCATTGAGGCTGCCCGTGCAGGCGAGGCAGGGCGAGGCTTTGCGGTTGTGGCCGACGAAGTCCGCAAGCTCGCGGAGAAGACCATGACCGCCACGCAGGAAGTCGGGCAAGCTATCAATGGCATTCAGACCGCAGTCGACAGCTCTGTCTCCAAGAGCAAGCACGCCGACACCGCGCTGGAAGAGGCAACCACTCACGCCCACGAAGCTGGCCAACTGCTCGGCGACATTGTCAGCACAGTCCAGAACTCCGCAGACATGGTTCGCAGTATTGCCACGGCAGCCGAGCAACAGTCAGCCACCTCCGAAGAGATCAACCGCAATATCGATGAAATCCACCGCATCTCTGAAGAGACCACCCACGGCATGACCGAATCCGCGCAGGCAATTGAAGAGATCGCAGCACTGGCGGAAGAGTTGAACGCTATTATTGAAGAGTTGAACGACGCCGCAGCCTCCTAATAGGCGGAACATACTAATAGATAAGGCCGCTCCCATTTGGGGAGCGGCCTTTTTTTGTGCAACTTTATCCTGATTTATTCCGGCATCTCGGAAATCAACTCACAATGTAACAGGTGGGAAAATCTTCACTGAGAGCCCGCTGGACCCGTTCTGCCTTGTCGCGAGAGGAATAGCTGCCAGCCTGCACAATATGCAGCCGTCGCCCGTTCCTCATTTCAGTTTTGATGTTGGCCTCCTTGTAGCCAATGGACACCAATCGCCGATGGGTTCGTTCTGCATTTTCCCTGTCCGAGAACGCCCCCACCCGTACATGAAAAGATTTCACCGCAACCGCTGCAGCGGGATTGGTCTTCCGAGCATACGGGACCGTGCCGATGGCCGTAATGCGCACCTTGACCACGCCCCTATTCACACTATCCAACTTCTTGGCCGCGCCGTACGACAGGTCGAGAATACGTCCGTTCACAAACGGACCACGGTCATTGACCACCAGAATCACGCTGCGGTTGTTCTCGAGATTCGTCACACGGACCTGTGTTCCCAGCGGCAACGTCTTGTGCGCGGCCGAAATCCCGTACATGTCATAGATGTATCCGTTGGCGGTCTTCTTGCCGTGAAAGTCCTCGCCATACCACGACGCCATTCCCACCTGGTCGTACCCAACAGCCGTCTGGAGGGGATAATATGTCTTGCCCAAAACCGTGTACGGCCGGGTCTTCGGGTCATAGCTGCCCGGTGTGGTCGTGGTGGGTTTGTTACGCGGCGGCGTGGAATAAATTCGTTTGGAGAAGGGATTGATGGAGGCGCAACCAGTCATGACCAAAACGGCCAGCATGGCAAGCAGGACTATGGCATGACGCATGACGATCCTCCGCAATCATGAGCAATGAGATTCTCTCGAAATACTCTAGAAACGGTAAAGCAACTCCAGATAAAAGGCAAACAAGTGCACAAGTCTGTCACCTACTGGAGACATTTTGTTGTCATACAAGAAAAAGGGTAGACGATTAAACTCATTTTATCTATATAATATGACAACCTATCCCCCAATGGCTACTTAAAGGAAACACTTGAAACAGATATATACAATTCTCTTCACGGCAACCTTGTTAATTTGCCAACTTCTCACGTCTACGCCCGCGTTTTCAACAGACAAAGGAGACACCTTCACATTAGCCATCCCCAAGGAAGGCTGGCCGCCCTATATCATCACGGACACCAACGAACCGTGCGGCATCATGCTCGACATCATTAACGAGGTCGCAAATTGTACCGGCAAGAAGCTGCATATTGAATATTACCCGGAGATTCGCAGCCAATTGATGTTGGCAGAAGGTCGCGTCCATATTCAACCCAAGGCGCGTGAATGGGTTGATAAACCTTCCCGCTTCCAATGGACCGATCCGGTTATCGATTCAACCGACGTACTGATCTTCCGCAAAGAAGAAGCCCATCTGGACAATAAGCCGCTCAAGGACCTCTCAGTCGGCGTGATCCTCGGTTATCGTTACCCCACACTGGAACCACTCTTCGAGCAGGGAGAGCTGCGACGCTACAATGTCAACAACACCGACAATCTGCTGCACATGCTGCATCACGGCCACATTCAGGCTGCCGTTACCAACCGCCATGTGGCCGAGTGGATTATCATGCAGTCACCGGACATCAGCATCGACCAGTTTGTTTTCGGCAAAGCCGTGGACAGCGTTCCTTACCGGTTTGCCTTGACCAAGGCCAAGCCCATGGACGATTTCATGAGTCTGTTCAACAAGGAACTTAGCGCCATGAAAGAAGACGGTCGCCTGCAAGAGATTATGAATCGGTATCACTAATCCAAATGGAATCCCAAAAAAAAGCCCCGCAACACAATGCTGCGGGGCTTATCTGTAATTTACTGGATAACTACTTGTAGTATCTCGGCTTCACCATGTTTTCCGGCTTGAGGATATCGTCCAGTTCCTCCTGACTCAGATACCCCTTGTCGAGGACAATCTGGTAGACCGACCCACCGGTCTTCATGGCTTCCTTGGCGATCTCGGCAGCCTTCTCATATCCGATGAACGGATTGAGGGCCGTAACAAGACCTATGGAATTTTCCACCAGCTCACGGCACCGCTCTGGATTGGCCGTGATACCCAACACGCACTTGTTCGCCAGCGTCATGCAGGCGCGACGAAGCATGTTTACGGACTGGAATACCGAGTAAGCGATGACGGGTTCCATGACGTTCAGCTCCAACTGTCCCGCTTCACTGGCCATGGCCACGGTCACGTCATTGCCGATGACCGCGAAGGCCACCTGATTGACGACCTCGGGAATGACCGGATTAACCTTGCCGGGCATGATTGAGGAGCCGGGCTGCATGGGTGGCAGGTTGATCTCATTGAGGCCGCAGCGAGGACCGCTGGAAAGCAGGCGGAGGTCGTTGCATATCTTGGAAAGCTTCACGGCCACGCGCTTGAGTACGCCGGAAAGCTGGACGTATACGCCGGTGTCCTGCGTTGCCTCGACCAGATTAGGTGACTGCTTGAGGTTGAGGGTGGTAAGCTCCACCAGCTTCTCGGTAACAGTGCGGGCGTAATCAGGATGGGCGTTGAGTCCGGTACCGATGGCAGTAGCGCCCATATTGATTTCGTAAACGAGGTCTTCGGCCTCATCGACCCGCTGCACATCTTCACCGATCATGACAGCCCACGCGTGAAACTCCTGCCCCAGCGTCATGGGCACCGCATCCTGCAACTGAGTGCGCCCCATCTTCAAGATGTCCACGAACTCATCACCCTTTCGGGCAAAGGCCTTCTGCACATACTTCATGGCATCAATCAGTTCGCGCAGTTCAAGAATAACGGCAATGTTCAGGGCCGACGGGTACACGTCATTGGTGGACTGAGACATGTTCACATCGTTCAGGGGATGCAGGTATTCATACTGCCCCTTCTCATGGCCCAGGAATTCCAATGCACGGTTGCAGATGATCTCATTGGCAGCCATGTTGGCCGAGGTTCCTGCCCCGCCCTGCACGATGTCCACCACGAACTGGTCGTGCAGCTTGCCGTTGATAATCTCCTCGCAGGCGCGAGCAATGGCGCGATGCTTTTCCTCATCCAGAAGTCCAAGCGAGGCGTTGGCTTCGGAGGCCGCATGCTTGACGTAGGCAAGGGCCTCGATCAGCCGCGGATAGTGGGACATGGTGATGCCCGTTATGTGAAAATTTTCCATGGCGCGCTGCGTCTGGACGCCGTAGTAGGCGTCCGCCGGGACCTGCACCTCACCGAGAGAATCGTGTTCCAATCTGTATTCGCTCATAAGTAAACTCCGTTACATGGCATGATGTACATGAGACCAGTACTTGATGTTAGGGGCAATATGCAACAGCCCGGTTTCCTGACCGATTTCCACCAGCATGACGATGGTGAAGAAGGCCACTACAGCGTATCCGGCGAGTCGCCCCTTGGAACCGGGGGCGCTCTGCTTTATCAGAAGGATGCCCGGCAGGATACCGAACAGAGTTCCGATCCCCATGCCGCCCACGATATTCAGGGCTTCGAGGAAGATGCCCGGGTAGACGATGCCGATAATGAGGGGCGGAATAAAGGTGACCAACCACAAGGCGAGTCGGGAACGCAGGCGATCACCAGCCACATCCTTGAGAAAGCTCATAAGGGATACGCCCGTGCCCATATAGGAAGTGGTCATGGCCACCACGGCAAAGGCGATGGAGGCATCCACGAACGCCTTGGACTGTATGAGCTTGTCCAGCGGTACGGTGGCAGGGACGCCCGCCTTGAAGGCTGAGATAATATCCACGCCGTTGGTAGATTCCATGGGCAGCGTAATCATAACGGCCACGGTCCAGACCAGAGTCATGGTCATTCCGATTCCCGAACCGATCCAGATGGTACGGTCGATAGCTTTCCGATCATGATTCAACACACGGCAAAGGGTCGGCACCACGTTGTGAAAATTGAATGCCACCACCAGAATCGGTAAGCCGGAGGTGAAAAACTTCATATCCGCGGCTTCGGCATCGATGCCCTGAAAATGCGGCACCACCAGCACCAGCAACGTACCGAACAGCAGCCACATCAGGGTCATGAGCACGGCGTTGCCCTTGCGCAACATGGTATCGCCCAGTGACGCCAGCAACGTCGCCACGCAAAAATAAATGACCAGCACCGCCCACTCGGGCAATCCGATCTTGAAGGAGCTGACGGCAACAGACGCCACACCGGCCAAATAGGCCACCAACAGCCCGTAAAGAATGACGAGGTTGGCCACCACGCTGAACTTCTTGCCCGCCGGACCGAGCACGGCCTCGAACAGAGTAGGCAGGTCAGCGTCCTCGTTTTCGGCAAGGAAAGGCTGCCGGGAGATGACGAGACCGGTACAGGTCATGAGGAACCAAACGGCCAAAGCTCCGGCCACTGCAGGCAAAATTCCTGACGGACCGAGATTGATGGGCAATGCAAGGATGCCCGCGCCCACCATATAACCAGTGACAACGAGGGCGGAAGTGAATTGTTTTCCAATGGATAGACCATTCGCCATGAGCTTCTCCGAGGTTGAGTCGAACAGGAAACGAGTACGGTAACGCTAACGCGAATCCGTTATAAATTGAAATGGAATCTTATCTGTTACTCAATCTCTGCTTGCCAGCCGCACCCAATTCGGTTAACCCCCTCACCTGCACAAGTGCGCCCATTACATATTATTGGAGAATATATGATTACTAACGACAAACTTCGCAACATTGCCATCATCGCCCACGTTGACCACGGCAAGACCACTCTTGTGGACGCCATGTTCAAACAGTCCGGCCTGTTCCGTGAAGGACAGGAAGTGGACGACCGTATCATGGATTCCATGGATCTGGAACGCGAGCGCGGCATCACCATTGCCGCCAAAAACTGTTCCGTTTCCTGGAAAGACGTGAAGATCAACATCATCGACACCCCGGGCCACGCCGACTTCGGCGGCGAAGTGGAGCGCTCCCTGTCCATGGCAGACGGCGCCATCCTGCTGGTTGACGCTTCTGAAGGCCCCCTGCCTCAGACCCGTTTCGTGCTCAAGAAAGCACTGGAGCAGGGCCTCGCCCTCATGGTCGTTATCAACAAGGTTGACCGTCAGGACGCCCGTCCCGAGGAAGTGCTCAACGAAGTGTACGACCTATTCATCGATCTCGACGCCAACGAGGAACAGCTGGACTTCCCGCTGCTCTACGCCATCGGTCGTGACGGCATCGCCATGGAAACCCCCGAGGAACGCGGCGAGAACCTGCACATCCTCCTCGACATGGTTCTGGAAAACGTGCCCGGTCCGTCTTATGACGAGAACGAGCCCTTCCAGATGCTCGTGTCCGATCTTTCCTACTCCGATTACCTTGGCCGTCTCGCCATTGGTAAGGTTCACCACGGTTCCTCCAAGTCCAACGACCAGCTCCTCTGCCTGGCCGACGAGGGCAAGGAAGTTCCTCTGAAGGTGACCAAGCTCCAGACCTATGACGGTCTGAAGGTCGTCCCCACCGAGACCTGCGAGCCTGGCGACATCATCGTCATCGCTGGTATCGAGGACGTCAAAATCGGCGACACCATCTGCACCAAGGAAGCTCCCAAGGCCCTGCCCCGCATCACCGTGGACGAACCCACCGTGTCCATGCGCTTCGGCATCAACACCTCTCCGCTGGCCGGTAAAGAGGGCGAGCACGTTCAGTCCAACAAGATTCGTGAACGCCTCATGAGGGAGACCCTGCTCAACGTGGCCATTCAGGTCGAAGACACCGACGGCAAGGACGCCTTCCTGGTCAAGGGCCGCGGTGAACTCCAGATGGCCATTCTGGTCGAACAGATGCGTCGCGAAGGTTTCGAACTTTCCGTTGGCCGTCCCGAAGTCATCATCAAGGAACAGGACGGCAAGAAGCTGGAACCCATCGAGCACCTCTTCGTCGACTGCGATGAGGAATTCATGGGCATCGTCACCGAGAAGATCCAGACCCGCAAAGGCCGTATGTCCAACATGGTCAACCACGGCACCGGTCGCGTTCGCCTCGAATTCTCTGTTCCGTCTCGCGCCCTCATCGGTTACCGCGACGAGTTCCTGACCGACACCAAGGGTACCGGTATCATGAACTCCTACCTCGAAGGCTACGGCGAGCACCGCGGCGAGTTCACCTCCCGCTACACCGGTTCTCTGGTTGCTGACCGCGCCGGCAAGGGTGTCGCTTACGGTATCTTCAACCTGGAACCGCGCGGCCGCATGTTCATCGTGCCCGGCGACGCCATCTACGAAGGCATGATCGTCGGCGAGCACAACCGTGACAACGACATCAACATCAACCCGTCCAAGGAAAAGAAGCTCACCAACATGCGTGCTTCCGGTAAGGACGAGGCCGTTATCCTGACCCCGGTCAAACCCATGACCCTGGAATACGCCCTCAACTTCATCAAGGACGATGAGCTCGTTGAAGTCACTCCCCAGTCCATTCGCCTCCGCAAGATCGAACTCTCCGCTCTGGTCCGCCACCGCGAAGAAGGCCGCAAGAAGAAGGCCAAGGAAGCCAAAGGCAAATAGAGCAAATAACAGACTATAAAAAAGACAGGCCCGAGAGTTTTTCTCGGGCCTGTCTTTTTTTGTGCTCCAAACCATCATTTGTTCGCGTTCGCACACTCACCCCATACGAATGCAACTGGTTTTAACATTATCAAGAATACTATTCTGCACAGCCTTCATTCAATGGTTCCTAATCGTAGCCGTTTTATAATGACACAAGGCGATTACTCCTGTTATGCATGTTTGTAAGGGAGAGAATTTCATGCGGAACAGGCCATTTCCTTTCGCCATCGCAATACTGCTTTTCATAGCCGTCATCATGACCGGGACGTCTCATGCGACGGACCGTCCGATGCGTATTGTCTGCGATATCTGGCCGCCCTATCAGATAAAGACGGAAACCGTGGTTTCCGGGTATTCAACGGAAGTGGTGGAAGAGGTTTACAAGAGAATGGGAGCCCCTATCGACACCCTGACAGCCTTCCCATGGAAGCGGGCATTGAACCTCGTTGAAACAGGCCATGCAGACGCGCTTTTCTCCGCCAATCACACCAAGGACAGGGAAGCTTTCGCATATTATCCCGACGAAGTACTCTTTGAATCCCCGTGGGTCATTTGGACAAGGCCCGGAGTGAAGTTCAATTCACTGGAAGACCTGAAGGACAAGCGTGTCGGTGTTGTGCTCGGCTACAGTTACACCAACGAGTTTTGGGATTTCATCCAGACTTACTGCACCGTCGAGGCCGTCACCACGGACCTGATCAATTTCAAGAAGCTGTCTCTCAATCGACTGGACGCCATTGCAGCAGAATACGGAAACGGCATGCATATTTTGCAGCAGCTGGGGATAAAGAACATCGTCCCTCGCAACGACGTTGTCATCAAGAAGGACGGGCTTTACATCATGTTCAACCGTGAAGCTGTGTCCAAGTCATTTGTCCAACGCTTCTCTGAAGAACTGAAGAAGTTCAAGACGACGCCGGAACACGAAGCCTTGCGGGAAAAGTATTTCGGCGAACCCGCTCAGTAGCCTCTAGCCCTTACTCTGCACCTTCACATACAAAATCAGACCAAGCATGGTCAGGCCGATCCCTGCCCAACCGACAGGTCCGGGTGCCACGTGGCCCAACAGGATAGCTTCCCCAGCCAGTGAAAAGATCACTTCCATGGATTGGGTGGAATCGGCGGCCGCGAGCTCTGCGGAGGACTGCGCCGAGTGACGCGCGTGGAGAAAAAGTGAAGTGGCGATTACACCGGAGCAAACTGCGACGATGCCTGTCTGTACGATTTGCCCGGTGGAAGGCACTGGCGGCGACGTGAACAGTATGAGCAACACCCACAAAGGGAGAGAACCGATGGTCAGGAGAAGCACCCGGCAAATGGAATCGTCCATGGCCGGGTGATCGATTGCAGGCAGGAATTTGCTTTCCCCTGCACGCGCTTCCCACACGAGCTGATTGCCGAATGGATAGGCAAAGGCAGCTACCAGCACGGGCAGAGCTCCCCACAAGGTGCTGGACAGACTCGCAGTGGAGGCCTGCTCCACGTTGACCAGAATCACGCCCACAAAAATGATGAGGGTGAGCAAAATCGCCTTGAGCGGCACTCGCCGTCCAAAGCCAAGCAGCACTAATGGCGTGGCCAGAATGGTCAACTGCCATGTGGCCGCCACCACCCAGCCGGGCGTGTAAACGGAGCTGAAGGTTATAAGAGCGTAAAAAACACCGAACCCGACGCTGCCCGCCACGGTCCAGAACAGAAAGTGCTTTCGATAGAGGCGAAGCGCATCCAAGCCAAGGCGAGCCTTGCCCGTCACACCGAGCCAGCCAGCCAGGAGCAGGAGCATCCAGAAGTAGCGTAAACTGGCCGACCACACCCAGTGGCCGCCTTCCAGCGACATGGCACGGTTGAGAACAAATGTGGAACTGAAGAACAGGCTGGCGAGTACGCCAAACATGAGAATGCGAAACATGAACACTCCGGCTTGATTGATCACTCAAGCTGCCACGATGTATCTCGGATGTCCATTGACATTACAGGCTGACCAGTTACAATTAAAATACTCTTGTTGCACATTCAACAAAACGCCTGTTTATTATGAGACCACCGTTTGTAAAAGAATCCACGATCGCCTATTTCCGTGACTCCAAAGCGCACGGTCTTCCCCTCCTCGAACGCATCCACGGCTATGTCTATGGCAAGTGGTGCTACCACTACATCGGCCTCGCCGGAGACAAGGACCCATGGTGGCGCTATCTGTGGGCTCCACTGGTGGCACTTGCTGATTGGATGACACCCTTTTTCCCGTCCAAGGAAAATCAGGTGGGCGACCACAACCAGAGCAAACCCACCTGGGGCGACACCTATCACGGCAAGGTCATGCCTGCAGACGAGGCCAACAAGCTCATCAAGCTGAACCGTGTGGTGAACACTGAAATCCCGGAGCAGGTGCTGCCTTACACCCGGGCCCGCGAGATCATCCTGCGCAATCCCGAGAAAATCATTCTGCTCGACTGTCCCTGCCGTGCCGGTATGAAGAATCCCTGTACGCCCACCGATGTCTGTGTGCTGGTGGGCGACCCCTTCGCCTCCTTCATGCAGGAGCACCATCCGGACAAGACCCGCGAAATCACGCCGGAAGAGGCCATGCGCATCATCAAGCAGGAACAGGCCCGCGGCCATGTCTCCCATGCTTTCTTCAAGGACGTCATGCTCGGTCGTTTCTACGCCATCTGCAACTGTTGCTCCTGCTGCTGCGGTGCCATGAAGTCCCACGCCAAGGGCGTACACATGCTCTGCCACTCCGGTTATCTGGCAGATATTGATCCCGAGGCCTGCGTCAGGTGCGGTGTCTGCGTCCAGAAGTGCCAGTTCAAGGCCATCGGCTTCAACAAGGAGTCCGCGTATATCCGCAAGGACAACTGCATGGGCTGCGGTGTCTGCGTAGCGTCCTGTGCCAAGGACGCCATCAAGCTGGAACTGGCCCCGGAAAAGGGCGAGCCGCTGCTGGTGGATGATATTTAGACTTAAGTTGCCAACGCATGCTCATGGCTGTTATCCAACTCAGCCATGAGCATGAACATTTCTCCCCACAATTCGGACGTTCAGCTTGAGCGTTTTTCCTTCCCGCTCGTTGCGGTGCTATTCCTTATTCCCCTGCTTGTAGCCGTAGCCATCGGCTACTTCTTCGGCATCGCATGGGGGGTGGCGATTCTCACCATTCTGATATGGAGTGATTTCCTGCTCCGCGCCGCCAATGTAAATTTCCGTGGCCGCCGCAAAAAAGACAAGGTTATGGCGCCGCTGGTGACCAAATCCTTCACTGGTCATGTCCGCGATCCACATCTCGGTTGGACACTGGCTCCAAACAAGACCAATGAGAATTCCTTCGCCATCCCGCGAAAAAAGCTTTCCCTGAAATACACCGTGACCACGGATGCCCAAGGGCGGCGTGTCACGACTGAATCACCTGTCGATAGCGACACCACCATCAACTTTTACGGCTGCTCAAACACCTTTGGTTGGGGGCTCGACGACAACACCACCTACACGTGGCTTGTTCAGGCGGCCCGACCGGATTCCGCCATCCACAACTACGGTGTGTCGGGCTATTCCCTCTATCAGATACTCCTGAAGATGGAGCAGACCATCGAACGGGACCGCCCCAAGCTGGTCATTCTCGGTTTCTCTCCCGGACTGGAAGCCCGCTCGGTTTCAGACCACCACTATCTCCGCATCCTCGCCGAGCAAGGCGGTACCGCGCCGTCCTGTATTTCCAAGGACAAGGGAGGCAAGCGCGCGCTCAAGCGGTACCCCGTTGAAGGCTACAAGCATCTCCCGCTTTCCGACAAGAGCCCGCTCATCAAGCTGGTGGAACGCCGCCTCAACCGACTTTTCTACGGAGGCCGGGCCAAGAACGAAGCACACCGGAAGACCACCGAGCACCTGCTCCTGTCCATGGAGCACCTGTGCAAAAAGCATGGCGCGACCTTCCACGTCCAGTACCTCGTGGCCAACACCGGCTACCGCGAATTCCTTCACAAGACCGGCCTCAACTGGGCTCCCGGTCCGGTGGACCTCGACCTGTGCGATGAAGTGGGAACCTATCTGTACCGCCTTTCGCCCTTTGACGGGCATCCCAATGTCGCCGCTAACGCCGCGTATGCCGAAGAGCTCGGGCCAGTGATCGATCAGTTGCTGGAAACCGGCAAATACAGACCAGAACCCGGCGCGCTGGGAACGACCAAGCGGGACAAGGCTACTGAGCAGGAAATCTATCCTGTCTTTTAAAGATGAAGGAATAATGGAGGATAAGTACACAGATTTCTAAAAATTGAGATTTTCCCCTTGAAAACCACCCGCATTTCTGGCTATACAACGCCTCCGCTTCACAGCTAAAACGTGGCGAGGTAGCTCAGTTGGTCAGAGCATGCGGCTCATATCCGCAGAGTCGGAAGTTCAAGTCTTCTCCTCGCTACCACGACAATATTGAAAGCCTGTAAAATCAACTTTGATTTTACAGGCTTTCTTTTTTGAGTTTCGGAACAATCCATACGAACAAAAGCTGTCCACTGATCAGAGAACGTGTCTACAAATGGCTACTTCACCAAATCCTTGGCGATATTATCCAAACGGTTTGAAAGAGCTTCGCGTTCTTCTTCATTTAACAGTTCAAGATCAACGAAGATGTCAACGCCCTTTTGATAATGTGTGATCGTTTGGTTTCTGTCTTTTTCTACCCCTTCGCCATTCCGTAAAGACATGATCGCATACGGCTGAATAGCACGCCTGATCCCCTTCACTGAAATTGCTTCACGTTCCTCAGCATTAACTATGCCTTGTACGAGAGAGTATGTTTCAGACGAGATGAGAACTCCTCCGGGATCAGCTTGCCCTTCGAGGCGAGCTGCTAAATTCACTTCTCCACCAATAATTGTGTAGTCCATACGTACTTCGGAACCAAAGTTACCGACATTGCAATATCCGGTATTAATGCCAACACGCATCTTGAATGGTTTGTCATACCCCATTCGGTGCCATTCCTTTTCAAGCGACTCCATTCGTTTTTGCATTGCAAAGGCCATACGCACACATAGTATGGCATCTTCCTTAACGCCCTTTGATTCAGGATCGCCAAAAAACATAAGCATGGCATCACCGATAAACTTGTCGATGGTTGCTCCATACTCCAATGCAATGGCTGACATCTCGGTGAAGTAGTGATTGAGCAACGCCGTCAAGTCTTCCGGCTGCATGTCATCTGTTGTTTGGGTGAAATCCTTGATGTCCGAGAAGAAGACAGTGAGTTTCTTACGTTCAGTTGACAAAGCAACATCACGATCTCCCGTGAAGATGGAGTCGTATACCTGCGGGGACAGGTACTTCGACAGCTTAGATGAAAGCCCCTCCAACATCTGGTTCTTTTCATCCAAGGAATCGAGAGTCTCAGCTAGTTCTGATTGAGCTTTCTTCCTTTCAGAAATCTCTCTTCCCAACTTTCTGTTCCAAAGAACAATAAGCCCCACGATGAGAAGTATACCGCCGGATATGGGCAACACCCAAGTCAAAACAGTTTTCATATCCAGTCCGTGCTCGAACTTGAGAGCAAGCCACTTGCTTTTAAACTCGAAGGCTTGCTCCTCAGAAACGGAATTCAAGGCTTTATTGAGGATTGCGACAAGTTCTGGGTAATCCTTTCGGACAGCCATGCACAGAGACATGGGATAATCAGTTGAAGCAGCGACCTTGAGGTTGGTCACTCCCAGTTGTTCGATTGAATAACTCCCAGTAGCGAGATCGTTGACAAACCAGTCGACCTCGCCAAGTGACAGGGCGTTGATTGCATCTTCAACAGTGGGGTACAAAGACAACTCCATTCCCGGATAATCAGTCTGAAGGTACTCTTGTGTTGCAAACCCCTTTACAACAGCAATCTTCCCGCCACGGATATCATCGATTCCACTGATCAACGAAGCCTCTTTGGGAGAATAAATAACGACTGGGAAAGACAGGTAAGGATCAGTAAATAATAAATATTTCTTCCTTTCTGGAGTTGGAACGACGGTAGTAAGAATATCGATTCGCCCTTCTTGAGCGTATTGAAGGACTTCATTCCAGTTCAAGCCCTTTGCCCGCACCATCTCAGTTTTGAGCTTATCTTCGATGTAGCGAATATATTCCGACGAAATTCCCTTATATTCACCGTTTTCGTCTACGAATTCAAAAGGAGCACTCTGTGAATCAACCCCAAGAACAAGCCTTGGGTGTCCCTTCAACCATTCCCATTGCTCTTTCGATAATGAAAATATTTTCTGCTTGAACCCAGAGACATCCAAGTAGGTAGAGAGAATACTCTCCCTTTCCTTCTTGGATATTGCATCCAACCCTTTTTGCAGGATTCCCTTCAAAATTGGATTGTCCTTGTCAACGGCGAAACGTAATTGGCCGGGAAGGTCTGTCCTCCAAAGACTGACAAGTTTCAGATTAGGCAATGTGTATTTCTTGATCAGATACGATGCGACGACTTGATTGCCAATATATGCGTCTGCCTTGCCAGTCGAAACTGCCTCGAGAGCCTCCTGCGTTGTTTTGACAAGCATGATGTTGATCTCTGGATGATCGTTAGGAAGGTTTCTTGCTATCGCGTAACCATCTTCCAGAGCGACAGTTCTCCCTGTGAGGTCTTCAGGTTTGGATATATCGTCAGTTTCTGTCTTCGTAAAAATTGCAGAGTAGTATTCAATGTATGGTTTCGTGAAAGTAAAATGCTCGAGACGCTTGGCTGTTTCATTGAGGCCGGGCGCAACATCGAGTGCTCCTTTCTTGAGCTTCTCCATGTGTGCTCCCCAATCGGTATCGAATACGGGATTTATTTTGAGACCGACCTTTTGCGCTGCCAACCGTATGAAATCGGCCGCAATACCCGCGTAGGAATCGTCAGGCATTTTCATTTCAAAAGGAGGCCAATTCGGAGTTGATGTTAGTGATATTGACGGATGATCCTTGATATAGAGCCTTTCCTCCTTTGTCAGAGAATTGGTCGCACTTGCCTCTTTCTGCTGATAAAATCGATCATTTGGGTTCACAGTCCACCGCTCATCAATAGCGGACAAACGCATTGGATCGAGCCTTCGGAAGCCATCGTTGATTAGTTTAACAAGCCCCTCACGCCCTTTGAGCGTCCCTGCATGCACAGTATTTGCCATTTCCTGAGAAGCCAGTCGGGAAACGAGACCTTGCCAACCATACCGAGCCACACCCCGAATTATGGTAGGAACTTCATCAAGAATTACGTCAACATCTCCAGAGATAAGCCCTGTAAGCAAGGCGTTATGATCTTCATAAATTGTAATATGTATGTCCGGATAGGTGCTCTGGAGATATTCATACTGATATGTCCCAGCAACAACCCCAAACTTCTCATCCGTTAGTTTGTTTAGTTCTGGTCTTTCAGATTGAGTCCGATAGAAATACGCACTCTTGATGGAATAAAGTGCATCAGAAAATGATAGCCACTCAGAACGCTGCTTGTTTTTGAACAAACCTGAGTGGATATCAGCCTCCCCTGATCTGACCATCTCCAAAGTCTGCTCCCACGTTCCGTGAACAAATTCCACTTCGAGTCCGGTCTGTTCAGCCCATAATCGCCATAGTTCCACCAGAATACCTTCTGGCTTTTCATTTGGGGCAACAAAAGACATCGGGGCATATGTCGCGTCAATTGCAACTACAAGCCGTTCTTCCGCAAACGATACGCCTGCGTTCAACAGTAGCAAGAGGAGCAACGAAAAAAACAGTAGTCGGATGCGGCGAATGATCACGGAAACCTCCCGAAAGCAGTACTTCGGATAGTTTGTGGTTTAAACAATCTGCTTTGTATTACAATCCCAGAGATTTAACCAGTCTGATTTAATCCCCGCCATCTCCTTTTGTCGAACTGTCCCTATGGTCCCTCTGCTACTTGACCACTGCTCCAAGTTGCGCTTACAAACTCTTACAGACTCTTACAGACTCTCGAAGAGAGATGCATAGACAACCTATTTAAATAATTGCCTAAACATATACTCGAAAAGACTTCCGAAATTACTGGGGGACGCTCTCTTCTCCTCGCTACCACATATATAAGAAAAGCCCCTCATTGAGGGGCTTTTCATTTCTTCATTCTGCGAAGAACTAGAATCTCGCTATCTGCGGTCCATCAGCCTTCAGTCTGACATCCACGGCCTTGGGGCCGACGTCTTCGTCGGTGACGTCAAAGGTCACCTTTTCTCCAGCCTCAAGGGTCTGGAAACCGTCACGAACGATTTCGGTGTAATGGACAAAGATATCGGTACCGTCATCACCTGTGATGAACCCGAATCCTTTCTGTTCGTTGAACCAGCTAACTTCGCCTTCTCGCCGCACTGTGACCTCCGGAAATGTATGGGACGACAATACCCTGTCCCAAGCACCTTGGCAACGGGCTAGTCCTGTTTTTGAGTGACTTCGAATTCCTCGCGCGTGCCGCAAAATGTCTGACGCCCGTTCTCCATGAGCATGACCCGGTTGATGGCGGGGATTCGGTCCTCCACATGGTGTGTGACCAGCACGAGGGGGAATCCGGCCTCGGCCAGTTTCTGGAGCAACGCCAGCATGAGCGAACGGGAGTCCGCATCCAGCCCGGACATGGGCTCGTCGAGTAACAACAGGTGTGGTCCGGGAGCCATTGCCCGTGCGAGGAATACGCGCCGCTGCTGACCATAAGACATGCGGCGAAGCGGGCGATCTGCAAGATCAGCCAGCCCCACTCGGGCCAGCCATTCCTGCGCCGCGAGGTATTCCTCGTCGGTATGCTCTTCGAGCATGCCCTGACTGCCATAGAACCCGGAGAGTACGGTCTCGATGGCCGTGACTTCCCAGCTCTGCTCTCGGGCATAGGTAGTCTGGAGTGCGGGCGATACCACGCCAATAAGCGGACGCGCCTCGTCCATAGTCATGCCGCCGAGCCGCTCAATGACGCCGACACCTTCGTCATCATCTGCGTAGGGAGAAATTTCACTGATGGCCAGTTTGATAATCGTAGACTTGCCCGCGCCATTGTCGCCGAGAATCATCCAATTCTCGCCCGGGAGCACGGTCCAGTTCACGGAATGCAGAAAACGCACATGGTCGGCAACGACGGAGACTCGCTCCATGCGGAGAAGATAATCGTAATCAGGAGCGGTTTGTTCGGGCATTGACCACACAGCCAAATCAGGCTCATGCTCATGCAAACCGTCGAGGGCATCCTGCCGATCGCCATGCCGCACCACCTCACCCGCTTCAAGCACGATGGAATCATTCACGCAGCGCGGAACATCACCTATACGATGGGCCGCACAAACCAGTGTTGCCCGATCAGCAGCCTTTTCCAGCAGAGCCAGCACTTCACTGCGCGAGGCGACATCCAACCCTTCAAGACATTCATCCAGCAGCAGCACATCCGGGTTGGAAACCAGCGCACGAGCAATAAGCAGCTTGCGCAACTGGCCTGTGGAGAGCGTGCCGAGCCGGGCCTCGCCCAGATCGGCTATACCGAGCTCGTCGATGATACCGTCTGCGCCTGCTTCCTGATCATCAGTGGCGGTGCCGTAGAGGAGTGGTGTGTCGTAAAATCCCGACAGGATAATGGAACGCCCCAGAGTGCGGGGAGCATTGAGATGATAAAAGTCCTGCATGTCAGACGAGACCATGGTGATACGCTGACGAAGCCCCAGAACCGTCTGCTGCGGTCCATCGCCGAAATCATAGGCGCGTTCGCCACCACGATCGGGCAGGATGTCGCCCCGCAACAGTTTGAGGAGTGTGGTCTTGCCCGATCCGTTTTGCCCGACAAGGGCGAGGTGCTTGCCCCGAACCAATGCCATGGAAACAGGCCCGAGCAAACGGGTTTCACCACGAGTGACGGTGCATTTTTTCAATTGAATAAGATTCGCCATGCCTGCATTCTCCTCCTTCGTCACAGCAATGGCAAGCCTTTCGCCTTGAAAATACGGACGATTGTAGGATAGAAAACGGTATGTCCATCAAAGTCGCCATTGCCCGTATTCTGGAATACGAGTCCACCATGCTCGACTCGGCCACGGCCCTGATACTGGAGGAGTCCGGTTTCAAGCCGTCACCGGGACAGCGCGTGCTGGTCAAGCCCAACCTTGTCTCGCCGTCCAACGCCCGTCACTGCTCCACCAACCCGTTAGTGGTACGGGCTGCCTGCGCCTACCTCCGGGACTGCGGCGCAGTCATCACCGTGGCCGACTCCCCCGCCTACGGCCCAGCCTCCCATGTGGCGAAACGCTCCGGTCTTGGCGAGGCCATGGCATCTCTCGGCCTCAAGGTGCAGAGCCTGAAACGAGCCACGCCGCTTACCTTGCGCAAAGGCGGCTCCATTGGCCTGTCTGCCGACGCCATGGAATCGGACCTCATCCTGAACATCCCGAAGCTCAAGGTTCATTGCCAGATGACCATCTCCGGCTCGGTGAAGAACATGTTCGGCTGCGTGGTGGGCTTCCGCAAGGCGCTGGCGCATAACCAAATCGGGCATAGCTATGACCTGTTCCAGTCAATGCTCATGGATGTGTACGAGGCCCTTCCTCAGACGCATCATCTTATGGATGCCATCCATCCCCTGCACAAGGACGGCCCCATCAACGGCGAGCCGTTTGAACTAGGTCTGCTGGCCGCATCCCCTAGCGGCGTGGGATTGGATACGGCTGCATACTCCATTCTGGGCTTGCAGCCGCAACAGCTTCCCCTGTGGCAGGAAGCCCTGTCGCGCCACATGGACGGTGCTGATCCGTCAGAGCTGGAGTACCCGCTTGAGAAGCCGGACCTGTTCAGCGCCAAGGGGTTTGAGCTCTCCCCCGAACGTCCGCTGGACTTCCACCTGAAGCGCATCATCAAGGGCCGGATGCGCAGCCTCTTGAAACATTTTACAAAATAAGGCTTCCTCCTTGCGCTCATTGCTGGTGAGCGGTATGAAGCAGTCATGTCTCTATTGCGCCATCGCTTCATCATCACCGGACAGGTCCAGGGCGTGGGTTTCAGGCCCTTTGTCTATCGCATCGCCTTGGACAACGCGATCACCGGATCGGTGAACAATTCCAGCGAGGGCGTCATCATCGAAGCACAAGGCAGCGCAGAACAAGTCAGCCAATTCGCTGAGGACCTGGCAGAGAAGCTGCCGCCGCTGGCAAAGGTCGTTACCTTTGACATGGAAGACATGCCCCCGGTGGACGGTGAAGAGGAGTTCATCATCCTCAAATCCACGGGCGGCGAAGGCCACTCCGTACTCATCAGCGCGGACGTCGCCACCTGCCCCGACTGTATGGCAGACATCAGCGACCCGGAGAACCCCCGGTACCGCTATCCCTTCACCAACTGCACCAACTGCGGGCCTCGCTACACCATCACGCGATCCATTCCCTATGACCGCCCCAAGACCTCCATGGCTTGCTTCAAGCTCTGTCCGGACTGCCAGACCGAGTACGAAGACCCACTGGACAGACGCTTCCACGCTCAGCCCAACGCCTGTGTTCGATGCGGCCCCAAGGTGTGGCTCACGGATAACGCAAGCGTCATGATCGCGCAGGGTGACGAATCCATTCGCAGACTGGCCTGTGAATTGGCTGAAGGTAAGATTGCTGCGGTCAAGGGACTGGGCGGCTATCATCTGGTATGCGACGCCACCTCTGACAAGGCCGTGACAGAATTGCGCCGCCGCAAGCATCGCCCGGACAAGCCCCTCGCCATCATGGTGCCGGACATGGAAGCCGCCCGAATGCTGGCAGACATTTCTCCCGCTGAAGAGGAGTGGCTGACCGGACTGCAACGGCCCATTGTGCTGGCCGCCAAGGCAGAAGGCTACCCGCTCTCCGAACATGTTGCCCCAGATACAAACTTCATCGGGTTGATGTTGCCGTACACGCCGCTGCACCACATTCTTCTCGGTGACTTTGCCGAAGCCCAGGCAGACAATGGCTCCGACGCTCTTCCCGCATTGGTCATGACCTCGGGCAACCTGTCATCCGAACCCATTGCACTGGGCAATCGTGAAGCGTTCAGCCGTCTGACCGAAATCGCCGACATATTTCTCTACCACAACCGGGACATTCTCATTCGCACGGATGACTCGGTGGTGCGCACCAATCCAGAGACGGGCGCCCCCATTCTCATGCGCCGGGCGCGCGGCTTTGCCCCATCTCCTGTTTTCCTGCCTGAGTCCGGGCCGACAGTGCTCGGCACAGGACCGGAGCTCAAATGCACCATGACCCTGACCAAAGGCGATCAGGCGTTCCCGAGTCAGCACATAGGCAACCTCTCCAATCTGGAGACCATGGAATTCTACCGTGAAATCCATGCCCATCTGGAAGACATCCTTCAGGTGCAGCCCGAACTCATCGTGCGTGACCTGCATCCGGACTACATGACCAGCGAGTGGGCGGACACGCTTGGCAAGGAGCGCGGCATTCCCGTTGAAACGCTCCAACACCACTACGCTCATATCCACTCCGTGCTGGCTGACAACCGCTTCACGGAACCGGTCATAGGACTCGCGCTGGACGGTACTGGACTTGGCGAAGACGGCACTATTTGGGGCGGAGAATGTCTCATGGTCATACCCGAAGAATTGGAACACCAGCGCCTGGCCCATTTCGCTCACATCCGGCTGCCCGGCGGCGAGACCGCGGTGAAGGAACCGTGGCGCATCGCACAGGCCGCCCTGTGGGAAATCGGCATCAAGGAACCCGGCGCCTACCGCTGGCCGTGGCTCGACGACTTTGCTCAGGAATCGAAGTTCCTGCCGCAATTGCTGGAAAAGGACATCAACTCGCCCCGCACCTCCAGTTGCGGGAGACTGTTTGACGCTGTGGCCGCACTGTGCGGACTCGCCAACACCATCTCCTACGAAGGTCAGGCCGCCATCAGGCTGGAAAAGATTCAGGACATGACTGAGACCGGCACCTATCCCTGCCCGCTCATGTCTGACGACCCTGTCGCCCTGAACACCCACGAGCTGATCCGCGCGGTCATCGCTGACCTCGATGCAGGAGTTCCGGTACCGGTCATCGCACGCCGTTTTCACCTCGGCCTCATTGCCGGGCTGACTGAAATGGCCTACTCTTTCTCCATGGTGCTGGATATCCACCACGTGGCGCTGTCCGGCGGCGTCATGCAGAATCTGACTCTCGCCACGGAGCTGCCCAAATCGCTGGAAGCCATCGGCCTGATCCCGCTGACGCACCAGAACGTGCCACCCAACGACGCCTGCATCTCACTGGGACAGGCTGCATGGGGGCAGCGGAAGTTGCTGCTCGAACAATAAGCAATACCCACAACGAAAGGAGGAGCCATGCGGTTCGCCCTGTCGATTCTCGCGGTCCTGCTCTTTGCCTGCCCAATCATGGCGCAGGAATCCCCTGTCACCTACTGCGCCCCTCCAGTGCTGGGCGCAACGCAGATCAAGGAAAAGACCGCAGGGTACTCCATTGATGTAAAATACCCGACCATGTGCTCTGCTACTGCTACCCGAATCATTCGTGACCGGATCACAGGCGACCTTGCCGCTTTCAAAATGGAATTTCCTGAGCACGATCTGTCCGAATATCCACGCACCCATGAGATGATGACGGACTTCAATGTCTGGTCTGCTGCAGGAGGCCGCATCGCTTCCGTACAAATGCAAGTCATGGTCTATACGGGGGGCGCGCACCCCAACAACTGGCCGCTCACATGGGTATTCGATCTGGCGAATGGCGAAACGCTCGGTTTGTCAGACATCTTCGCAAACCACGAGGCCGCTCTTGATGCCATCGCGCCCATGGTACGCGACGTGCTGCGTGCTTCCATGACGGATATGTTCGTGGAGGACATGATGCTTGGCGGCACCGAACCAACAGAAAAAAATTACGAGGACTGCATTCTCACCAACGAAGGCGTAGTCTTTTTCTTCGCCCCCTATCAGGTGGGGCCATACGCTGCTGGCCAGCAGGTCGTAACCATCCCATGGGATAGAATCGTCCTCCTGCTCACCCCGGAATTGCGAAAGATGTTTCATTGATTGTTGTCCATGCGTTTGCTCCGCAGGGCAAAACAGGGTAACAATACCAGCAACCATTTATCCGCAGCATTCAAGGAGTTACCATGGAACTACTTCGCATCATCATTTCCGTCATCATCCCGCCCATCGGCGCATTTCTCAAGGTCGGTCTCGGTCTCCAGTTCTGGATCAACCTCATCCTGACCCTGTGCGGTTACTTCCCCGGTCTGGTGCACGTCATCTGGCTGCTGGTACGCAAGTAACGACGAAACAACATCGACCATAAAAAAGCCCGGCCAATTGGCCGGGCTTTTTCCATTACATCAACATTTATCAGTTAGTGCCGGGTCAGGTCCTGATCTCCCTGACCGCCCTCGGGAAGCGCTCGTGGTGAGGTCTTTTGAGGAGCCTTACACCTGCTGATATCAAAGAAGCTGATGGACTCCTGCAGCTGCACTGCCTGACCAGACAACTCCTCCGCAGTGGATGCCAGTTCCTCAGACGCACTTGCATTCTGCTGAATGACGAGATCCAGATCGCTGATGCCCCGGTTGATCTGAGTGACGCCCTGAGACTGTTCCTGAGATGCCGAACTGATTTCCTGAATCAGCTGCGAGGTCTTCTGGATATCCGGAACCATCTTCTCGAGCATGCTTCCGGCACGTTCAGCGACAGCAACGCTGTTCACGGACAATTCACTGATCTCAGCCGCAGCCTGCCCACTTCGTTCGGCAAGCTTGCGTACTTCGGCAGCGACAACGGCAAAGCCCTTGCCCTGCTCACCCGCACGAGCGGCCTCAATGGCAGCGTTGAGTGCCAACAGATTGGTCTGACGAGCAATCTCTTCGACGATGGAGATTTTCTCCGCAATGGCCTGCATGGCCTCAACGGTCTCCTTGACCGCCTTTCCACCTTCGTCCGCGTCACGGCTCGCCACTTCAGATATCCGTTCCGTTTCTGACGCGTTCTCCGAGTTTTGACTGATGGACGAAACCATCTCTTCCACGCTGGAGGAGAGTTCCTCTACTCCGGCAGCCTGTTGAGAAGCACCTTCGGCGACAGTCTCTGACGTGGCCGACAGTTCTTCGGCCCCAGCGGCGACGTTGGAGGATGAAGAGGCAACTTCCATCAGGATGGCGCACAATTTCTCAACCATAACGCGCATGGCCCCATACACCGAATCCGGATCGGGGTTGCCCGTGAACTTAACACCGAGATTACCGCTGGCGATCTCGACTGTGGCCTTGATGAGTTCCTTGGGATCACAGCCAAGCTGCCGAAGGATGCTGACACCAATCACAAAGGCACAGATGAGACCAATAACAATGGCACTCAATCCGACGATTACGGCAGTCATGCCAAACGTCTCTCCATCGGACTGGGTCGCTTCTTCCTTGAGTTCGGCCAACTCGTCGGCATGAGCAGCGATATTCTCCACCATGGGTTCAATGGCATGCACCGCGCTTCGCATGGCCGCGATGGTCGATTCGATTTCATGATCCTCGGCCACAAGGGCATTGAAGGACTTAAGATATGCATCACCGATGGCAACGGCAGCCTCTACATACTCGGGAGCCGCGCCGGAATTCTTGAAGGCATTAGCGAGAGAGTCCACGCTGGCGTGGGTCTTCTTTACATACTTTTCCAGGCCGCGAAGAAGGTAATCCTTTTCGGCCCGACGGACGGTGAGGAGCAAGCCCTTTACATCAGGAACAAAGAGGCGCTTGAGTGGGATCTCCATTTCTTGGGAAGCATCGCGCACATTTTCATAGTCGCCTGCGGAGAGGCTGACGGCGTATCGATTAAAGGCGCTGGCATATTCACTGAAAGCCTGCTGGACCTGAGCCATTTCTCCGGTCAGATCGCCACGGCTATCCAATTTGGCCTGAAATGCCGCCTGTGTCGCCTTCATGCGTTCCAGATATTTTTGACTGCCGGTGCGAACGTAATCCTTTTCCCAACGACGCATGAGCAGCAGGTCGAGATACAGATCTTCCACCTGATGCTTTGCAAAGGCCTTTTCCGCTTCATTGACTACTTTTCTAAATGCACCCTGCAGGCCGGATTCGTGATCCAAGCCACGCCGTTCCCATGCGGCAACCATGGCGGCAAACGCGCCACGATATGTTTCCGCAGCAGCCTTGATGGAGCGGGCTTCGCCTGCAAGATTGCCGGCACCGACCTTCTCGGCAATCGGGATAATTGCGTTGGCATGCTCCACAACCTTGTCCAGGTTGGCAGAGAAAGTGCCCATGTACTTCATATCCTTGCGAAGGAGGAAGTCCTTCTCATTTCTCCGACACTGGAGCATGGCTTCCTCTGCCCACATGGCATGTCCCTTGATCGCTTCTTCGGATTCCAACAGGGACTTGTATTCGCCAAGGGTACTACTGAGCGCGAACTGATAGATCCCCATGACCACGAGCATCAGGGCCAACACCACGCCGAACCCTAGCACCAGCTTGGTTTTGAGAGATAAATTTTTGAACATACCGCCTCCACATTGAGCTTACTTTGCTTGTTATATACTCTCCAAATATCGAATCTTATCAATTATTTTATTGAGTATATAACCGCACCAAAAGCTAGAGGCTCGACGTTTTCACGCCGAGCCTCTGCAACACTGATAAAAACATGCGTTAAATGGAAACGCGGGTGACGCCTTCGATGGCCGCCAAGGTATCGCGGACCGCATCATCGGGCCGAGAGTGGACCACGTACACGGTCTGCACCTGTTCACCCAGTTTGCGAGAATTGTTTTCGCGAATGTTCACACCCATCTCGCCCAGCGCAGTGCCGAATTTACCGAACATGCCGGGCTTGTCTTCGTGGGTGATGAAGATAGTGAATACGTCGGCACCTTCATCTTCCACGGTCTGCCCTACGTTCACGGAGTTGGAATACTCGCCACGCAGCAGGTATCCCGCAACCACTTCGGCAATCTCCATGCCCGTACGCACGCCAGCATTCCCGGTGGACGCCCCCAGATGTGCAGACATGACGATGTTGTCCAACTCCTGCAACTTGTTGTCGAACGTCATGCCCTCGCGTTTGGGCTCGGTCTCGAAGCAGTCCAGCGCCGCGCCTGCGATCTCGCCCGTCTTGAGGGCTTCGTACAGGGCGTCCTCGGACACGTTTTTGCCACGGGAAGCATTGACGAGATAGGCGGTATCCTTCATCTGGCGCAATTCTTCCGCGCCGATGACGGTCTCGGTACCGCCGCAATGCAGGCTGACAAAGTCGGATTTTTTCAGCAGTTCCGGAATGGAGTCCACATACTCCAACGGAGCATCCAAAGAGTGATAGGGGTCATAGCCGATGACCTTCATGCCGAGGGCACCGGCCTTGGCTGCCAGGGCCTGACCGATGCGGCCGCACCCGATGATGCCGAGTGTCTTGCCAAACAGCTCAACCCCCCTGAACCGCTTCTTGTGCCATGTGCCGTCCATGAGCACCCGATGCGCCAGCGGCACACGCCGGGCAATGCCGAACATCAAACCAAGGGCATGCTCGGCCGTGGCATTGGTATTTCCATTGGGGGCAAATTTGACGATAACGCCCAATTCCTTGGCCGCATCGAGATCGATATTATCGGTTCCCACACCGCCGCGGCCCACTATCTTGAGCTTGCCGCCACCCCGCACGCCTGCTTCGAGCAGTCCGCGGGTCACCTTGGTGGCCGACCGCACCAACAGGGCGTCGAACTGACCGATCTCGCTCATGAGATCAGCCTCGTCACGCTTTTCCGTCTCCACCGTGAAGCCCTGTTTCCGCAGGTATTTCTGCGCGTCCTCAACCAAACCATCGTTCGCAAGGACTCTCATACTTTACCCCCATGGCGCGGCCGCGCCGGTCTGTGATTACAATTTCTTCAGTTCCACCTCGAGCTTGCCCAGGTATTCGCCCAGCATGTCCGGAGTGATGTCACCCATGTGGCCTACGCGGAAGATCAGTCGACTGCCTTCTGCTTCCATGGCGGCGTTGAGCTTACCGTAGCCCGGATCCATGAGATAGCCTTCTTCGCGCAGCGCTTCCTTTACGCCCTGCTTGAGTTGGGCCACGGTCACGCCCTCGGGGCAGACGACGGTGGACAGGGTCGGCGAACGGTAACCTTCGGGCACGAACATGTCGAAGCCGTCAATGCCTTCCACCCACTTCTCGACCATGCCGCGCATCTCGATATGACGGGCAAAACGGTTCTCGATGCCCTCTTCGTTCACGATGCGCTCGAGTTGGAAATACATCTGGTTGATGAGCGTGCAGTTGGGCGTGGTCAGGGTCTGATGCTTGCGCGCCTTGTCCATGTGCTTGACGAGGTCATGGTGATGCCCTTTGTTGGTCACGGTCTTGGCCTTTTCTTCGGCTTCCTCAGAGATAAAGGCGACGCCGAATCCAGCGGACAGGGCCAACGCCTTCTGGGTGGCCGTGCAGTAAATGGCTGCACCGGAATTTTCCAGATCCAGTTCTGCGCCACCGAAGATGGAAACACCGTCCACCAGCGGCATGGCGCCGTACTGGCGAATCAGAGCACAGACAGCCTTGATGTCGTGAACCACACCAGTGGAAGTTTCGTTGTGGGTGAAGGAGACCACGTTGGGCTTGAGGGACTTGAGTTTGTCCTCCAGCACGTTCATGTCGATGGGCTGACCGTAATCGAACTTGAGGTTCTCGGCCTTTTTACCGTTGGAAGCGGCGATGTTGTAGTACATGTCGCCGAATGCACCCACAGACACGTTGAGAATAGTCTCGTCTTCAGCCACCAGGGAGCGGACAGAGGCTTCCATGGAAGTGGAGCCGGACCCCAGCAGCAGCGCGGGATGGAACTTGTCACCCGCTCCGGCCAAAGCCCGCAGGTGCTTGAAGATCGGGACCATACGCAGGTCGTTTTCAGAATCACGATGGCCGAACTCGGGCAGCTTGGCAGCTTCTTTCACATCGTCACGAATATAGGTGGGGCCGGTGATGAACAGTTTCAGCGGCGCAAAAGTCGTATTGCTCATATTGGTTCCTTCTGGTGGATTGACGGAAAAGTAAAAATGCAACCTGACAGTGGAATAGTCCCCTGTTCTTAGAACGGGGACGGGGGGGTTGTCTAGATTATGGGAGCTACTCCCTGAGAAGTTTTCCACCGCAACTCATCCCAACACCTATAGCCACAGTACTCAACCAAAAGGAGCAGCTCTTTGGTAAGAGACATAACATTCTTGCTCTCCCGATTTCAGTCCGGGCAATACTGTTACGAGTAGAATATGGGTTAATTCGGAAAAGAATCGAGGCAGGCACACACTGTTCTCCCTTGTCGGCACCGCTGCCAACCAACGAACATCTCCCTTGCTCCCATTTTTGTAAAAGGAAATACAACCAACTGATATACTGATTAAACGCTCCCCCTTCACCATCTCTATCCCATCATACGTTATGAACCTTATAATAAAACCTCCCCTTTCAACCCTTGCCAATCGTACAAAAAGGACATACGTCCTTTCTCTTCACCTAAGCCTTTTGGAGAGAGAACAATGGCTCAGCTTGGCCCCCACATTTCTATATCTGACGAACAATTGATCACCCGCGCCCTTGGCGTGGTTGACATGGAACAATACAAGGACTGGCCGGATGGCGTAAAAAAACTCGCCTCTAACCTGGCCGCCGAACTGTTTCTGGTGCGCTACAATCCGTTCATCGACCCTGAACTGGTTCGCACCTCGGTGGAACGCCGACTCAACATGTCCAAGCCGTTGCTGGACATGGAGTTTGCCAAAACCCTGACCAACGGCATCGAACTGTTCTGGGAACGCTTCGACGCTGAACAGGAACTGCGCGCCACCATCATCGAGCGTCTCAAGGCCTTCATGCCCGAAGACGGCATCGGCGATCAGCCCAACTGCCGCATTGAGACCGCAACCGACGCAACCGACCTGCGCATGGAACTGCCCATGCTCGTGCTCTTCCCCGAAACCGAGGACCAGATTCGCGGCATCGTGAAGCTGGCTAACGAGCTCGACTTCGGCGTCATCCCCCGCGGCGGCGGCACCGGTGCAACCGGCGGCGCCATCCCGGCAAAGCAGCGCACCGTGATTCTGTCCCTGTCCCGCTTCAAGAAGATCATCGACATCAACAAGCAGGACAGCACCCTCACGGTCCAGTCCGGCGTCATCACCCTGGACGCCATCAAGGCCGCTGCCAAGAAAGACCTGCTCTTCACCGTGGACCCGGCCTCCAAGGCTGGCTCTTCGCTGGGCGGTAACATTTCCGAAAACGCAGGTGGCCCATTCGCATTCGAATACGGCACCACCATCGACAACATCCTGAGCTACCGCATGGTCACCCCCACCGGGGACCTGATCACCGTGACTCGCGTCGACCACCCGCGCCACAAGATTTACGAGACCGACACCGCTGTCTTCGAGATCCGCAACGAGCACAGCCTGCTCATCGACACCGTCACCCTCAATGGGGACGAGATCCGCGGCAAGGACCTCGGCAAGGACGTCTCCAACAAATACCTGGGCGGCCTGCCCGGCGTTCAGAAAGAAGGCGTGGACGGCATCATCACCGAGTGCAGCTTCATCTGCTACCCCACGCTGAAGCACTCCCGCGTGCTCTGTCTCGAATTCTTCGGCCGCTCCATGATCAATGCCATGTACGTCATCAAGGACGTTGTCGGCCTGCGCGACAAGATCCGCGAAGAAGGCGACCTGGTTAAGATTTCTGCGCTGGAGGAATTTGGTCCGAAATACGTACAGGCCATCGAGTACTCCACCAAGTCCGAGCAGTACGAGGGCGATCCCATTTCCGTGCTCATCCTCCAGCTCGACTCCGACGACATGGACGCGCTGGACGCTGCCAGCCAGACTATCGTGGCACTGGCCCAGCCCTACGACGGTGTGGATATCTTCACTGCCCGCGACGAGAAGGAAGCCGAGCTCTTCTGGGAGGACCGCCACAAGCTGTCCGCCATCTCCAAGCGCACCTCCGGCTTCAAGATCAACGAGGACGTCGTCATCCCCATGAACGTCATCCCGGATTTCTCCGACTTCCTCGAAGACCTGAACCTCATCTATCTGGCCAAGATCTACCGCGACACCCTGCTCAAGGTTCGCGCGCTGGAGCCGGTCAACGACGAGGACGAGGATATCAAGGAAGGCCTTTCCCGGGTAGACGATATCCTGTCCGGCAAGATCACTTCCAAGGATTTCTCGGACGTTGAGCAGGAGGCCCAGTGCCGTTTCCTGTTCGTGAAACTGCGCGACACCTATCCGAAGCTCGACCGCGAGATCAACGCCATGTGGCACGAGATGCAGGCCAAACGCATTGTCATCGCCAACCACATGCACGCTGGTGACGGCAACTGCCACGTCAACCTGCCGGTCAACTCCAACGACCCTGAAATGCTTGCCTCGGCCCACCACGCCGCGGAAGAAGTCATGAGCTGGGTGCTGGAGCACGGCGGTCAGGTTTCCGGCGAGCACGGCATCGGTATCACCAAGATCGCGTTCCTGGACGAGAAGAAGATCGAGGCTCTTGTCGAATACAAGAAGGATGTAGACCCCAAGAACGTCATCAACCCCGGCAAGCTCACCCAGCGCGAGCTGCCGAGCCAGCCGTTCACCTTCTCCTTCAACCGTCTCATCAAGGACCTCGACGAAACCCAGCTGAAGGACAAGGAAGCGCTCATGTCGCTTCTGAAGAACATCCAGACCTGCACCCGCTGCGGCAAGTGCAAACAGGTCTGCCCGATGTACTTCCCGTCCCAGCGCCTCATGTACCACCCGCGCAACAAGAACATCTCTCTTGGCGCGCTCATCGAAGGCATTTACTACTCACAGATTCAGACCGGTGAGCCCGCACCCGAGCTCATGGGCGAGCTGCGCGACCTCATGGATCACTGCACCGCCTGCGGCAAGTGTCAGGCTGTCTGCCCCGTGAAGATCGACTCTGCCGGAGCCGCACTCTCCATGCGTTCCTTCCTTGATTCCAAGGGCAAGTCAGGTCATCCGCTCAAGCAGATCATCCTGAAGAATCTGGCCAAGAACCCGGCTGGCAGCGTACCTGTAACGGCCAAGCTGCTCTCCATCGGCCAGTCCGTACAGGACAAGACCCTCGGCATGATGCCCGCCAAGTGGCTGTCCCGAATTGATTCGCCCATGTTCAAGCACCGCAGCCCCAGTGTGGATTTCCGGAACCTGTCCGAATCCCTGCAACTGGAAAGCGGCTCCATCTTCAAGAACCCCCGCGCGGCTCGCGACGAAACCGTGCTCTACTTCCCCGGCTGCGGCGGCTCCCTGTTCTCCCGCTCCATCGGCATGGCATCGGTATACCTGCTGCTCAAGTCCGGCGTGAACGTGGTTCTGCCCGACCATCACATGTGTTGCGGCTACCCGCTCCTGGCCTCTGGCTGTGAAGAAGCATACAAGACCAACCGCCACCGCAACGTGCAGGAGTTCCTGGACCTGCTGGTCAAGACCGGTAAGGCTGGCCTCAAGGCCACCACGCTGCTGACCGCCTGTGGCACCTGCCGTGAGTCCATGGAGACCTATGACTTCTCCGGCGAACTGGTTGATCCCCTCGAGCATAAGGATGTGGTCCAGTTCCTCATGGAACGCTTCCCGGCCATCCGCGCTGCCGAGCCGGTTGTCTACCACTCCGCCTGTCACGCCGAATGGGTCGACGCACCCAAGGCCAAGGCTGCCGAGATGTACCGCTCCGCACTGCAGGAGATCACCCACACCGATGTGGAACTCTCCCCCGGCTGCTGCGGCGAATCCGGTCTGGGCGCGTTCACCACGCCTGACATCTACAACCGCCTCCGGGCCCGCAAGCAGGATCAGCTCCGTGCCGATCTCGAGCATGATCCGACCCGCCCTGTCGTGGTCGGCTGCCCGTCCTGCAAGGTCGGCATCAAGCGGTCCATGCTCCAGATGAAGCGCTCCAACCGCGTCATCCACACCACCGAATACCTCGCCGAGTGCGTGGGCGGTAAGAAGTGGAAGCGCGAACTCAAGCAACTCCTCAAGGGCGTTGAACGCAAGGGACGCGCATAGTCCCCGCGTAATTTGAACAACAAAAGCCCCCGACAATCGTCGGGGGCTTTTTTATCGGGAATAGAGATATCTTACGATTTTCTTTGTAAAATAAGGGGCTTTACCCCCTTGGCAGTATGCCCCCTCATCTGGCATGCTACATCGCGGAGAGAACATGGAAGAAGGCACCATAAAAAGACGAAAACCATGGCTTGCCGGGCTGCTGTCGTTCATGACAGGCGGTCTGGGGCAAGTTTACAATGGTGAACTGAAGAAAGGACTGCTGCTCTACGCAGTATTGACGGTCATGGGACTGATCGTCCACATGGTGTCCGATACCTTTGCAGGGCTGGTGGCCGGATTCACCGCCCTATTCGGATTCAGCCTGGCCGTGGCCATTGAAGCATATTTCACGGCGCGCAAGCGACAGGACTACCGCCTTACCCGAATGAACCAGGGGTGGGTCTACGCGCTGGTACTGCTGCTCAACTTCACTGTGGGCACGGCAGTCGAAGTGGTGTTCGCCAAGCGATTCAACAAGAATTTCAAGGTGCCCTCCGAATCCATGATACCGACGCTGGTGGTAGGCGATCATTTCATGGCCCAGATGCTGGATGATAACGCCATCATCAAGCGTGGCGAAGTGGTCGTATTTGATGATCCCAAGAGCGGCCGCCACTTCGTCAAACGAGTAGTCGGCCTGCCGGGCGAGACCCTCGAAATCCGCAACCACATGGTCTACATCAACGGCAAGGCTTTGGACGAACCGCACGCCGTGCATATCAGGGATGCATTAGAGCCTAATCAGGCCAACTTCGGGCCATATCACATGAAAGCGGAAGAATATTTCATGATGGGCGATAACCGAGAGCACTCCTACGACTCCCGCTGGATCGGAGCCATCAAACGCGACAAGATTCGCGGCCGCGCCAAGTACATTTATTTCCCCGGCAACATCGGCGGAGCTCACTGGTATGACAGACTGGGATCGACGATCCGCTAGTTCCAGAACTCTCTGATAACAAGCAGCCCTTCGGTCAGATCGACCTCCAGCGGCGTGACCGTATCGATGTCCAGGGCTTCCATATAGCCGAGAACAAGGATGAGATTGGTCAGCCGTGTCGCGGCGTACTCCGACTCAAATGCCGCGTCAGGCTTGCCTGTCCATCGCGCAATAGCCCCTCTCACATCATCGCGGGTATAGGTCGCACTCCGCTCTCCGACAAGCTCGGGAACAGTGTAGTAATGCACGCCGCCGATGCCGTAGATGAGCAGCTCACCATGCAATACGCGGTCGGCAATGGTCGGCAGGATATTTCGCTTGGCGTATGACCGGACGTAGCTCAGGGCCTGCTGGACCTGTTCATTGGTCATGGGATTGGGAGACGAAACAGTATTGACGTCCTTCCCCTGAATATCTGAAAGGACCACATTCTTGAATGACACGGACGCCAGATTATCCATGTAGAAGGCCAGCTTGCCCTCGCGATTACGGGCGACCATCTGCTGGCTCGCGCCGCCGATATCCCAAACCAAGAGATTGCGAGCGGGGACGCCCCTGACCTGACGGGCAGAATGGTAGCTGATGACGGCAGTCTCCTGCTTGGAAAGAATATGCGCGTTGATGCCGAGCTCGGACTTGATGGTGGCGAAGTAGGCCTTGCCATTACGCGCCTCGCCAAAGGAGGCTCCCCCCACGGCTGCAAACCGGGTAGCCTTCAGGCCCAGCGCCTTGCTCTTGATCTCTTCTAGGGCTGTCATGCCCTTGTCCATGATATCACGGCTGAAATTACCGTCATAGGAACGGGCCATGTCTTCGGCAAAGTCCACCTTGCGGAAGAACTCATCCACAATATCGACGAGCTCGCCGGTCTCGATATTCACGTCCGCCACGGTGCATTTGATAACGGCAGAGCCGATATCAAAGGCGGCACGGCGTTCCACCAGCGCATCATCAGCACTGGCAATGGTGCTGAAAAGAAAGCCGAGCAGGCAAGCGACAACTAAGGCGAAACGCGACGTAGGCATATCCCTCCCCAATAGGTATGTTCCCCATTTTTACCGAAAAACGGGAATTGTCGCAAACTGGCGACCGATTACTGTTTAGTGGAACGGTAGGTCTTCTTGTTGCGACGTAGCTGATACTTGTGCACCGCGTTATTGTGCTCGGAGAGCGTCTTGCTGAAATAGTGAGAGCCGTCACCCTTGGCCACAAAGTAGAGGAACTTGTGATCCTCGGGGAAAACAGCTGCCATCAGGGCATCCAGACCGGGGGAACAGATGGGGCCCGGAGGCAGCCCGGCATGGGTGTACGTATTGTACGGGTTGGACTTGTCCAGCAGATGTTTCTTGCGGATATTGCCGTCAAAGGCAGGGCCAAGACCATAAATGATGGTGGGGTCGGCCTGGATGAGCATGCGACGCTTGAGGCGGTTGTGAAACACGCCCGCGATGCGCTTGCGCTCACTGGTGTCCCCGGTCTCCTTTTCCACGAGGGAGGCGAGGACAACGTACTTGTTCAGCTCTTTCCACTCAGGCAGACCGTCAGGCCACACCTTGGCCGCGTTCTTGAAGAACTCCTTGATCATGGTCTCTACCATGTACTCGGACTGGTCGCCCCGAGGCGGAGTGAGCATGTAGGTTTCAGGGAACAGATAGCCTTCAGCGTCCTTGGCCTGAATGCCGTACTTGGCAAGCAATTCGGGATCAGCCACGGCCTTGGCAAAGACTTCGCGAGTGCCGAGCCCTGCTTCCTGAATCTTGTCGGCGGTCTGCCACCATGTCAGGCCTTCGCGTACCGCCACCTTCTTCATGATACCGGCCGAGGTGGTGAGCTCATGCAGCACCTTGCCCGGAATCCACCCCGTATTGAGCATGAATTCACCGGCGCGGATGGACGACGTCTTGCCAGATGCCTGCGCCAGCTTCAGGAAGCGGCGGGAGTCTGTGATGAGACCGGCAGTCTTGAGATTCTTGGCGATGGTGGTGAAGATCTGCCCCGGCTCCACACGGAACACGAGATCGCGCCCGGGCTTTTCCGGCGGAACGGTCAGGAACTGTTCTTCCTGCCATGCCTTGTGCCAATGGTAGCCGCCCACACCGAGACCGGCGAGGGCAACGAGAACGACGAGAGATATAATTATTGTTCGCTTTCCAGCCATGAGCGCAGAATGATGACGGCGGCCTGACTGTCCAGGGCCATCTTTCGTTTCTTGCCGCGCAGGCCCGCGGCGTTGAGTTCTTCTTCGGCCTGAGCCGAGGAAAGCCGCTCATCCATGAGATGAATGGGCTTGTCCGTGCGGCGTTCCAGGCTTTCGGCAAAATTCCGCGCCTGGCGCGTGGTCAGGGTGTCGTCGCCGTCCAGGGCGAGAGGCAGGCCGACCACGATGGCATCGACCGACTCCTTTACAATGATATCGAGGAGTTCGTCAAAGAGGGCGTTCCGTGTAGTCCGCTCAATGGTTTTAAAGGGCGACACCAGCGTACCGGTGGGATCGGAAAGAGCCAGTCCCACCCGCTTGAGGCCAAAATCGATGCCGAGAACGCGCATTGTCAGTGTTTCTCCTGAGAATATGGCAACGGCAACTGCGCCCCATATCTTCTTTTCATATTAGGGAAGTAGTGAATGAAGCATGGGAGAGCGGTCAGGGTCAACCGAAATTCCGCATCCTCATGGGGCGCACAGGCACTGCGATGCGAACCAGCCCACCCCCGTCTTCGGTGCGGTCAACGGTAATAGTGCCATTGTGTTCTACAACTATTCGCTTGGCGCGGGTCAGCCCCATGCCTGCGCCGACAGTCTTGGTGGTATAGAAAGGATCAAGGGCCATCTTCAGCCCTGTGTCCGAAAACCCCGGCCCATTATCACTCACGGATATGACGACCTGCCCGTCCGATTCCTTGGCGCAAAGGCGTACCCTGGTACCAGGCCCGCCAAACTCCGCACTGTTGAGCAACAACTCTGAAATTGCCTGCGCCATGAGGTTCCTGTCCACAGTGATATTCATGTCAGGACAATCGGTCTTCCACACAATGCCCTGCCCCTGCACTGCCGGATGATTGGCAATAAGGTTCTTGGCCTCCTCGATAATAACCCACAGATTGACCGGGGCCGCGGCATCGGCACGGATGGCGCTGTATTCGGCCACGGCGCGTACCATGGTCTCCAACTTGGAGGCTTCCTCGCGAATGGCCTCCAGCGGCTCACGCGCAGCTTCATCAGCCCTTCGTTCCAGCAACCGGGCAAACCCGGCGATCGACATGATAGGATTGCGAATCTGATGGGCCACGGACTGGGCGAACAGATTCAGGCTGTTGGCACGCTCTTCGGCCAAACGGTGATTCTGGGCCAGAATGTTCTTTTCGCGCTCGTGCAGGTCGTGCAGCTCGGTCAGATCTTCAATGAGCACCACGATAGCTGAAATCTTTCCCCCTTCACGCTGTGCAGAGGAAATGACCGACAGAAACTTCTTCTTGCCGGAGTCGTCATAGTACGGGGTCACCCGCTCGATCTTGGGTGTTTCCTTTTGAATGGCATCCAGCACCACCTCGGTGAACTCGAGGTTGCGTTCCTGCGAGAGAAATATCTCTCCCCACTGCTTGCCCACAAAACCCTCCACCGGACAGCCAAGAATATCGCACGAGGCAGGGTTGGCCTCGATGATCTTGCCGTCTCCGCCGATAATCATCAGGCCCACGGGGATATTGTTGAGTACTATGTCGCGTATATGGTCCATGGCAGTCGTCCTTTCTACAACACTACCACGACTCGAAAATCTGACAACAGTATAATTATGCAGCAGGGATATAGTGTTTGCCCAGCACGTAGCCACGCTCGTCGAGGAACTCGGTGATTTCCTCGCGAGCACCACGGCTGGCAACATAGGGGATGCAGAAGGCGTCTTCCGGCGACGGCACATCCTCGCGGTCAAAGACCTTCACCCCGTTCACGATGTTGCCAATCTTGCGCGGATCAACATCATAGTAGGCGGCAAACTCAATGCCGTGGTCAAGGAGCAGGTCGGCCCGTTTGCGAGTGGTGCGGCCCGAACCAAGGATGTGCACCGTGGGATGGTGCGGATTGTTGTCTGCCAGCCAACGGGCAAGATACTCCGTCTTGATACGGTAGAAAGCATCCACATCATAACGGGGATGGTTGCGCGACAGACGGGTCGGAGGATCGTTCCAGATGAGGAGTTCCTCGTCCGCCTTGGCCATCTGCACACCGCCCTCCAGCCAACGCAGGAGGAGCTCGTAATCCTCAGGGAAGTCCCCTTCTCGATAGGAGCCATGCTGCTCAAGACAGTCGCGACGGAACATGATGGAAGGATTGGGAACAGGGAACTCCACGAACCGATGCAGACTGATGGCATCGGGTGTAGTCAGAGAGTTGGTCCAGTCCACATAGTGAGCGTACCCGGCACAGGTCTCGCGGCAACCGCCGAAGCGGATACGACAACCGGCAAGGCCGATCTCCGGATTCTCGTCCAACAACTGCGCTTGGGCAGCCAGTCGCTCCGGCAGAACTTCGTCATCGGCATCCATGCGGGCGATGTATTGCCCCTTGGCTGCGCCGATGGCGGCATTGGCCGCCTTGATGACTCCACCGTGCTCGATGGAGAAGGTATTAATACGGGAGTCCCGGCGCGCATACTCGGCCAGGACTCCCGCTGTATTATCAGTGCTGCCGTCATCCACGGCCACCACCTCGAAATCCGTACAAGTCTGTGCCAGCAGGGAGTCGAGCGCCCGGCCCACAGTATCCCCACAATTATAGCAGGGCATGGTCACGGATATCCTGGTTGCGGCCATAGCGACTATTTTCCAGCCTGTGCTGCAGCCTTTTTCGTGGCCACGGATTCCTTGATGCGGCAAATGGAGCAGCGCCCCACACTGGTGGGGGAACCGCACTCTTCACACGGCTTCACATCGGCTCCGATTTCTTTTTCCAGTGCCGCAAAGGCCTGCTTACCTCGCTGGAGAAAGCCGTTGTAGAACTGGAATTTCTGCCCCGGGCTGCGGTATTCCAGCTCACCCCACAACTGCTTGTGGTTGGTGAAACTGGCGCCGCTGGAGTACGGGCAGGGGTCGGAGTGTATTTCAATGCCTTTGAGGAAGGCGTAATTGGCGGTCTCGAACTCGGACAGACGGAAGAGCGGCTTGACCTTACGCACAAAACCACCGCTGGCGGGCAGCACCGGTCCCTGATCAGACAGGTAGGCGGTGTCCCAACGAAGGGTGTTGGCAAAGAGGCGAGCTACCTCGTCGTCGAGGTTGTGCCCAGTAGCAAGGGCGTCGTAGCCTCCCTCCAGGGCGACCTTGTTGAAAATGTGGCGCTTGAGCTTGCCGCAGACAGCGCAAACCGGACGATCCACAAATTCCTTCACGTCGCAGATGGGCAGACCCCACTTCTCCATTTCAAAGACCTGAAGCTGGAGTTCATTCTTTTCGCAGAAGTCTTCGACCTTCTTGCGGGCCTTCCAGGAAGAGTCCGGGATACCCAGATCGATATGCAGGCCGGTCACATTGTACCCCTGAAGCTTCAACTCCAGCATGAGGGCCAGAGAGTCCTTGCCGCCGGACAGGGCCACGAGGATGCGCTCATCAAGGGTGAACATCTTTTCACGGCGAATGGCTGTCTCCACCTGGCGGGTGAAGAAGAGCGGGAAGCATTCGGGACAGAATCCGGCGTTATGACTGGGCAGGGCCACACACGCGAGCTTTTTGCAGCGGGAACATTTCATGCTAGATATCCTCCCTAGCCTGCGGACGTGACTTTGCGGACCAGCAGCGTGTCACCCATGTGCAGCTTGCGATCCGGTGTGAGCAATTCGCCATCGCGGGCGACGATAACCATGGTGGAACGGACTTTGAGTCTGTTCAGGACGGCGAGCACGCTTTTGGTGTTGGCGAGCTCGATGACTTCTCCGTCCGGTTCCAGATGGACAGTAACCATATTTTATTCTCCTTTGCGCCAGCTGTGTTGAATACCGACGGCAGGCCGGACCCTACCCGCGAAGCCCGTTGAATTCAAGCAAAGAACCCGACCCATGGGGAAGGAAACCGCGCCACACAAAGCTTTCCGGGGCGAAGGTTAGAATCTTGCCAAAAAAAACTAAAGCATATTGACCCAAAACTGAAATATGCACTATTGTAGTGTAAGGCCAAATTCCCAAGGAGGACGCCATGAGCCAACCGAAGATTCTCGTTGTGGACGACGAAAAACACATCCGCATGCTCTACCGGGAAGAACTGGAAGCTGAAGGCTACAACGTTGCCACCTCAGACGGAGAGGAAGATATCCTTGACGTGGTGGGACGCGAAACGCCGACCATAGTAATTCTCGACATCAAGCTCGGTGTAAACCGCTCCGGGCTGGACCTGTTACAGGAAATCAGGGCCAAGGATCAACAGATCCCCGTTATCCTTTCCACGGCCTACGACTCCTTCCAACATGACCTCAAATCCATTGCCGCGGACTATTATGTGGTGAAGTCCGTGGACCTTACTGAACTCAAGGACAAGGTCAGAATGGCCCTTAACAAGGCCGGTCTCTAAGCAGTCAAACCTAACCCCTTTAATACCCTTCAGCCGACGCTCCCCCGTGCCTCCTAGGGGGAGCGTCGCAGTTTGTAGTTCTGTGACATCTTGTGCATCCAGTTGACATCCATTCCTACCTTTCGTAAACCCTCGCCGGCGGCAATTTAAACACACGTTTCCGAGAGATCGGCAACCAGACATATATGGCATTAGCACAAGAGTCCGAATACATTCCCGTTTCCCCCAGAGTCCTTCGTCCAGACAGTAAAGGTGCCTTTGACCTTTTCCTGCGACGTGGGGATACCTTTGTCCTGTTCAATGCAGCAGGTCGAATGTTCACCAACGAAAAGCGCGAAGAACTGCTGGGCGACAATGCTGCCACTCTCTACATCGAAAGCGCAGACCTGAGAGACTACAACGACTATCTCAAGGCAAACATCACGGAAGTTCTCGACGACGAGAATATTCCTGTGGACGAGCGCGCAAAGACCTGGGCCAACACGGCCAAGGCCATGGGACAGGAACTTTTCGAGAAGAAGCTGCCCGGTCCGGCATTCGCCAAACGTTACAAACGCTTCGAGCGCCTGATCCAGTCCACTACCAATTTTCTTCAGTCGCCCAAGTCCCTCAAGCACCTTTCCCGCTTCATCGGCAACGGGTTTGACGACTACCAGCACGGCCTCGGCACCATGGTCTACACAGTCTGCCTGATGCAGGAATACGATTACGACGACCACAAGCTCAGCGCCTGTGGCATGGGCGCCCTGCTCCACGACATCGGCAAATCCGGCCTGCCCAAGGCTGTCCTTGAAAAGAACCCGGACGACCTGACCGACGACGAGCGTTCCCTGCTGGAACTGCATCCCATGATCGGTGCGCGCACTTGTGCCAACTTCAATCTGCCCACCATCGGCTCCAACTGCATCCTGTTCCACCACGAACGCGCGGACGGAACCGGGTACCCTACCAGCGCCGCCAGTGACGAGGTTCCGCTGCACACCAAGATCGTCTCCCTGTGCAACGTCTACGACAACCTCACGCGCAATCGTCCCGGCAAGGACGCCGTCACTCCGTTTGAAGCACTCAAACGGATAATGGACGACGACGGACTAGTCGATAAGGACATCCTCAAGAAGTTCGTGAAGATGCTCTCGCAGGCGGAAGTGGTCTAACCATACGATTTCCAGCTTATCTCCGTTGAGGGAGAACACATAATCGGTTACATTCTTTTTTGATTGTATCCTGTTATCTGCTTGCAAGGAGATTTCATGCGTTCTGTTGCCGTCCTGCTTATCGCCCTTTTCATGGCGTTCGCGACTCCGTGCCATGCGGAAAAACCGATAGAGGTCTATCTTCTGCAATCTCCTGAAAATGCAGGGGAAGGACACAACAGCAGACTCCTCGAACTCGCCCTGTCCAAGACCGGCAAGCCATATAAGGTCATCATCGACACAGCAGACGCCTCCCAACTCCGAAGGATCGAGCACGTCAAGGAATCCAACGACAACTACGTCATGACCATGGGGGCCAGCCCGGAACATGAAAAAGACATGTTGGCCGTCCATGTCCCTGTCCTGCTCGGCATCGGCTCCGGCCACAGAGTGATGCTGACGAACAAAAGAACAGCAGCCAAGCTCGCTTCCGTCTCCACCCTTGAAGAACTCAAAGACTTCACTTTCGTCCAAGGACTTGGCTGGTCGGATGTTGAAATTCTTCAAGCGGCAGGCCTCGACGTTACCGAAGTGTACAAAGGCGAACTGGCGTATAGAATGATTGATGCCAACCGAGTGGACCTGTTCCCGCGCGGGCTGTTTGAAGCGTATTCAGAGTACGCGATCCGTAAAGACAAGTACAAGAATCTCATGGTGGAAGAGCGCATTCTGCTCACCTATCCATTTGCCTTTTTCTTTTACGTCAACAAAGACAATCAACGACTGCATGATGACATTCTTCATGGAATGAAAGCAGCTTACGCCTCAGGCGAACTCCAGGACATAATCACTACCAACCCCACCTTTTCCCAATCACTCGACGAGGCGCACCTGGAGAACCGGGTCCGTATGGATCTCCCGGCAATCAATATAAGCCCGGAAACATTAGACGCCATCAAGCGGTTTCCCTTTGTCCCGGGCAAGCCTTTAGGCGCCCCTCCAGCGGGGTCGTAACAGACATTCCCCTTGCGGCGCGGGCCATATACGTGGTAGCCGCACTCAATGTTCGATTTCTTTTCACCCGAGGCGTTGCAGCGATACGCCATCCTTGCACCAGGACTGCTCCTGGCCCTGGTCTGCCATGAAGTGGGACACGGTTTCGTGGCCTACCTGCTGGGCGACCCCACGGCCAAGTCCGAAGGACGGCTGACCCTCAACCCCATCAAGCATCTCGATCTATTCGGCACTCTTGCCTTTTTCATCGTCCAGTTCGGCTGGGCCAAGCCGGTGCCGGTGAATCCACGCTATTTCCGAAACCCGCGTCTGGGCATGCTGCTCACAGCCATTGCCGGGCCGGGCGTCAATTTCATACTGGCCGCCATCTTTGCCGTGGCCATCCACATCATGACATCCATTCCGTTCACCCCCGGCTCCACCACGGAAAACGTGATAGTGCCGCTGTACCTGATCTGTCAGGCGGGCGTGTTCGTGAATCTGATTCTGGGGGTGTTCAACCTCATCCCCATTCCGCCGCTGGACGGCAGCAACGTTCTGGCGTACTTTCTTCCGCCGCAGATGGCTTACAAGTACATGAGCCTGAGCCGATACGGGTTCCTGATCCTCATCGGTCTCATCATCGTCGGGCGGTATTCCGGCTACAATCTGGTTGGCGGCGTGATCCTTCCCATGGTTCGCGGCGCTGCACACCTGCTCGGCATCAACATATAACACCACAATTTTCATCATGAGCGACAACAACCGTATTCTCTCTGGCATGCGGCCCACCGGCCCCCTTCATCTCGGACACTACTTCGGCGTCATCGCCAACTGGCTCAAGCTCCAGGAAGAGTACAACTGCTTTTTCTTCGTGGCCGACTGGCATGCCCTGACCAGCGAATACGCAGATCCTACCAAGATCAAGGGGTTCGTCCCCGGCTTGGTCAAAGACTGGGTCGCATCCGGCCTTGATCCGGAAAAATGTACGATTTTCCAGCAGTCCATGGTCAAAGAGCACGCTGAACTGCACCTGCTCTTCTCCATGACCACTCCGCTTGGCTGGCTTGAACGTTGCCCCACCTACAAGGAACAGAAGACCCAGTTGGCTGAGAAGAAGCTGAACACCTACGGTTTCCTCGGTTACCCGGTTCTTCAAGCTGCGGACATTCTGCTCTACAAGCCGTGCGCAGTCCCTGTCGGCAAGGATCAGTTGCCGCATCTGGAACTCACCCGTGAGATCGGTCGCCGTTTCAACCACCTGAACAAGACCGAACTGTTCCCGGAACCGGCAGACATGCTCACCGAAGAATGCAAACTGCCCGGTCTGGATGGTCGCAAGATGTCCAAGTCCTACGGCAACTCTATCCAGCTTTCCGAACCCATCGAGGAAATCATGCCCAAACTGCGGAGCATGAAGACCGACGAAAGCCGTCTACGCAAGTCCGATCCGGGCGATCCCGCAGTCTGCAACCTGTACCCGTACCACAAGCTCATGACCGATCCGGCCAAGCTGCCCGAGATTCAGGAAGGCTGCAAAAACGCCACTTGGGGTTGTGTTGATTGTAAGAAGGTACTCATGGAATCCATGGAAGCATTCCTCACCCCGTTCCACGAACGCCGCAATGCCTGCACCGATGAGCGCGTCGCCGAGATTCTGGACGCGGGCAACAAGAAGGCACGCGAATTCGCCATTAAGACCATGGACGAAGTACGCGGCGTCCTGAACTTCGACTTTTAATCTGCGCCCGTTTCCCATTTCCCAGCAATTGGGTTAGGCTTGGCCGCATCATATACAATTTATAAGGAGCATTTTTATGACAGCCCAAAAAGGCAGCACAGTTAAAGTTCACTACACCGGCACCCTGAAAGAAGACGGTAGCCAGTTTGATTCCAGCGAAGGTCGCGATCCTCTGGAGTTCAAGCTTGGTGAAGGCATGGTCATCGCCGGTTTCGAACGCGCTGTCATCGGCAAGTCCGTGGGCGATTCCGTGTCCGTGGAAGTTTCCCCCGAGGAAGGCTACGGCGAACCCAACGACCAGCTGGTGTTCCAGGTCCGCAAGGAGCAGTTGCCTCCTAACGTGGAACTGGAAGAAGGCATCATGCTGGAAATCCGCACTCAGGACGGCCAGCCCGCCTACGTGCGCGTGACCGCTTTCGACGACGAGATGGTCACTCTGGACGGCAACCATCCCCTGGCAGGCCAGACCCTGTGCTTTGACATCACAGTGGTGGAAATCGCCTAGATAGTTACCGATCAGTTATAGTTGAACAGACACCCCGCCCTGCGTCCTTTGTGACACGGGGCGGGTTTCGTACATAGAAGAGAGAGAAGAGATGAGCATTTCCAAACGCTGTTGCGATCTGACCCCGTTCCTTGTCATGGAGATTCTGGAGAAAGCGCAGGAAATGGAGCGAGCGGGCGAACACATCATCCACATGCAGATCGGCGAGCCGGACTTCGACACCCCGGACTGCATCAAGCGAGCTTCCTGTCGTGCGCTGGACAACGGCCACACCCACTACACCCATTCGCTGGGCATCATGGAGCTGCGCGAGGCCATCGCCGAAGACCACAAGAAACGCTATGGCGTCACGGTCGACCCGGCCAACATCGTGGTCACGCAGGGTACCAGCCCGGCCATGCTCACCCTCTTCACGGCACTTCTGGAGGACGGCGACAAGGTCATCACCTCTGACCCGTGCTACGCCTGCTATGACAATTTCATCACCTATGCCGGGGCCGAACCGGTCAAGGTCGCAGTCTCCGAGGACGACTCCTTCCAGTACCGCGTCTCCGCCATCCGCGAGGCCATCGACGCCAACCCCGGCGTGAAGGCGATCCTCATCAACTCTCCGGCCAACCCCACCGGCACCCTGCTCTCGCCCGAGCGCATGCAGGCCATTGCCGATCTGGCCGAGGAGAAAGGCATCTGGATTTTCTCCGACGAAATTTACCACGGCCTCGTCTACGAGGGGAAGGAGCACTCCATACTCGAGTACACGGACCGCTGCTTCGTGATGAACGGTTTTTCCAAGCTCTACGCCATGACCGGCTGGCGTCTCGGCTACCTGATCGCGCCTGCGGATTTCGTCCGCACCCTTCAGGTCATGTGTCAGAACTTCTTCATCTCAGCCAACACCATGGCACAGTGGGGCGGCGTGGCCGCGCTCAAGGAAGCAGAACTGGACGTGGCCCGCATGAAGGAAATCTACAACGAGCGCCGGGTGTACATGCTCGAACGTCTCAAGGGCATGGGTTTCAACATCAAACATGATCCCACCGGAGCATTCTATGCGCTGGTGAACATGCGCCATCTGGCTGAAAAGTTCGACGGCTCTTCCTTGAAGCTGGCTTACGACATCCTTGAAAAGGCCAAAATCGGCGTGACCCCCGGCATCGACTTCGGCGAGGGGGCAGAAGGTTTTATCCGCTTCTCCTATGCCAACTCCATCGAGAACATCCGCGAAGGCATGGATCGACTGGAACGCTACATCAAGGAGCACCACTCCGCATAGTTGCTGCCCCATCGAAAACAAAAACGCCCCTCTCATCCGATGTGATGAGAGGGGCGTTTTTTTGCGATGAAATACTGCTTAGACCGTGATGTTCAACCCGGTGTATGCGGATGAACCAAAACCCATCAGGGAAGAACCACCGCTGAACCAGGTGCGCGGGTCTGAGTTGTCTTCATACCACCACGCCATGGACTGCTGCTGGATGCTCTGACGCATTTCGGTGGGAGAAAGCGTGGAGCGCGACGTACTGGTGAGCTTTCCGAGCTGGATGATCTTCTGGAACTCTTCAACCTTGTCAGGATTGTCCTCGAAATACTTGTCGATGACCGCCTTGTCGGGGTGACCTTCCTGCACGATAACCTTTCCGGTCGTGGGGTCCCATGTCAGCGGGTACTTGGAATCCGGATCAACGCCGAGCTTCTCAAGGTCAGCCTTGACCTCTTCATCCCACTTCTCTTCAAGGCTCTTGCGGTAGGTATCGACATCATCAAAGGAGAGCTTGCCGTCATCCCCTTTGGGCACGTCGGCAAGAATTGCATTGATGGAATTGCGAATCTGCGTCTTCCAATTTGCGCTGGAAGAATCTGTCGTGCTGTCGCTGCTCTGCGTTTCGGATTGAGAACTCAGAGTCTGAAGCAAAGAATAACTGTTGGAATAGCTTCCCACGCCGTACGGATTGATGGCCATGGTGTCCCACCTTGTCATTATGTTGAATTGGCATTTTTTTCCCAATGCGTAAGAAAGCATAAGTTGTGCCAAGAAACATAAAGACAGAGCCCGCTTGGAGTGATTCTTAAACGGAGGCAATATTTAGTAGCAGACCTCCAAATCGCGCTCCTGAATGAGCGCGTCCAATTCCTTCTGGAAAGCATTTACAATAGTTTCGTCTGCATTCTTGTTGAATGCGATACACAGCGGATATTTCTTCAAAGAATAGACCACCTCATACTTGTCGGGATCGAATCCGAGGTATTTGAGCGCATAGGCTGCCACTTTGGCGTCGTACACAAACAGATCAATCCGCCCATCCTGCAATTTCTTCCAATTGGATTCCGATGAGTTGGCAATATCAAGATATCTCTCAGGAACAAAACCACGAATCAGCTGATGGCCGATATCCTCACGAACCACACCGATGCGATACTTTTGAAAATCCACAAGCGATTTAAGGACGATGCCATCATCTTTCCGAGCCAGAACACCGATCTGGGCACAGCCAATCGGACACACCCATTTGAATTTATCCATTCGTCCCGGGCTTTGCACCGTCCCGTATATGGCCGCATTTTTTGAATTGAGCACTTCATTGTACCCTCTTGCCCACGGCTCCAATTCGATTGTTGTAGAATCTTTCATGCCAATCCGCTCGATGATTTCAACGATGATATCCGTCGACAATCCAATCAAACGGCCGTGCTCCATATAGTTGTAAGGAGGATATGACTCGGTAAAAATTCGTAGTTTTACGGGCTCCTGACCGGATGCCACATGCGCTGAACAAAAAAGGAATAGCAAAGCGACCGCAATAAACCGTAAACGCATTTCTCACCGCCTGTTAACGTAGTCCGGATACTGCCTTCATAACCTAATTAGGGTCTGTACCATATTAGAAACAAAAAAGCCGCCCATACGGACGGCCTTTCTGACTTCTTCTCCAGTCGAGCAGACGTTATGCCACAGCCTGCCGTGCCTTCTTGATATCAACACAGACCAAACGGTCGATTTCACGGACTTTTTTCATCACGCACTTTGCGATGCGCTTGAACTCGGGGAAATCCTTGGGCTCGTATTCGAACTTGGCGCGGGTCAATCCGGCCATGTCGATGGCTTCGTTAAAGAGATACGGCATGTACAGCGGGTCCTGCTTGATGAACATTTCCACGCGATTCATGGTCTCATGGATTGCCTGCTGATTCTCCTTGAGATTGCGGAACAGCTTGGCGAGATGCTTTTCGGCGTTACGCAAGGAGGTGGACCACATGGGCCCACGCGGCTCAAGCGGCATTTCCTTGCCCTTGTCGCGACACGCCATGAGCTCGGTCATGAAGCGATCCACGCTGCCGGGAGCCGAAGCAAGGATACCTTCCTTATAAGCCGTGTTGATGTCGATGGCCTTTGTGCCCTTGATTTCAACACCACCGCCGTAAATATTGTAGACCGGGAACGGAGACTGACGAAGGTCGTCCTCCACCTCTCGCTTGGCGGTCATGTACTGAATCGTGGTCAGAATTTCCTCACCATCCATGTTGGTGGTGTGCTGGTGGAAGTGCTGCAGCGGGATATCCACGTAGCGGCTATGGTGCCCGCTGGAGTGAGACCGGTTGCCCAGCCATGCGTAGTCCTGACCGACCATGCAGATGTGGGACACGCCGCAACGGCGCAGGAAACGGGAGAGCGTCACCGAGACGTTACCGCCAGCATCCAGCACCAGATCATGATCCTTCATGACATAGGTACCCATGCCGCCAACCGTCCACAACGGGATAGTGGGACCGGTGTACCGCTTCAAGATATCAGGATTGACCTTGGTGGAGTAAATCAGCGGGATATCCTGCACGAAGTCGGGATCAAGACGTTCGAACACGTCGAGCAGGGTCTTATCGTAATCGATGGCGAGGCAGAAATGCGGCTTGATGCCCATGTTCTGCAGAACCGGAACGGTCTGGAGCGCACAGGTATAAAGGACATGGCTGCGACTCTTCTTCAGGTCAGGAGCATGTTTCTCCAGCGAAGGACCGGCACCGAGGATGACCGCACCGACGCCGCCGGCCTTGCCTTCCATCTCCTTGAGGGAGCCATCGGACAGGGCGCGCTTGAAGTTGCGAATCTCATTGCCGACCATAACATCCTGTTTGAAACGAAGCGTGGACAGCTCAAGCGAAAAGTTCTCCAGCTTGTCGCGGACGATCCTGGCCCACTGGGCGTACTCGGGACCCAGCTGCTGGCTGGCGATATCGCCCTTGAGGTGAATCTGACCGTACACGAACTGCAGGTCCAGATTGCGGATCACTTCATAGATGTAATCCTGATCCGGAACCATGATGTGAAATTTCTTGGCTTCGAAGAACGGGCGGTAATCGGTCTGACCGAGGCAGGCCAACAGCATTTCCGCGCGCGGCTCGATGAGCATGACCTTGTGGGAATCAGGAGTATTGGCCAGCACATGGTTGACGCCGTATCCGAGGTTCGCGCCCACGATGAAAGTGGCGGAGCTCTCCGGTTTCTCGCTGCTCAGCCACGTTCCGTACAACCCGTCCGGCGGCAGGGTTTCGAACATGCCCTTGCCGCTCTCCATGCGCCAGTCATGAATACCCAGCTCATTGATGAAGATGTTGTTGATCAACAGCTCTTCCTTGAACTCCTGAGTGGAGAGCCACTGATAAATGGGGTTTCCGGTGCGCTGGAGATACTCGATGTTGTCCTGTAAAAACGGGTACGCGGTCATGCCGATTCCTCTTATTATGGTTTTCACTTTTCGCTGCCATGCATTTGCACGTTATGTGCCAGTTGCACGAACCCGTTTTTTGCCCTACCTTGCTGGAACGACAAAAAATCACTTTGCCCATGATTTCAGGGGAATGACATGAATAAAGACCTGCTTGCGCTCATCGGCGATACGCCGTTGGTGGAAATTCGCCACCTTAATCCCAACCCGCACGTCAAGATTTTGGCGAAGATCGAGGCCCAGAATCCCGGCGGATCCGTCAAAGACCGGGTCGCTGCCGGCATGATTGCGGCAGCCGAGGCTTCCGGTGAATTGACCAAAGACAAGATCATCATCGAGGCAACCTCCGGCAACACCGGCGTGGGCCTCGCCATGGTCGCGGCCATCAAGGGTTACCGCATCAAGCTGCTCATGCCCGAGACCGCCAGTGAAGAGCGCAAGATGATCATGGCCGCCTACGGTGCTGAGCTGGAGCTGACGCCCGGGCACCTCGCCACGGACGGCGCCATTGAGCAGGCATACCGTTACGCCCGTGAGGAGCCTGAGAAGTACGTCCTCATGGACCAGTACAACAACCTCGCCTCCATCGATGCCCACTACAACGGCACCGGCAAAGAAATCTGGGAGCAAACCGACGGCACAGTCACCCACTGCGTCATGACGCTGGGCACTTCCGGTACAGCCATGGGCATCGCCAAACGACTTCACGAGGAAGGCAACGTGCACGTTGCCGCTGTTGAGCCATACGCAGGCCACAAGATTCAGGGCCTCAAGAACATGCTGGAGTCATACCCGCCCGGCATCTACGACAAGACCGCGCTGGATGAAATCCTGCACGTGGACGACGAGACCGCCTTTGACAACTGCCGCCGCCTCGCCAAAGAGGAAGGCCTCTTCGTGGGCATGAGCTCCGGCGCGGCCATGGGCGGAGCGCTCCAACTGGCTGAGCGCATCGAATCCGGCACCATTGTCGTTGTCTTCCCGGACAGCGGCGAGCGTTATCTTTCCACTCATCTTTACAGGCAGCAGGCTGGCAGCGGCATCACGGTCTTTGACATGGCCACCGGCGCGCACAAGCATCTGAACACCGGAGCGGGCCTCGGCATTTACACAATGGGTCCCAGCCTCGATAACCCCGATGGTCTGGACGCATGGCGACGCGTGATCCTGTTGGACGTGCTTACCCGCCATCTCGCCTCCCGTGGCGTCAAATGCGACACGGCTGTCGGTCTGACCGATATGGACGACCGCACCCTGGCCGCCGCCCGTGAACGCAATGCCTCGCGCGAAGAGTTCGCATCAGATCTCAAGAACGTTATCCTCGCCCGCGCCAGCCAGGTGGGCGTGGCCGACACGGTCAATTTCCCCCTCTCCTCGGCCAGCAACGACATTTCCCTCGACCTGTGCAAAAAGCTCCTCGGCAAAGGGCTCGCCTACGAGAAGCTGCGCTCGGTCTACTTCGACGTGTTCCGTGACAAGCGTTATGGTGAAATCACCACCACGGACATGGACAAAGTCTCCGGCGGCCGCACTGTGGATCTTGATGCCTACGTCAAGGACAATCCGCTGGACTTCACCCTGCTCAAGCGCGCCTCGCTCCTCGACCTGAAGCGCGGCGAAGTGCTCGAAACCCAATGGGGCAACGTGCGCCCGACATGGTTCCTGCAACATGCGGCCACGGCCCTCACCGCCCTGCCGCGCATCGACATCATGATCGGCAGCGAGAAACATCGCTTCCCCCATCTCGAAAACCTCCGCGCCATCTGGTCCACCGCCGGTCGCGAGCTTCAGGCATGGATGGTCGGTCATCAGGCTCCCAGCGCCCCCGACGACACCCTTGACTCAGTGGCCGAAAAACTCGGCGGTTATCGCGCAGCCCGTCTCTGGCTCCTGTCCGTGGCAACCCGCAAGCCGCTCTGCGCCAGTGACGACACCCTCTCCATGTGGGCTCGCAACTGGCGCAAGGTGCAGGAAGCTGCCGCCATGCTGACGCTGGCTGCCGCCACCAAGGGCGATTCCCTGCCCTCGGATGTGGAACAGGCCGTGTTCGACCTCAAAGCCGGATTCCGCACCGCCATGGATGAGGATGTATCCCTCCACCATTTCTGGCCCGTGCTCTTCAAGTTCGTGAAGCAGGTCAATGGCTGGTCCGCTGCAGGTTCCCTCTCCGGTGCCGCTGCCAAGCATTGCCTCGACGAGTTGATGGTCGTGGACGGTATTCTCGGTATCCTCGATCATGCCCGCATGCCCGTCCCGCTTTCCGAGTTGCCCGAGAATGTCCAGGGCATGCTCGCCGATCGTCAGAAGGCACGCGAAGCCAAGGATTTCGAAGCGTCCGATGCGCTCCGCGATCTCATCGCCAAGGCTGGCTACCGATTGGAAGACACCGCCAAGATTCCCCGCGTGTTTAGAAATTAAGAATGCCGTCCGGTGAAACCTCGCCGGACGGGCGTTCCCAACTTCCTCCTGAACTTTTTGTCGCTCGCTTCGCTTGAAGTGGTGCGCAAGAATGGCCGAGCCTCTTGATAAAGCCCGGCTATTCCTGCGTCTGCGACAATTTCATGAATTCTCATTTCAATTGTTGACAATGCAACAATCCTTCCGTAGAACCCCTCTTCTCAATTGTTAACAAGTCAACAAAAACGGTTTTCATACATGATCTTCAAAGAGACAAAAAAGAAAAGCCCAAGCTACCGGGCTGCCCGCATATTCAGGACCAACGCCTGTCTCCTGGACAAAAAGCTGGCTGCGCTTGGCCTGTGCCATGGCCAGCTTCCCTACCTGCTCGGCGTTGCCACGCAGGCCGGACAGACGCAGGACGAATTGGCGACATCCATTCGCGTCCATCGCGCTGCCACAGCCCGAACCCTCAAGGGAATGGAAGATGCAGGGCTCATCACCCGCAAGGAAAACCCTGAGAATCGACGTCAAAAGCTGGTCTATCCCACGGACAAGGCAAACGCTCTGATTGACGACGTACTTGCCATTCTCGATGAGCAGAATGAACTGATGCTTAAAGGCTTCACCACAGAAGAGAAGATACAATTGCTCACACTTATGGACCGGGTTCTCGACAATCTGGACAACGCTATCAAGGAGGGGTGCAATGTTTAAAGCAGATGAACGCACCGCCGGACTCTATACCATCACCGTAACCCAGTTCGCTCTGGTCTTCATGCTTTCCGCTGTGGCCGTGGCCGTGCCTGCCCTTGGCCGCGAGTTCGGCGCCAGCGCTTCTCAGCTCGGACTGGTGGAATCAGGCTATATCTCCGCCGTGGCCATGCTCCTCTTTCCAGTCACCAAGCTGGCCGACAAGATTGGTCGTGGCGCAACGTTCGCCATGGGCGTACTGCTCTTCACTATTGTCAGCTTCGTGCTGCCCATGTGCACCAGCATGGACCAGTTCATCATCCTCCGCGTCTTTCAGGGCTGCGGTGGTGCAATGCTCGTGTCCACCGGTCTCGCCATCCTTGCCGACCTCTACCCCGGTCCTGGCCGGGCCAAGGCCCTCGGCATCGCTTCGGCTGGTGTATACCTCGGCCTCTCTGCCGGGCCGTGGCTTGGCGGCATGATCGTCACCCACTGGGGTTGGAGATGGGTCTTTTGGGCCGGCGGTATTCCGTGCGCACTGGTGTTCCTCCTCTCCCTCAAGACGTTGCCCGTCCGACCTGTGATCACCAAAGGCATCCGCTTTGACCCGTTGGGCGCGATCCTCATCGCCCTTGGCATGATCTTTCTCTCGCAGGGTGGCTCCCAACTGCATAACCCAACCGGGCAGATAATGTTGGCTGGCGGTATCGTCGCCCTGATCGCATTTGTTTTGTGGGAAAACCGGGCCAAAAGTCCGCTGCTGGACATGAAACTATTCCGCAGCAACCCGTCCTTTTCCCTTGGCAGCGCGGTGCAGTTCATCAGCTACTCTGCCACCTTTGGTGTGACCTTCCTGATCTCGCTCTACTTGCAGATATCTCAGGGGATGACCGCCAGTGAAGCTGGTATCGTACTCATGGCGCAGCCCCTGATGCAGGTGATTTTCTCACTGGTCAGCGGCAACTGGTGCGAACGCTGGGCACCGCACAAGGTGGCAACCATCGGCATGGGCCTCGCCACGCTGGGCCTCGGCGCAGCCATCTTCCTTGGCAACGAGGTATCCATACTCCACGTCGTCGTCCTGCTCGGCCTCTGCGGCGCAGGTAGCGCAATCTTCGCCACCGCCAACATGGCCGTGATCATGGGCGCAGTGGAGAAACAACATTACGGGGTAGCCTCTGCCGTGGTCGCCGCCATGCGCACCACCGGCATGACTGTCAGCCTCGTCTTCATCAGCGGCGTCTTTGCCATCATCATCGGTCCCCACGCCCTGCACGAAGGCAATGCTCCTGTATACGTGGAAGCCATGCATGTCGCTTTCATCGCCCTTACCATTTTCAGTGCTTCGGGCGTGATCATGTCAGCCCGTGCCCGAATGAAGAAACGCAATAGTGATACCCCTGCCCATGAAACACCGTACGAAAAGCCACTCGTAAAGGCTGCTGTCCCCATGAAGGGTGAGAGCTGTCCTGATCAGGCACAGCAATAAAAAAAGGGCCGTCCAACTGGGCGGCCCTTTTTACGTTGCAATGAACTTTTCCTAGAACAGAGAACTGACGATCTCCTGCGCTTCTTCCTGAATCTGCTTCAGGTGCTCCTCACCCTTAAAGGACTCCGCATAAATCTTGTAGATATCCTCGGTGCCGGACGGACGCGCCGCGAACCAACCATTCTCTGTCGTCACCTTGAGGCCGCCAATGGCTGCACCGTTACCCGGTGCATGGGTCAGTTTGGCCGTGATTTCCTCGCCCGCGAGGGTATCGGCAGTGACCTTCTCCGAAGTCAGGGACTTGAACGCCGCCTTCTGCTCGCGGTTGGCCGGAGCCTGAATGCGCTCGTACACGGGGGAGCCGTGTTTATCTTCAAGCGCACGGTAAAGCTCACCCGGATCGAGGCTGGTACGGGCAGTGATCTCGGCAGCAAGCAGATTCATGATAATGCCGTCCTTGTCCGTGGTCCACACAGAACCATCAAAGCGAACAAAGCTGGCTCCGGCAGACTCTTCGCCTCCAAAGGCGCAGGAACCATCGAGCAGTCCATCCACGAACCACTTGAAACCGACAGGCACCTCGCTCATGCGACGGCCCAAGTCATTGGCTACACGGTCGATCATGGAGCTGGAAACCAGCGTCTTGCCGATGGCGGCCTCCGGGCTCCAGCCCGGACGATGAGAGAAAAGATATTCGATGGCAACGGAAAGGTAATGGTTCGGATTGAGCAGACCGGAGCTGCGCGTCACGATACCGTGGCGGTCGTAATCCGGATCGTTGCCAAAGGCGATATCATAACTGTCCTTGTGCTCAATGAGCGAGGCCATGGCCCACGGCGAGGAACAATCCATACGGATCTTGCCGTCACGGTCCACGGTCATGAAGGAAAAAGAGGGATCAATGGCGCGGTTGGTGATGGTCATGTCCAGACCGTACATCTCGGCCATGGGCTCCCAGAAAGCGATGCCCGAGCCGCCCATGGGGTCCACACCGATCTTGAGATCGGAAGACGCGAGCAGCTCCATATCCACTACGTTCCGTAAGTCGGAAATATATGGCGTGATGTAGTCGTAGTGAATGGTTGTATCCAGCTTGAGAGCACGCTCAAAGGGGATACGCTTTACATCCGCGAGGTCACCTTCGAGAATCTCGTTGGCCCGCTTCTGGATGGTGCCGGTCACATCGGTTCCGGCCGGGCCGCCCTCGGGCGGGTTGTACTTGTAACCGCCGTCGCGAGGCGGGTTGTGGGACGGGGTGATCACCACGCCGTCAGCGAGACTGGAAGCATGGTCGCGATTCCAGGTGAGGATGGCGTGGGAGATGACAGGGGTGGGCGTGTAGCCGAGGCCTTCCTGAATACGAACGGTCACACCGTTAGCCGCGAAGACTTCCAGCGCGGAAGCCAGCGCAGGCTCACTCAGGGCGTGGGTATCCATTCCGAGATGAAGTGGCCCGACAATGCCTGCCGAAGCGCGGTACTCACAGACAGCTTGAGACACGGCAAGGATATGATCTTCATTGAAGCTACCGTCCAGCGAGCAACCGCGGTGTCCGGACGTGCCAAAGGAAATGCGGCAGCCGGGATCGGTCGGATCGGGTTTGGTCCGGTAGTATGCGGAAACAAGACGGGGGATATTGGTCAGGATTTCCTGAGGCGCGGGTTTTCCGGCCAGTTCGTGCAAAGCCACTGAGGTTCTCCGAGGTTAGATTTCCATGTTTTCCATCACGGCCTTCTGCATATCCAGATCGGCAATACGTTCGTTTGCCTCCCTGAGCCGCTTGACCAGAATTTCGTAAAACATCTTGTAGAAAAACGCCTGCACCGCCAGCTTGGCGCGACCTTCCAATTCATCAAAAAAACTTATGTCCAACGCGAGACAACGAGCGGGCCGTCTGGCCAGCACAGACGCCGACCGAGGCGAGGAATCCACGATGCCCATTTCACCAAACACCGCGTTCGGCTTGTCCAGTACGCCGACCTCGATACCATCCACCTGAACAGAAAGTTTGCCTTTCATCAGAAAAAACATGCACTGATCCAACTCTCCCTGATTGATGATCGCCTCCCGCTTGTCATAGTCGCGGATGGTCACCGTCTTCATAACCTCATTGAGCAACGGCCCAGTCAGGGGGTTGAAAGCGGGGATCTTTTTGATGGCGTCCACCAGAGCCGTATCATTGGGGTCGAACTGAACTATATCCATGGCGATTATATACTCGGCATCTGAACCGACAAATCTTTAAGTTCATCTTCCAGCTTCAGTATTCGAGCGTTGGCGTCACGAACACGGGCCGCAAGGATTTCAGAAAATATCCGATAAAACAACCCCTTGGACGCGAGATCGTCGACTGTTTTCATCTGGTCGAGGAATGATCCGTCCATGGCAAGACAAATAACCTGCTCGCGGGCTGTTATTGTGGCAGACCTCGGCTCGGCATCGACCATGCCCATTTCGCCGAAGACATCACCCACTTTGGATATCACTCCCACGCCAAGACCTTCTACTTGAACGGTGCAACTGCCCTGAGCGAGGAAGAACACCATCTGATCCATCTCCCCCTCGGCAATAATCACCTCTCCTTCATCATAGCGGCGAATACGCCCCATTTTGACCACCTCGGCCAACTGTTCCGGCTCCATGGCGTCGAAAATGGGCATCTTTCGCAGCTGCGCCAGAATGCTCTTGTTTTCCGGGCTGAATTTGAACTCTTTCATGCAATGATCCTGTATCTGATGAAGGTGTCTGAAATACGTATCAAAAGGAATAAAAAAAAGCCACGACTACCGTGTGAACCTGCTCCCCTCTCCTAGAATGCCTGCGACGCCTGAAGTATTTTTCATATATGGATTATAATGCTATTCCACATAATTTTTTACGTGATATCTTAGACTGTCACGCGTATTTAAAACACACGCTTAAAAAGTGTTTTAGCTAATTTTATCAGTTTGTTACCATTCAACTCACAACAAGCATCCTGTCGCAATAATTGAGGGAGATACCATATGATCAACTGGCTTCTGAGTAAAATCTCACGAGCGATCCTTATTCCGACCATCGCGCTGATCGTCATCGGCGTGACGTCGTTGGTCTTTTACGTAAAGGATTCATCGTACAACATGGTGCTGCACAACGAAACGCAGGCAGCGGAAACCGTGTCCAAGAATATTACGGAAACCCTCGACCTGTTCATTGAGAGCAACAAAGGGTCTGCCAAGATGCTGGCAGAAAGCGACCATATTCAAAAAATGTTGTCCGGGGCTGAAGCAGTTCCGCACCAGGAGATGCTCTCCTATGTGAAAAGCAACAAAAACCTCTGGGCAACCCTGGTTTTCGATGCCTCAGGCAAATGCGTGGCTGGCGCTTCATTTGACGGCGGCAACCTCGCAGGCCTCGACCTCTCATCCCGCCCCTATGTTCAGGCGGCACTTTCCGGCAAAAATGAATTTGTCTCCCAAACGATCTTCAAGGCCAAAACCGACGGCTCTCTCCTTTTCGGCGTCAGCGCACCTGTCCGTGACGAGAACGGCAAGGTCATCGGCGGTGTAGGCATTTTCGCCAACTGGCTCAACTTCTGCAAGAAATTCATCGACCCCGTGGTCATCGGCAATGATGGATACGGCTTTATCCTCGATTCCAACGGTCACTTCATCTACCATCCCAAAAACAAATCCGTTATCTTGCAGGACTATAGCCAGCATGAGTTCGTTCGTACCGCCATGCGCGAAAAGGATGGGAAAATCACCTACGAATGGGACGGTGAATCCAAGCTGATGGTCTTCCACACCGACAAGTCAACCGGCTGGATCGTCTGCATGTCCGCCTATGAGGTGGACCTCGCTTCCAAAGCCGTGGAACAGGGCTACGTGCTCATGGGCATCGGCGGCGGCATCATTATCCTTCTCATCCTGCTCATCTTCATGTTCATGAAGCGCCTTGTGGTTACCCCTGTGGGCAAGGCCATGACCCTGGCTGCAGACATGGCCGACGGCGATCTGGTCCGCGACATTTCCAGCGACTCTCCCAACGAGCTCGGCAACCTGATGCGTTCCATGGGCTCCATGGTCGTGTCCCTGCGCCGTGTGGTTCACGACGTCAAATCAGCCGCCGAGCAGGTGGCCGCAGGCAGTGAGGAAATCGCCGCCTCTGCCGAGCAGATGAGTGAAGGTTCCGTCGAGCAGGCCGCCAGCGTGGAGGAGATTTCCTCCTCCGTGGAAACCATGGCCAACAACATCAAGATAAACATGGAAACCGCTCAGGAGACCAAGGATATCGCGGTCAAGACCGCCAAGGACGCAGGTGAAGGCGGCGACGCGGTCAAGCAGACCGTCACCGCCATGCGCGACATCGCGGACCGTACCTCTATCATCGAAGAAATTGCCCGTCAGACCAACCTGCTCGCACTCAACGCCGCTATTGAGGCAGCTCGTGCCGGTGAGCACGGCAAGGGGTTCGCAGTGGTCGCCGCTGAAGTTCGCAAGCTGGCTGAGCGCTCCGGCGTGGCCGCAGCCGAGATCAGCGATCTGACCGGCAACAGCCTGGCCGTGGCCGAAAAGGCCGGCACCATGCTGGAACAGATCGTCAAGGACATCCGCCACAATGAGACCCTGGTTCAGGAAGTGGCAGCAGCCAGCCAGGAACAGCACGCTTCCGCCCAGCAGATCACGGTAGCCATCCAGCACCTCGACGTGGTCGTCCAGAAGAACGCGTCCTTCTCCGAAGAGCTCTCCGCCACCTCGCAGGAGCTCTCCAGCCAGGCTGTGCAGTTGCAAGAAACCATGGAGTTCTTCACCGTGGACGACAGCGGCTACGGAAATGGCCACGGACACGGCAAGGGGAATGGCTCCCATGTGGTAAAAGGCAACCCGGTGCGCGTTGTCGCCACACCGACACCACGCAAGGCCCTGTCTCATAACATCGATGACCAGTTCGAACGTTTCTAAACCAACACCAACAACAAAAGCGGCGCACCCATCAGGATGCGCCGCTTTTTCTTTTTCTCTCCGGGAACTAGCCTTTCAGCTTGTCCAATTCCTCGTTCAACTCGGAAATATGATCATTGGCATCGCGCAGGCGAACGGCCAGCACTTCGGCAAAGACCCGGTACATGACCGCCTGGGTGAAAATTTTGCTGACATCGCCCATTCCGCCAATAGCCGTGTCATCGAGCGCGACTACCAGCGCAGTGCTCCGGGTGGTGATGGTAGCTGATCGAGGACTGCCGTCGATGATACCCATCTCACCAAAGACATCCCCGAGCCGTTTGAGCGAGCCCACCACTGTTCCATGTACTGAAATCTCCAGATCTCCGAAAATCAGAAAGAAGACCTGATTGTCGAATTCACCTTCGGAAATAATCACTTCATTCTTGTCATAACGGCGAATGGACGCGGCTTTCATGGCCTCGCGAATATGGCTGTCAGGCAGAGCATCAAAGGCGGGTACGTTGCGCAACCGCTCCATGATATCATCATTGGCCGGATCAAAGGGAACTTCCTTCATGGCTCCTCCAGTAGCTGGAATAATCGTAATTATCCCATACTTGCCACAAAAGACGGCATGAATCGATGATTATTTCACTTGTTTGGACAAGGCGCGCACCCGCTCCAGCACCGGGGGATGGCCATAGTCCAGCCAAACGGTCAACGGGTGAGGTGTCAGATTGGAGAGATTGCTGGCCGACAGCTTCTTCAGTGCGGAGATCATGGCCCCGGGATCGCCGGTCGTCTCGGCAGCATATGCGTCCGCCTCAAACTCATGCTTGCGCGACACACGATTTGCCAGCACAGAAAGTACCAGCGACACCGGGGTATACAACAGCACGAAAAACACCAGCCCGGCATAGTTGGACATATTCTCCATGCCGAATGCCGCGAACAGCCCGGGAGAATGCATGAAAATGGACATGAGGTAGAAGACGACCCCGGTCTTGAGAATGCCCACTGCCAGTCGCTTGCGAATGTGCCCGCGCTTGGCGTGGCCCACCTCGTGAGCCAGCACGGCCACGATCTCACTGGTATCCTGATCGTCGATGAGAGTATCAAACAGGGCTATGCGTCGACGTTTGCCAAATCCTGTAAAGAAAGCATTGCCCTTGGTGGATCGCTTGGAACCATCCATGACGAAAATCCCGCTCAATTCGAACTGTGTCTTGCGAGCATATTCCACCAGCGCGGTTCGCAGTTCCCCTTCCTCGAGCGGCGTGAACTTGTTGAACAACGGCAGGATCCAGGTGGGAGCCACGTATGTCAGGCCAAGGGTGAAGGCGGTCGCCAATCCCCAGCACCACAGCCATGCGGACTGGCCGGTCTTGTCAAAAAAATAGAGGATACCCGCCAGCAGGCCGCCACCCAGCAGCGTATTCAAAACCAGCCCCTTGATGCGGTCCGTCACGAATGTCTTCACCGTAGTGGTATTGAAACCGAAGCGATTCTCCAGAACGAAGGTCTGGTATATCTCAAACGGCAGGCTTACGGCGTAGCTCGCCAGACTGAGCAGACCGATATAGGCCAGCCCTGTGGGTATCTGCCCCCACTCCATTGTTCGAAGCCAGACATCAAGCCAGTTGAACACGCCGCCCAGAATCAGGGCGAATGTCAATACGGTTCCGGCCGTATCCGCCAGCGTGGAAAAGCGCATGGAGGCACGGGCGTACCGTTGGGATTTGGCATAGGTTTCAGCGTCATAGACGTCGATGAACTCAGCAGGAACTTCCGGGGACAGATGACGGCTGCCAAGGATATTGGACAACACGCCAAGCAGCCACGACAAAGCGAGGGATGCGAGGATGACAACGAGAAAAGCGTTCAAGAGGGCTCCAGGGTGTATGTTGGCTGCGGACAACAGGCACGGGCCATTACTGGTAATATACCGGCTCGGTAGGCTATCCGTACACACCTCCCGCGTCAACCGGGGAGATCATATTCCTTGTCTGCAACTCGTCATATCTGCCCACCCCTGATTTCTGAGCTCCCTAAAGAATCCTAGCCATTTGGGAAGACACACTTAATTTCTCATGCTCTTGCTAAATAATCTGCCGTATATTAACGTGCGCTGTAACAGGAACGATACAACAATCGGGAACCGCTTAACGATGTCCAAAATAACCGCCAAGGAAATCCGCGAAGATATCGCCCGCTCTCGCGCTTACGCCAAAAAGAGCGATTATCTGCGGACTCTCGCCAGCCTTGCCAACGCCATGAAAGGGCTCCTCACGAGCCAGATTTTCGGTGCGGAAAAATTCGAGATTCATGCCCATCTTGATGAGGCCCTGCGCGACCTCAACAAGATGAAGATGATCCGGAAGCTTTTCCCTGCCGGGCTGAAGTATCAGAAAGGCAAGGAAAAGGCCTTTTACCAGACCCTGATGCGGCTTCACAAGAAGCTGGAATCCGCAATGGAGAAGGCCCGGGTTACAAAACTCCGCAAGCGTCTGGCCGTGCTCGACGACAACATGATCAAGGCCGCCAGTCTGGTCAAAGCCGATCAGCAGTTGGAAGCCCGCAAGCTGTTCCGCAAGATTTCAGAATATTTCCAGGATATCGAAGGCATTGATTCCGACATCGGCAATCGACTCACCACCTTCGGCATGTTTGCCGAGGCCGTCGAATATCTCACCAAGGCCATTGAGGTGCAGCAGAACGATGTCCGCGCCCACAACGCCCTCATCCAGTGCTACGAGGGAATGAACGAGGTGGACAAAGCCATGGCCGCCGTCAAGGATGCAATGCGTTACGTCGGTGCCAGCGAGAACCTTTACCTGCGCATGGCCAAGCTTCACCTCACCAAGCGCGAATGGAGTGAGGTATACAACAATGCCAAGGCCGCGTTGGACAAGAACCCGCTCAACGCCGAGGCCTCCAAGCTCATGAAGCAGGCCGAGCCGCGCATTTTTGCCAAGACCGGAACAGCCAAAACAGCAAAGAAAGCCGATGGCGGTGCGAAGAAGGCCCACGATTTGAGTTTTTAAGAGAGAGTAGGAAGCCGCCTTCGGCGGGATTGTTAGGTGATTTCGCCTCCCGGCGGGCTTAAGGCCGAGGGCCTTAAGAATCCCATGTGCGCCTTCGGCGCTGATAATATATCAATTAATATGCCCCAGAAGAGCCTTCTTCCGGGGCTTTCTTATACTAAACACTTCGCCGAAGGCGAGGGTGGGATTCCAAAAACCACCCACCACGTTTCTGAAAAGCAGCCTCCTGCCTTGTTTTCTTATCATGGCAGGGGGTTACCTTTTCTGTGATAGTCGGTGTTTTCTGAGGTTGTATGGTGATTTCGGAAATAAAATCACACATTTTTTCACACATAATGTGTTGTTAATTTATCATTATTTCAGCCGCTTGTAGTGCTAAGTGTAGACGTTGTCAACTTGGCGGAATTGAGAGCGGGGTTCTCGGAACCTCACGCTATTTTGAAGACGACTCCTGAGGGCGCCCACGCAGCAAAGCAAAAATTTGATAAACTGAATATTATCGTTGGCGAGCCCTTTCACGGTCTGATGTGTAGAGGGTGCAGAAAAGGCGTCATGAAAAGCATCGGCCACACAGCGGTCCGAAGATACACAAAAAGGGTCAACTATCAACATGGGCACGCTGTGAGTCATAAAGGTTCGTATGCCTCTTGCGAAAAGGATATGAGACTCCCAAAACTACCCGTCAACGTACTGAGGAACTTTGGATTTGTCGTGACTTGGACCATGGCTGAGGCACAGATAACGATACATGGCTAAACTAAGGAGTGACTATGGATTGTATGCTTCTAGTCTGTAAAGAGTGCCACAGAAAAGACGATATACAAGTTGTCAGTATGATTTATGATATTTTCTCCAACGTAATTCTTGACACTAGTGCCAAAAACACAAAGACAAAACGATTCGAAGAGGTTTTCCTTCCAAGAAAAAACAGTGTGCAACTGGTGCGGACACCCGAACACATTAACGAAAAAGACTACAGTCTCTTTATAGAAGAATATAGAAAGGCAAATTTATTGAAAGGCACTAGGCTTGATGGCACCAAAGAGCAGGCTCGAAACTTTTCAGAGTCTGGCAAGATGCCAATGTTTTTTATTCTATTTGAATACTTCTTTTGGAGTATTCTTTCTGCTTGAAGAGAGACCTTCCATTCGCCCCAAGTTCAGCAAGGTCATAAAGACGTGGGTGCAATCTTGGGAGATAGTATGATTTGCCTACCACTTGGGCAGAGCGATAATCTGAGTATAAAGCGTAAGAAGATATGTTCAACAACCTCCCTCTAGGGTTTCGGCAAACTTACATAGATGGTTGTCATCCCTGGCTCAGAGCAGTCTAATTCAATGTTCCCATTCTGAGCTTTGACCATTTTCATGGCGGAGTATGTCCCTAGCCCCGTCCCAAACTTCTTTCCTGAGGTGATCATTTTATTGAAAAAAGTGTCCCGTATGCTCTCTGGGACCTCGCCATAGTTGCGAATAGCTACTGAACAATAATCATTTTTGCCGAGGACGATTGAAATTGTTTTTTCGGGAGGAGATGCTTCGTACGCATTGACTAGTAAGTTCATGAAAGTGCTGTGTAAAAGGAATGCATCACCATATACGAGAAATGTTTTTTGGTCTCGATCCTCAGTGTCCATGCAGTCAATCGAAACATTTATTCGGGAAACCGACAGGGTTTCACCAATGAGGCCTACCACGGTAGAAATGATGTCGTGAAGGTCTACTGTGACAAAATCCACTTTGTAATATCCTTCCTCTAACTGGTATAATGTCAGACTTGAATCGATGGTTTGAAGCATCTTTTTACCGCTGTCCCGGATATTACCCACAATGATATTCTGGTCCTCTGTTAAGTTGGAGTCAGCAAGAATTGATTCCGACAGTGATATGGAAATTGTTAGCGCGCTTCTTAGATCGTTCTGGACGATTTTTTCAACAAAGTCTTTAGCTCTCATATCTTTGTTTAGTTGGGAAATATCCTCTTCAAGTGAAAAGATGTTATCTTGAGCGTCACTCAAGGCCGCCCTCGTTGCTGATAGTTTTTCCTTTGCGATCTGCTGGTTGTCGCTAACAATACTAAGGTGGCCTAATGCTTCTATTCTGTCTGCTTCTTGAGCTTCGATAATCTGTTTGTCGTTTTTTCTGTCAGATTGCATCTTTGAAATCAGAGCATTGCGCTTCAAAACTTTATTCTGAAGTTTGACTCTTTCGCTATCGTCTGAAGAATTGATTGGAGTACTTTTGTGTTTTAGTTTTCCAATGGCAGCAATTATTCCGATGGTGATACCGAGAAGCAGGGTTACCAGAAGAATAAATGCGCGGGACAATGAAATTGTCCAAAATATGAATGCGACCTGTACTTGCTCTGTGTTTTGAAGGAGGAACAATAAGAAGAGCAAAATGAGTGATAGGGTGACAGCCAGGTGCGTTTTGTGCCTGAATTTTGTGAGAACTCTTGGCATTATAACCTCCTAAGTTGACTCATTATCTGTGAGGCTTGCCCTTTAATTCTTTAGGAGAGTGCTGGCCGCACCAATCAGTTCCCTTCACGCGTGGCCATACTCCCATTGCTTTTTCTGAAGCCACGGAAACAGTTGGAGGGGAGAATCTACAAATCCCATCCTCTTTGTATCCTGTTCCGACGGGAAGGTAGTAACGGCAGTTTTCACATGTATCATTCATAGAATGGTCTCCTTTAAAAATGCTAGCCCAAGTCGCTACCTATTGCTGGACCTTACTACAACGCTATACTCCCTATAGTATTGGGTCAATCACCATGCAGGAATAATAACGCTCTGAATTGAGCGGATATCTGTATTTGTTCCTTGGGTGTATAGATCTGTTGAGCGTTCAGGCTGCTGAAAGCATTGATGCTTGACTGGATTTATAACATCAATTGACTTGATGTCTGCTCAAATAGGCCTAGGATGAGTATGAGGTGAAAATTATGAAAGCCCTTCTTGTCTATCCGTCATATCCTGACACGTTTTGGAGTTTTAAAAGTGTTTTGTCTTTTGTATCCAAAAAGGCGGCATTCCCACCACTTGGTTTATTGACCATTGCTCCAATTCTTCCGGCGGCGTGGGAGAAGCGGCTCGTTGATATGAATGTCTCTTCTTTAAGTGATGCTGACCTTGAATGGGCTGACTTGGTGATGGTGAGTGCCATGATAGTACAGGTCCCCAATGCGCAGGAAGTTGTCAGACGTGCAAAGCGTCTTGGTAAGACAGTCATTGCTGGTGGCCCTGCGTTTAAAGCGCAGCGAGAACTCTTCCCAAAAGTTGATCATTTTATAGTAGGAGAAGCCGAAGCGATACTCCCGACCTTTCTCGATGATTTTGTGCGTGGGATGGCCGGACCTTTGTACGAAGCTACAGAGCGTCCAGACCTGGAATCAACGCCTTTGCCAGCGTGGGAGTTGTTGAATTTTAAAGATTACGTTTCGATGGTTGTGCAGTATTCGCGCGGGTGCCCTTTCAACTGCGAGTTTTGCGATATCGTCGCCATGAACGGTCGGCGGCCTCGCGTTAAAAAGTCAGATACAATGTTAGGCGAATTACAGAGCTTATATGATGCCGGATGGAAAGACTCCGTCTTTATCGTTGATGATAATTTTATAGGCAATATAGCTCACGTCAAAGGCTTTTTGCCCAAACTCGCAGCATGGCAGAAACAGCGAAACTATCCATTTAGGTTCATGACTGAAGCAAGTGTGAATATGGCTCATGACACTGAGCTGATGCGAATGATGAGCTCTGCCAACTTTCATAAGGTATTCATCGGAATTGAATCACCATCGATGGAAAGTTTGGAGGAGTGTGGCAAAAAGCAGAATGTCAATATTGAGTTTGGTTCCGCTGTCAGAGACATCCAAAAGCATGGAATGCAGGTGATGGGTGGCTTCATCGTGGGTTTCGATAGTGATACACCTTCAATATTTGAGCAGCAGGCAAATTTTATTAAAGATATTGGTGTAGTAACTGCAATGGTTGGTGTGCTCAATGCCTTGCCGCAGACGAGGCTTTGGCATCGCCTTCAGTCCGAAGGCCGATTGGTTGACGGATTGAGTGGAGAAAACACTGACGCCTGCGTGAATTTCAAACCCTCGATGGGGCGCGAGACTCTTCTTGAAGGCTATAAAAGGCTGCTGGGCCTCCTTTATTCTCCTAAAGAATACTATGAACGGATTAACAGGTTCCTGGATTCATATAATCCTACATCAAGAGGGAGAATTGTATGGAGTGACATTAAGGCGTTTGTGAAGAGCCTGTGGTCCATTGGGGCCGTTTCCAAAGCACGGTTCTCATATTGGAGGATTTTGATAAAAACTATTTTCACCAAACCCAAAGCCTTGCCAGCCGTTGTTGAGCTCACAATTCTAGGTTTGCACTTTGAACGAGTCTCTCAAAGGGTAATAGGAGCCTAACGATCATGCACTTTCCAGCTGGTGAGTTTTGTTGAGAAGGGACTGTATACAACTTGCTATTAGCACAAGGCCTTGTTCTGCCAAGCAACTTTTGCGAAATATGCGTGGATTGTCGTTGTTCGTGCAGTATGTCGTGTAAGAGCGGTCACCTTTTACGGACATGAAAAAAGGGTTGCCTTTAGCGTCTCATTCATCAGTAGAATCCGCTTGCTGAAGTCTTGCATAGTTCATGATGTGGTCCGTAGGAGAAAGAGAACACATCATAGCTACACCCGATGGGAGGGCGAACCATTCACACTCTCGCTCCAGAATATAGCACTTCACCCAGCTACTATAACGCCGCATTGAATTGTTAGGTTGCTGTACCGGGGCGGTTGCTTAACCTCATCTCCGCCACTTAATATTAATATGTCGTATAATCATGTCATGGCCTCGAATCCGGCTATAATGTCTAAGAGCTCCCCGGTGATGGCGTTTTGCCGTGTCTGGCGGAAATTGCCCTGAAGTTCTGTACGCATTTCATCGATGTTCTTTTCGGCAGCGTGCATGGCCGCCAGACGGGCGCTGTTTTCTGCGGCCATTGAGCGGGTGATGGCACCGTAGAGGGAGACAAAGAGGTGCTGGGCGAAGAGACCGGAAAACATGATTTCGCCGGGAGTCAGGGCCTGGGGCAGACAGCGACCGGGCCACGGTGCTGAAGCAAGCTTCTTGCCCCATGCAGCGTCTAACGGCAGGACGCGGTCATCCTTGGGCGAATAACCTTCGCTTTCGTTCTGGGCGTTGTAGACCACATGAAACCGTTCTGTGCCATCGCGTTTGGCCTCGGCCATGCGCTCAACCAATTGGGTCACCACTCGGTCCACACCGCCCAAAGTGCCGGGAATTGAGAAGTGGAGTTGCGGCTTCTTGCCGCTGTCTTCCAGAGCCGCACCAACTCGGGATCCGGCCGACCAGAAGGTCGCCTTGAATTCCTCCTGGTCCAACCGTTTGCCCACGGACAACCCCGCCTGAGTTGCTACCTCGTTGAACTGGCCGCACATGCCTTGATCCGAGCCGATGACCAGGACAACGCTCTTATCCGCCCTGGGCGTGGGCAACATGATCCCGCCGGAGCGGAAAAGCACGCTCCAAGCCTGTTCCACCACCTCAGCATAGGCCATCATGGAATGCGCGGCCTGGTCAAAATGGCGAATGTTCACCGCAGCCAGGCTCTTCATGGTCTTGACCACGGCCAGCAGATCACTGGTGGTCTTGATCCGTTTCTGCAGAGAATCCATGGTCTGCATGACTACTCCATGGTTTCCAGGATGGTGCGGATTTCATCTACCAACCCGTCCCACATGGGGTCGTCACGGTCTGCCCGGGCCAGGGAATCGAGATCACCCCGACTCTCGGCCAGGTGTCCCAGCAGATGCTCCTCGGCTTCGAGAATCCGGGAGAGGTCCACGGGACCGAACAACCCCTTGGTTACGGCCAGCAGCACGGCGGCCTGCTGGCCGGCCGTCAGCGGCGAAAACCGTTTCTGCTTGAGAATTTCACGCACCCTGAGTCCGTGGTCGAGCTTGGCCCGGGTGTCTTCATCCATGCGGGTGCCGAAGCGGGCGAAGGCTTCGAGCTCCTGGAACTGAGAATAGGTAAGGCGCAGGTCACCGGCTACTTTGGCGTAGGCCGGAAGTTGCGCCCGGCCGCCCACGCGGGACACGGATACGCCAACGTCCACGGCGGGCAGGGTACCCTTCTGGAACAAGTCTGGATTGAGATAAATCTGACCGTCAGTGATGGAAATGAGATTGGTCGGAATATAGGCCGATATGTTCTGGGCCTCGGTCTCGATAATGGGCAGGGCCGTGAGGGTTCCTCCGCCCTGTTCCGGCTTGAGGCGCGTGCTCCGTTCCAGGAGCCGGGAGTGTATGTAGAAGATGTCGCCGGGGAAGGCTTCGCGTCCGGGTGGGCGGCGCAGGAGCAGGGAGAGCTGGCGATAGGCTTGGGCATGGCGCGTCAGATCGTCGTAGACTACCAGCACGTCCTTGCCTTGGTGCATGAAATACTCGCCAATAGATGTGGCTGCATAGGGCGCAATGTATTGAAGCCCCGCCGGATCGCCGCCTTCCACCACCACGACCACAGTGTAGTCCATGGCTCCGCGCCGCTTCAGTTCCTCGATGGCACGGGCCACGCTGGATGAGCGTTGGCCGATGGCGCAGTATATGCAAATGACGTCCGCGCCTTTCTGGTTGCAGATGGTGTCCAGGGCAATGGCCGTCTTGCCGGTCTGCCGGTCGCCAACAATGAGTTCGCGCTGGCCCCGCCCGATGGGAATCAGGGTGTCGATGACCTTGATGCCGGTCTGCAGCGGGGTGTCCACGGGCGCGCGGTGCAGGATAAGCGGAGCCTCGCGCTCCACGGCCAACCGCTTTTCACTGGCGATGAGGCCGTTGCCGTCCAATGGTTTGCCCAACGGGGTGATCACGCGACCGAGCACCCCCTTGCCTACAGGCACATCCAGGACACGACCGGTGCGTACCACCTCGTCTCCTGCAGAAAGACCCTCGCCCGATCCGAGCAGTGCGATGCCCACACTATCGGGCATGATGTCCAGAGCCATGCCGGGAACGTCCGGGCCGAGCATGAGCAATTCCTCGGCCCCGACCGATCTCATGCCCTTGGCCTGAACCACGCCCTGGGCCACGGAGAGGATGCGTCCGATTTCTTCGGGCTCCATCTTCGGGTCATGGCTCTCCAATCCACGCCTCACGCCGTCTACAGCCTGATTCATGATCTCTTCCAGATATCCATTGTTCATGATGTCTCCGTTCGTGTCTCGGCCAACTCCGCAAAGATGGAGCTCTCCACATCGTCCATGTAGGACGCAAGATTCCACTCCCACTTGGTGTCGCCCCCGACCATGACGATGCCGAAGCCGAGGCTTTTGTCCTCGACGGTCTCTATTGCCCCGCAGTCGGGGAAATGTTCCCTAATGGCCATTCCCAAACGGTCCAGAACTTCTTCGGACAGGGGAAATCCCGTGCGCACGGTCACGTCGCCGGACACCTGGGCCTCGACGTCACTGCGGGTCAGTCGGGAGATGAACCCCTCCAGAGCGCGCGCTTCCAGCTCGTCTCCGGCCAGGTCCTGAAGTACCTTTTCCGACAGACGGATCACCTGCTCTCCGATGCGATGGCGCAGGCGATCGCCCAGGGCCGCCTGTTCTCGCTCCACGGCATCGATCCAGGCCTGGGTTCGCGCCTCGACCTCGGCCTTAGCCTCCTTCAGCCACTGTTCGCGTTGCTCATCCGCCTCGGCCCTGGCCTTAACCAGCATGGCCTGGGCCTCTCTTTCCAGATCCTCGCGCATTTTCGACAGTTCTTCGGCGTGGCGGCCCGCTTTCTCGCGGGCTTCGTGGGCCTGACTCAACTCATGAGCCAGCCCGTCGCGCCGCTCCTGCATGGCCGCGATGATCGGGCCAAAGAGAAACCGCTTGAGCAGCCAAGCCAGAATCAGAAAGTTGATGGCCTGTGCAGCTACCGTGAACCAGTCGATAAGCATGGATTAACTCCCTGCCTTCTCGATGAAGTAGTTCCAGAACGGGTTGGCAAAGAGCAGGATCATGGCCAGCACAAAGCTGTAGATGGCTGTGGATTCGACCATGGCCATGCCCACGAACATGAACTTGACGATGGTGTTGGTTTCGTCAGGCTGCTGGGCGATGGAGGACAGGCCACGCGCCAGAGCCATGCCCTGACCGATAGCTGGACCGATGGCTCCCAGTCCCATGCAGATACCTGCGCCGATGACTGAACCGAGGGTGACAATTGCAAGTGTATCCATGATGATCTCCTTTAGTTCGTTGATTTGCTATGGGCCTCTAGTCCGGAGGCGATGAACACCGACGCCAGAATCGTGAAAATGTATGCCTGCACCACGCCGATGAGTAGGCCGAGCAGCTGCATGATTACCGGGAAGAAGAGCGGGGCCAGGATGAGGAGGATGCCACCCATCATGGTGCCGCTCATGATGTTGCCGAACAGGCGCACGGCCAGGGCAAAGGTCCGCGTGACCTCGCCCAGCACGTTGAAGGGGAGCATGAACGGCGTGGGCTGAATATACCCCTTGAGGTAGTTGCCCAGCCCGTGCTCCCGGATGCCGTAATAAGGCACGGCCAGGAACACGATGCAGGCTAGGGCCGTGGTGGTGGACAAGGACCCGGTGGGCGGCTGATAGCCCGGTATCACGGCCAGCAAATTGGATACAAGGATGAAAATGAACAGCGTGCCGAGCAGGGGCATGAACCGCTCCGGCTCTTGCTTGGTGGCCTCGCGAATCTGGCCCAGTAGACCGTCTACCAGGATTTCCAGCAGGTTCTGGTGCTGGTCGATGTCCGTGCCGCTGGTCAGCCGTCGGGTGACGGACCAGGAAAAGCCGACGATGAGCGCCATGGTGCCCCAGGTGAAGGCGATGGTAGCGTTGAGATTGGTCATGCCCCAACGGGCGTAGACGATGGTATCGGGTGTTATTTCCATCGCGCCCCCTGGATTCCGGCCAGCCTTGGTACTACCACCATGCGCATGAGGTAGAATCCGGCGCAGGCCGCCATTACCGCCATGGGGCCGACCTTGAGGGCGAGCCACATGCCGACCAAGGTTACGCCGTAGCGGACCAACAGCCCTCCGTAGAACCACAGGGTGGGACGGGCCACTCTGGGTGTCAGCGCCAGGGAGAGCCATAGGCCACCGAAGTGGAACAGGGCGAGCAGTCCGCCCCAGGCTAGTCCAACACTAATGATCGTCAGCATCGGCATTCTCTCGTTCCTCCAAAATCTTTCTTCGTTGCCGCCCCAGCCAGAGCCAGGCATTGACGCAGCCCAAGCCAAGACCGCCAATCATGAGCATCAGAGTCCAGGAGCGGGGAGAGGGCCAGTTTAGGTCGATCCACACGCCGAGCATAACACCGAGCAGGGTGGGGATGGCCACAAACCAGCCCACCACGCCGAAGAGTCCCAGACCGTACCACGCCCCGACGTTGGGCTCGCGTCCAGCCCGGATCCTGCGCCGTTCCTTGCTCCCGATCTCGTCGGGGAATTTTCTTCCATGTTCATCGGTCATTTCTCGAACTCCAGAAATCGCCGGACAAAATCCGCTTCCAGCCGGGCCACCGCAGTGCGTGCCGAACGCTCGCGATCGTCGGTGATCGTGAGCATGGCGCGCAACTCCTCTTCCAGTGTGCCCAGTTCGCCGCGCACCGCGCTGTTGGCGGCCACGATCACGTAATCGCCGCGCTTGACCGTCACGCCATGGTCCACGGCCAGAAGCACTGTTTTACCCGCAGGGGTTTCATAGCTCATGAGGCTCGGCACGATGCATGTGGCCATGTCGATATGCCTGGGCTTGAGAGTGAACCCGCCCAGGGGGGACTCGCCCGTGACCTTGATGACTTCTTCGTCCAGAAAGACCTTGGAGGGCAGCAGGATTTTAAGGTTCACGCCGCGTCCTCCGTATCCCGTTTCATTTCCGTGTTTGTGTCGTCCGTCGCGTGCGTGGTCTTCACCACCTCGTCGACATCACCGATCATGTACAGGGCACTTTCCTTTGTATCGGCAAATTCGTCGTTGAGGATGCGATCGGCTCCCTCCACCGTGGCCTCCATGGACACAGTGCGCCCCTCCTTGCCAGTGAAATGCTTGGTGGTGTGAAAAGGCTGGGTCAGGAAGCGCTCAAGCTGGCGCGCCCGGTAGACGATTTTGCGGTCCTCGCTCGAAAGTTCCTCAAGGCCGAGCATGGCAATGATGTCCTTGAGTTCCTCATAGACGGACAGCGTGCGTCGGACCTCTTGGGCCACATCGTAATGACGCTGGCCCACCACATGGGGGGAGAGCATCATGGATTTGGATTGTAGCGGATCAACGGCTGGGTAAAGCCCTTCTCCGGCTCGTTTGCGAGAGAGAACGAGGGAGGCGGAGAAATGGGAAAAGGCGTGGGTTGCCGCTGGGTCGGTCAGGTCGTCGGCCGGGACGTACACGGCCTGAATGGAGGTAATGGCCCCCTTACGGCTGGACGAGATACGCTCCTCCAGTGCGGCCAGCTCTGGACCAAGGGTGGGCTGATATCCCATGCGTGACGGCAGCCTCCCCAGCAGTCCTGATAACTCCATGCCCGCCTGGATGAAACGGAAAATATTATCGACGAGCAGGAGCACGTCCTGCTCCTTTTCGTCACGGAAATACTCGGCCATGGTCAAGGCGGTGTGCCCCACTCGAAAACGTGCTCCGGGCGGCTCGTTCATCTGACCGAAAACCAAGACAGTATTGTCGAGGACACCCGCGTCTTTCATCTCGCGGTAGAGTTCCTCGCCCTCCCGGCACCGCTCGCCGATGCCGCAGAAGATGGATACGCCTTGGTGAGCGCCGACCATGTTGTGGATGAGTTCGGTGATAAGCACGGTCTTGCCCACGCCTGCACCGCCGAAGAGTCCGGCCTTGCCGCCCTTTTCCAAGGGGGTCAGTAGGTCCAGGACCTTGATGCCAGTTTGGAAAATCTCTTCATTGGTCACCCGCTCGGACAAGTCAATGGGATCGCTGTGGATGGATTTGTAGGTAACGTTTTTCGGCTCCTTGCCGCCATCGGAGACCTTGCCGAAGACATTGAAGACGCGGCCGGTCAGGGTGTCGCCCACAGGAGCGGTCAGCGTAGAGCCATCCCCCACGACAGTGTCGCCACGGGCCAGCCCCGATGTGGGTGTCAGGGCGATGGCTCGGACCTCTCCCTCGCGGGTGTGGTCCGCCACCTCGATGATCACCGTGCCCTCGGGCCCGGCGCGGAGCATGGACTGCATGGGCGGGGCCGGACCGTCAAAGATCGCGTCCACGACGCTGCCCCGTACGGAACTGACCACACCACGATATTCGACTGACTCCATGAATCCTCCGTTTTCTAGAAGCAGCCCCTCAGGGCCGCGTGGTGCAAACTCTTGAATGCTACCCGGTCAACGGACCCGATGCAGAGCTTGTCGCACAGTCCTCGATCCTATTCTGCTCTTTTCATGATCACGGCCGCGCATCCCCCTTGTCACACGCCTCCCTCGAAGTTGGTGGTTACGGCCTGCACCTCAAGTGCATGGAGCATCTCGAAGATGGCCTCTTCGCCCCAAACCGCAGCCTAGGATGGCTGGGGATGGAGCTGGAACAAGTGAACGGAGTATTTTGTGTGGCGCTCCTGGGAATCGCCCCCTCCCCCTTGGCTCAAGAGAATGCGATGTTTAGCCCTGATATACGCAGAAAGGGGATTCGACGTGTGTATGCTCATGAAGACACTCCTCTAGTATCCAACCCTACCAGAGGTGAGGCCTTTCTCGATATGATTTTCTCGCGAGGCCGGGACTCAGCAGCAAATACTTTGTAGAAAAGTAGACTCTGTTCTTCGGGCCAATGGATAATTGATGGTGGCTAAAGTAACTAATTGCCCGCTAGATGGTTTCTCATTTTAGGGAGGCATGGCCTGGATCATTAATAAACAAACCAGCTCCAGCATTGCTCATGCTCAACAACTCAACATCCTTTGAGCCGAAGCCAACACCATCATGGCGGATCCATCGGCAGCAATTGTCGAAAATGTCTAGCCGAACATTGCGCGAAGATTTGCCGGGATGATAAGGTGGGGCATAACCTGTCAGGTTCAGTAATCAGAAAAGGAGGTAAAACGCACCCAAGGCGCGTTCATAAGTTTTGACGAAAGTCTAAACTGATGAACGCATGTGTTGGCACCAACGTGCCGTAACACCTAACACTTTTTCGCCGTTCATTTCCAAACGGCACACTTTCACATCCAAACGCCAGCTGAAACACAGCACCCGCCATCGGTCAGACGACAGGTATCTATAAACCTGCCGTTGTCCAAATTCCCCCATGGTCACCGACTATGCATAGGACGAACGAGCCTATGTGGTGACACCTCTTATTAAATGGATTCTCAGGATATTTCCTTCTGTGGGAAACGGACATTGATTTGTTCCGCTATCGGTTGTTGTGTGGCGCACTTTCGCGCCATAGGCAGATCATTTCCCGGCTAACGGGAAAGGTCCGGTCTGCTTTGTCCCGGGGCACTGCCCCGAACTATTCTTGAAGGAGAAATCCATGACAAAATCCATCAGCTTGGTACTGGGCGCGAACAGGGCAACCCTGTCCGGCCCGCGCTCGAAACAACTCAGAATTCGCCAAAACGCTAAGGCCTTTGCAGGCCGACTGCGTGAAGCTGGGTTCGGGGTCCGAAAATGGACAAACATTTCCAACAAACATTTTGCGGCGGTCGCCGACAGAATGAAAGATCAAGGCGTGGGTGACGGGCGTATAGCTGAAGTCTTCAGTGCTGCCCGTCACCTGTGCGAAGCCTACGGCAACACGCGCATCAATCCGACCAACGATGTGTTCGATGTGAAGCGCGGTACTATTGCCAACGCCAACAGCAAAGCGGTTGCCCCTGAATTTGTCTTGGGGGCAATCGCCAAACTTGAAGGCGGGCAATACGAGCACGGTCCTCGCTGTGCTGCTCAGATTCGTCTGCAGTACGAATTGGGGTTACGCCGGGAAGAGTCGGCCAAGCTCGACCTGATTAATGACTGGGACAGGGAAGGCCGTACCCTTCACATCCAATATGGCCCAAAGGGTGGCCGCCCACGGACCTTGTACAATCTGTCCGACAGGCAGCAGGATGCTCTGCAGAACGCACTGCCCTATGTCAGTCAATCTGACAGGCCAGGGATTCACAACCTGATGCCTGAAGGCATGGGGGATAAGTGGCAAGAAAAGCTGTCCTACGCGGCAAGACTCTGCGGCTTCACCAAGCGCGAAAGCGGGTGGACTCTGCACAGCAATCGGCACGAACGGTTTCACCACATGTATGTCGAGCACACAGGATTCCAACCGCCCAATCAGCACGAATCCGTAGAAGCCTTCCATCAGGCTGCCCAAGACGCAGTGGGGGAAGGATGGCCCCAACTCGATGCTGAAGCTCGTGATGAAATCGAAGTGACGGCTGGACATTCCGCAGGAAGGCGCGATGTGTCCGACGCTTACCTTGGTAGTTCATATTAGATGAAACCCCGCCATTTTGTGCGGGGTTTTCTCATGGGCGCGGGTTGGAGAGCGAGATTGACTCGTCAATCTCGCTCTCCAACCATAATCCCCATTTGTCGACCGGTAGGCCGACAAATGGGGATTATTCTGCTTCAGAGAAAGGATCGTTTTTGAGGCCGTTCAATTTTTTTTTGGGAAATTTTGACCGGCCCCCTCTGATCGATTTGACTTATTGAATGCCGATAGTGTCAAAGTGAAGGGTTGGCCGAGTTTTTGGGCGTAATCGCCCCTGGAAATGACAACCCGGAAGAATGATGACCTTTGACACCAATCTGAAGACCCGCGTATTATCAGCCAAGGACGTTGCCAAGTTCTTGGGTAAAAGCGTGGACTGGGTCTATGATCATGCCGAAGAAGTCGGCGGCGTCAAACGTGGTGGGTCGTGGTTCTTCCCGAACGAGGAAGATATTTATGACCGTCTATTTCAAAGCCGGAAAAGGGTACCGGTACGATTTCATGGCGAAGGGCAAACGCCACACCAAGGCGTGGTTCAAAACGAAACGGGCCGCAAAAGCAGCCGAAGCCGAAAAAAGAAAGGAAGTAAAAAGACAGCTGGCAATGGCAGCCCAGGGCGACATGGACTTGCTTGATCTGCTGAACCTGCGGCTTGATTACCTCCTTGAGCGAGCATACTCGGATTCGCATTATAAGAAGAGCAAGTATGCCGCCCAACGTCTGCTAGACTACTTGGGCAACGTGCCGTGCAGCACCATCACCCGCCTGATGGCAGACGAATTCCTAATGGACCGGGTGAAGGCAAACGGCCCGGTGGCAGGCAACAACGACCTCAAGGTGCTTCGGGCAGCATTTTCTTGGGCCACGAAGCGAGGACAGCGGTTCATCCAAGAAAATCCCTTTGCGGGGTTGGAATCATTCCCCAGCGACAAGCCCAAGGAAAAGAAGCTGACTCCCACAAGCGCGGAACTGGATCGCATCATTGCCGCAGCTAAACCGGAAAATCGAGCCTACCTGTGGGTGCTACGCGAAACTTTGGCTCGGAGCATTGAAGTGCATCGCCTCAAGTGGAAGCGGGTAAGCTTCAAGGATCGTTACGTTGAACTGAAGACGTACAAGAACAAGAATCGGGAACCGGTTCTACGCCAGGTCCCCATGACGGACAAACTGTATGAAGTGTTGTCCGAATTGTACGCCGAGCGTGATCCCGATAAGGAATGGGTGTTCTGGACAAGGGGATACAACCCCAAGACCCGGAAGATGGAAGAAGGGCCGTACAAGAAGGGTCGATACAAAATGCTCAAGACGACCTGTGAAAATGCCAAGGTGGATTACTACAGCTTCCACCGCTTCAGAGCATCGGGCGCATCCGTCATGGATAACAACGGTGCCTTGCTCCCGGGCATCCAGCGCGTCCTTGGACATGCTGACCGCCGCAGCACGGAAATCTATCTGGAAAGGCTCCGTGACGTGGAACGCGATGCCATGGATGTCTACGAAAGGGAAAGCCGCAAGGATGATAGTAAAGTTGCATAGCAATTTAACACACGCGGTTCACACACAAACATCAAACGGGTTGCAGACATCAGTCGGCAACCCGTTGAAAACAGAAGAGAAGAGCCAATAGTCACACATGAAGGTCGTGGCTATTCCAAAGGGTATAGCCCTTTGCTTCAGCCGTTGACGAGTCTTCGAGCCTTACGGATGAAGACAGCAGCGATGGCCGCCGGAGGCGAAATCACCCGACAAATCCGCCGAAGGCGGCATCCCATTCTGATTTATCTTTCAACAAAATCCTTACGGTCCACTCTCACAATCACGCCGTCTTCCATGGCGATGAGCAAACCGCCGTCGCGATCGATATCGAGTCCGACAGGAGCACCGCAACAGTGGTAGACTTCTCGCACCGAACCGTCTAGGGACACCACGAATACGCTACCAGCTTCCGTGCCGACAAAGACATTGCGCAACCGGTCCACGGCCACGGAGGTAGGTACACCCGGCACACGGGCCAGCAATACGGGATCAGACTCGGGCGGCAGACAGAACACATCGCCTGTCACTTTGTTAGCGGTATAGAGAAGACCGCGATGGTCCTGCGCCAGACCGACGGTGTTGGGCAAGCCCTGCCCCAGAATGCGCCCTTGCGCTTCTGCCATGCAAATGTTTGTGGAAAGTACGACCATGGCACAGGCCAACAGTACGGAAATGGTCAGACGAAAACTCAGCGAAACCAACATAAGCGCCTCCTTGTTCGTGTTGCCCAGACGCTAGAGACCGGGCATGAATATGTCCAATATATATTTACATCGCAATTAAGACTTGATACATCTCAATAATGGAACTCAGACAAATTAAGTATTTCATCGCCGTGGCCGAGGAACTTCACTTCGGACGAGCTGCCGAGCGTTGTCATATCGCCCAGCCCCCCCTTTCCCAGCAGATCAAGAAGCTGGAGGAAGAGGTGGGGGTAAAGCTGCTGGAACGCACCAGCCGCAAGGTGGCCCTCACCCCTGAGGGGAATGAATTCCTGCGCCGCTGTCGGGACATCATGGACCGCATCGACGAAGCCGTGCATTGCATCCAGGACATGTCCAAAGGCCTTGAGGGGCAACTCCACGTTGGCTTCATCGGTCCGGCAGCCCTGAGCAAGCTGCCCCAGACCATCCGCGCCTTCCGCGAGGCCAACCCCAACATCCGGCTGGAGTTCTCGGCCAAGTCCACCACCGAGCAGTTGCCCATGCTCCGCGCCGATCGTCTCGACATCGCCTTTGTGCGGCTGTTCGGCCATGACACCAGCGGGTTGAATACGATGGTATTCCTGCGCGAGCCCTATGTTCTCGCCATTCCGGAAGGCCACCATTTCACGGATCGAAAGCGCGTCGACATAACCGACCTCAAAGGCGAACCGCTCATCTTCAACCAACGCATCGCGCAACCAGCCCTCTATCGTTCGCTCATCGGCTCCTTTCACAAGGCGGGCTTCATGCCCAACATCGTGCAGGAGGTGAACACCGAGCAGTCCACCGTGGCGCTGGTGGCAACAGGCCTCGGCTGCGCCCTCGTTCCGGCCTCCAGTGCAGGCGACAAGCGTTCCGGCGTGACCTTCAAACCTCTGGACGGCGATCTGCCCCAGTGGGAGATCACAGCCCTGTGGAAGCAGAAGAACGAAACCGCTCTGCTCCGCAAGTTTCTCAAGGTCGTGGCCGAGTATCGCGAAGTCCTCGACGGCACGCCCGAGTGGGCCTTGTAACTGCACTTTCATCTAGCCATCTCCTTTAAAGGGACGCCCGACTTGTCATTGGGCGTCCCTTTAAGTATGTCCAGAAAACGCGATACGTCCAATATATATGTCGACCTATTGCGATACCTTTTCGATATAATGAATTGCGGAGGCATCCATGGAACTGCGCCAACTCAAATACTTTGTGGCCGTTGCCGAAGAGTTGAACTTCACCCGCGCGGCAGAGCGTTGCCACATTGCCCAGCCGCCCCTGTCCCAGCAGATCAAGAAGCTGGAGGAGGAGCTGGGCTGCAAACTTTTTGACCGTACCAATCGAGTGGTAGCCCTCACAGAGCAGGGAAAGACCTTTCTCTGTGTGGCGCGCAACACGCTGGAGACTCTCGATGCCGGGGTGACCCGCATCAAGTCCATTGCCCGGGGCGAGATCGGGCGGCTACGCATCGGTTTCCTCAACTCCGCCATCCACACCAAATTTCCAGAAGCACTTACCGAGTTCCGCAAACGGTTCCCAGGCATTGTCCTCGACATTCAGGAGATGGAGTCACGCTCACAAAAAAATGCCATCCTCGATGGAGAGCTTGATGTTGGATTATGTCATCATTGCCACACCGACTCCGACAAAATGGAGTCACGCACCTTCATAGAGGACACCTACTATCTCGCGGTTCACGAGAATCACCCCTTTGCCAAGCGCGGTACAGCGGGGTGGGATGATCTCAAGGGTGAACCATTCATCATGTTCTCCCGCCTTCATTATCCCAACGCATACGAACGCTCCATCGCCCGCTTTCACGAGCGTGACTGCATGCCCCGCATTGTGCAGGAAGCCCGGACGCAACAGATCAAGCTCTCACTCATTGCCGCTGGTATGGGCATGGGATTTGTACCGGAACGAATGGAGAAAGTATGCCCGCCCTGCGTCAAGCTGCTCCCGTTCGAGTGGGATGGCGTCAAGCAGTACAGCGCTATCAAGGTGGCATGGAGAAAGGGCGAGGTATCCACGGCCCTCAGGCATTTTCTGGATGTGCTAAAAGAGTTCAGTTCCTGCAGTGATCTCGAAATCAAAGGATGCTGGGTGTTCCCAAAATCCAAGTAACGATCTGGACTTTGATCGTAATGTAGGCAAAAACGCAGCACGCAATGAATTCAATCCGCAACGAGGAATACATATGACCACCGAAGGACAGGCCACCCGCGAGCGGCTGGAGGCAGACATTGCCACCGCACAGGACCAGATTTTGGCATTCAACGCCCACTGGCTGAACCACAAACACCTCACCTCTGCCGTCGGAGCAGCGGTAATGGCGTTCATCTTCACCGGGATGCTGGTACCACCCGCTGAAATCGTCATGTGGGTATTATGTGGTGCGCTGGTGGCTGCGTTTGCCGGTGTTTTGGTATGGCGAGGCAAGAAGGCCGACGCCTTGAATGAACAGATGGCCACCGCCCAGAAAGCATTCAAGGAATACGAGCGGGGACGGAGAAAGAAGAAATAGGCAGCCGCCTAATCTTCCATGATATCTTCGTTCCACAGCTCCGGTTTTTCCCGGATCAGTCGTTCCATCAGGTCAATACACCCCGGATGATCGACGATCTCCACCTCGACACCACGAGAGCGCAGGAATTCCTCGTTGCCGCCGAAGTTGCGGTTTTCCCCGATGACAACCTTTGGGATACCGAACTGAACAATGGTCCCCGAGCACATCATGCACGGTGAAAGTGTGGTGTAGAGCACGGTGTCTCGATAACTCTTCTGCCGCCCCGCCTTGCGCAGACAGTCCATCTCGCCATGCGCGATGGGATCACCGAGCTGCACTCGCTGATTATGACCACGGGCCACAATTTCATCCCCCCGGACCAACACGGCACCAATGGGCAGCCCACCCTCGTCATAGCTTTTCTTGGCCAGTGCATAGGCTTCTTCCATGAACTTATCAGTGGGCATACTGTGATCCTTTCAGTTTTCAAGGCGGATTATGGGACGCGGCGCCCTTTTCATCGAGTTCCTTCAACCAAACAGGATAGTTACCCGGTTGTCGAAACAGGTGCAAGCGCCCCCTGCATGATACGCTTCAGTCAACCGCTTCAATTTCATACCACAGAACACAGAAATAGCCGTTTACATTATAAATTTTCACGCTAGCTAGTTCATGAGTGTTGATTGTCGTACGCTCCTGAAAAAAGGAGTATGCGCCATGTTTAGACCTGCCTATTTCCTGCACATAGCCGCCCTTCTCTTCTTGATAGTCGTCATTAAACCTATTCCGGTCTTTGCCGAGGCCGGTACGCTTACAGATTGCGTCATTGGGTGCAAGCCGAGCGATGAAGCCTGCATCAACTGTTGCAAGGAAGCCTTTGGTGTGACGGAGACCGTCAACTGTTGCGGAGACTATGGTTCCTGCACAGCTCGCTGCGAAAACTTCGACGGCGTCAAAGCGGTTGCCTGCTACGGACAATGCCAGCGCGCGCTCAAGCGATGCCATGACGTTTATACCGACGCCGTGATGGAGTTCTCCTGCCCCAATTGGGTCAAGCCGCAGAATTGTCCGCATGACTGTCAGGTTTGGAATCCTGAGTCACAGAAGTGCGTTGGCGCGCCCAAGGATGTTTGCGACGAGGGGAAGGAAGACGATTATTAGGAAGGGATAGGTGATGGTGGTGATGTTTGGGATATTGATGAAGAGGGAATAAGGAAGCCGCCCTATGGGCGGCATGAAGAATGAAAGAATATAGAGCCGGTCGCTGCGCTTCCTCCAGCTTTCGCTGTCTGAAGCCAGCGACTTCTTTTTGTCCAAAGCGACAAAAATGAAGCAAAAAACGCTTTTCAGAACGCACGCTCCCCGCCACCCAAACGTCCAAGAATCTGATCAATCCGGGCTGCGCTCCAACGAACCGAATGCTCCGCTTCGCTACGCGCGGTTCGAAGAGCCGCTCCGCCCGTATTGTCAGCTTCTAGGCCGTTGTGGGTTTGATGGCTACACAAGAGCAATGGGAATTTCCCCTACATTATAAAAACTATCCCCAACACTCAGCCTGAAATAGCTTTAAATACAAAAGAACTAATTACGGACAACACAATAGTACCCACCAGCACAGACCATCTCTTCCGATGTTTCAGAGTTGCACTTCCTTCCCGAATTAATTCAATTTTTGGAAACGCCCATTTCGTGTAACTAAATGCCCCTCGAAAACACATTAATAACGCCCCAAAAAACACTATACATGTTGCATACAACACAAAATTACTATCAGTGTACTTCCCTATAAAAGCTTCACACTTACTTGCCCCAAAAACCCCTACGGGAATACCCAAAAACCAAACCACAAAATCATATGCAAATGGTCTGTGAAGGATATTCCTATTGCTAGACTTTTCTCTCTCCACTCGTTTAACAGCCTCAACCACACTCTGCACCCATAAACTATCATTCCCACTCACTTCAACAATACTAGAGTTGGGGGTTGGATCTGTTGAACGAGTTGAAAAATCAATAATTGGCGGCTTTCTAAAATCAATATTGATAGCAAAGCAATGCGCTGGGTTAACACCAAACATAGATCGGTACCAAGATATATTCGAAAAATACACACCAACAACTTCTTCAGGGAGATTGTCGGAATCAAAAAGAGTGCTGTCTTCTCCAGCTAAGTCTTCTCCATTAGCCCCATTAACTACTATGGAAATTTTATAATTATCGCACCTCTGATTTACAAAATTTTTGTAGACCTGTTCCGACTCAAATGACTCTTTTTTCCAAGATTTTTTCTCAATTTCTACAGCACGTTCTTGACACTTATTAAGTTCTCTAAAAATTTTTTTAATATCGTCAAAGGTAAGGACACATGGCCTTATCTCTTTCCTATATGTCAGATGCTCACTCATCACACCTCCACTAATAAACCATCAATTATTTAAGTCTTTATATCTCTGAGGCTGTATCGTCAACTTTCCCGCGCAGCAGCGCGGGCACCAAAAAGTTTAGGGGGATGAGAGAGGGGATGGGGGATCCAAGGGGGAAGGGGAGAGAGAAGGGACCCTTTTTAAAGGGTCCCTTCTCTCTCCCCTTCCCCCTTGGCCGCCGGAGGCAGCCGCACAGCGGCATACACAACAAAAAAACCGGCCCGGTCCGTGAGGACCGAGCCGGTTTAATATTTGGCTTAGATTGGCCGTACTGTTTAGTACATGCCGCCCATGCCGCCCATGCCGCCCATGCCGGGCATGCCGCCGGGCATTGCGGGAGCAGCGCCTGCGGGCTCGGGCTTGTCGGCGATGGCGCACTCGGTGGTGAGGAGCAGGCCTGCGACGGAAGCAGCGTTCTGGAGAGCGGTGCGGGTAACCTTCTTGGGATCGATGACACCGGCCTTGATCAGATCTTCGTACTGGTCGGTAGCGGCGTTGTAGCCCATGCCACCCTTACCTTCCTTGATCTTCTCAACAACGATGGAGCCTTCGAGACCGGCGTTGCCGGCGATCTGACGGAGGGGCTCTTCGACAGCGCGGGCAATGATGTTGATACCGGCCTGCTCGTCGTCGTCAGCAGCCTTGACCTTCAGGGCAGCCTGACCGGAGCGGGCGAGAACCACACCGCCACCGGGGACGATGCCTTCTTCGACAGCTGCGCGGGTAGCGTTCAGAGCATCTTCGACGCGAGCTTTCTTTTCCTTCATCTCGGTCTCGGTTGCGGCGCCAACGTTGATGACGGCGACACCACCGACGATCTTGGCGAGGCGCTCCTGGAGCTTTTCGCGATCGTAGTCGGAGGAGGAATCAGCGATTTCAGCGCGGATGGTCTGGATGCGGCCCTTGATTTCGTCGGCCTTGCCAGCACCGTCAACGATGGTGGTGTTTTCCTTGTCGATGACAACGCGCTTGCAGGAACCGAGATCGTTGACGGTCATGCCTTCGATCTTGATGCCGAGGTCTTCGGAAACAACCTGGCCACCGGTGAGGATAGCGAGGTCTTTCAGCATGGCCTTGCGGCGCTCACCGAAACCGGGAGCCTTGACGGCAACGACGTTCAGGGTGCCACGCAGCTTGTTGACTACGAGGGTAGCCAGAGCTTCGCCTTCGATGTCTTCAGCGATGATCATGAGGGGCTTGGACATCTTTGCGCACTGTTCGAGGACGGGCAGGAGTTCCTTCATGTTGGAGATTTTGGTCTCCTTGATGAGAATGAGGGGCTCTTCCATCTCGCAGGTCATGCGCTCGGTGTTGGTGACGAAGTAGGGGGAGAGGTAACCGCGGTCGAACTGCATACCTTCGACGACGTCGAGGGTGGTTTCGAGGCCTTTGGCTTCCTCTACGGTGATGACGCCTTCCTTGCCAACCTTGTTCATGGCTTCGGCAATGATGTTACCGATGGTGGCGTCGTTGTTAGCGGAAATGGTACCGACCTGAGCGATCTCTTTCTGATCACGGGTAGGCTTGGCGACCTTTTCGAGGTCAGCGACGATGGCTTCAACAGCCTTGTCGATGCCGCGCTTGATGGACATGGGGGAGCGACCGGCAGCAACCAGCTTCACGCCTTCGGTGAAGATGGCCTGAGCCAGAACGGTAGCAGTAGTGGTACCGTCACCGGCAACATCGGAAGTCTTGGAGGCAACTTCCTTAACCATCTGTGCGCCCATGTTCTCGAACTTGTCTTCCAGCTCGATTTCCTTGGCGACGGAGACACCGTCCTTGGTGATGACGGGGGAGCCGAAGGACTTCTCCATCACAACATTGCGGCCCTTGGGACCGAGGGTAACCTTAACGGCGTTGGCGAGTTTGTCCACACCGGCCTTCAGGCGCTCACGAGCCTTGGCATCGAAAAGAATTTCTTTGGACATTGTCTATTCTCCTTAAAGAACGTCAGTTTGTAAGAGTAAGAATGATACGATCAAAAACTAGTCGACGATGGCGAGGATATCGTCCTCACGCATCACCAGGGTCTCTTCACCGTCGATGGTGATCTCGGAACCGGCGTACTTGGCGAACAGCACGGTGTCGCCGACCTTGACGGTCATAGCAACGCGCTCGCCCTTGTCGTCCAGCTTACCGGGACCGGCAGCGACGATTTCACCCTTCATGGGCTTTTCCTTGGCAGAATCCGGGATGTAGATACCACCAGCGGTTTTCTCTTCCATTTCGAGACGCTTGACCAGAACGCGATCGTTCAGCGGTTTCAGCTTCATTCCTCTATACCTCCAATAAGTGATTATCATTTTTGGCGGAGCTTTAAGGCAGCCCTGCCGCCCTCATTGGGCTCCTTACCTCGGTCTCCGTACAAAGCCGGACCGTAGGCTTGCAGAAAGATAAACATGGCTAACAAAGAGTCAAGGCAACGGAGCAAAAAAAATTGCGTCCCGGCACAATGGGCCGGGACGAAAACTATATCATAGTAATAACGACGATATTAATTTTTGTTTTTATTGTAGAACTCGCTGAACGGTTTATCCAGCGCCAGGATATGGTCGCGATACCAATCGTGCATGAAATTGCGAATTTTGATGGCGGGCATAGCGGTACCGTTCACAATCTCGGCCTCCATGCGGATCACATCGGTAATAAAACGATTGTGTTCTTTCTTCTGCTTGGACAACCCGGGGTAGTCCACCTCTTTCATGTAAGACTCTTCGGTCCGGAAATGGATCAGCGCGTACTCGCGTAATTCGTCGATCACATCCGCCAGTGCGTCCGCCTCTTCTTCGCTAAGCGGCTTGTACATGTCGGACACGACATTTCCTATCTTGTCGAGCATCTCGAAAAACGAGCGGTGCTGTTCGTCAATTTCCTGGATATCTACAACGTAATCTGTTTTGAATCCGGCAAGATTCAGCTTGGCGATCATGACTCCTCCTGTCGCGCCTATTATTAGTTTGCCGCCTATATATACGTAATTTTACCTCATGTCATCTTTATGGTATATTTCATTTACGATTATCTGCCGATAAGAAGGGAAACGGACCGGGAATTGCAACTTGCTCCTCAAACGGAAAAAGGAGGCCACCATGTCCGGTATGCACCAGCCCGTCACTCAGGAAACGTTCATCGGCAACAATGTAGACGAACCCATACTGCACGAAATCGATTACCACGACGTGGCTCTCTCCAAGGAAGCAACAAGAATGGTGCATCACGGCGCTCGCGCTGTTCTACGGCAGATTATGCCTGCCGCTGACACGGACAACCTCACCGCCTCACAGGCAGTGGCCTTGTTCATAGACAAGCTCTTCTGGGAAGAGAACTCAGGCGGTCTGATCATGTGCATCGACATGTCCGAGCGTTCATACTGCCTGCCAATTCCCAGCACCCACTGGAAGGTTCGCGGCAGCGAAGGCCCTGTCCAGTAACCATCACTTCTTCCTAGCAAATCAGGCCTCGAACGCACTCATCGTTCGGGGCCTTTTCATTGAGAACTCCATACATTTTTCTCTGACGCCCTGTCACTGAATCGTATAAATTCCGTCACCAAAATCCAATGAGTTGTCACCCCGTTGGTGCGTACTCCTCCCCCTCTTTCCGTAGGTTTGGATAAACCAACTACCCGGAGGGTACGCATGAACGGCCAAGGACCGCTGCTCAACCTTGATTCCCCCTTTGGCGACCCTGTTCGCCAGACTCTTTTTTCCCTTGTCAAAAAGCCTCTGTCGAAAGTTCTGAGGCTAAAAACTCTCAATTTAATGTACTCTGAAGTCCATAAAAATGAGATTGATTCCCACTTTTGCGACAAGGCATTGGAAATTCTGGGCGTAAAATTCTTCGCAGACGGTCAACCTGTCAGCCGTATTCCGAAAAAAGGACCCCTTGTAGTGGTCTGCAACCACCCTTTTGGCGTCATCGAAGGGCTGCTCTTGGTCAA